>JAGPJL010000109.1 GCA_018054455.1 Parabacteroides sp.
ACAACCGCGCTTCTTTCTTTGGCCGTGTAAACTATTCGTTCGATCATAAGTACCTGCTTCAGGTAACGGCTCGCCGCGACGGATCATCAAAGTTCGGGTCGGCTCGCCGCTGGGGTTTTTTCCCTTCTGTTGCCATCGGTTGGGCTATTTCTGAAGAAGGATTCTTCCCTAAGGATGGCTTGTTAAACTCATTGAAGTTCCGTGCTTCTTGGGGGCGTCTTGGTAACGAGAGTGCCCTTGGTTATTACGACTTCCAGACCTTGGTTACTACTGTGAATAAGAAATCGCAGGGTTATGTGCAGGGTGACTCCAAAACTCCCTGGCCGGGAAGTATTTCTACCGGAATGGCTAACAACGACCTGCAATGGGAAACTACGGATTCAAAGAACATCGGTTTTGATTACGGGTTGTTAAATAACCGTCTGACTGGTTCTGTAAACTATTACAATTCTACTACCAGCGATTTGCTTATTACTAAAGTGCTTGCTCCATCGGCTGGTTTGGACGATCCCACACTGAATGTGGGCAAGATCCGCAACTCGGGTTTCGAAATTGATTTAAAATGGAACGAGACCAAAGGTGAAATCACTTACGGAATAGGAATGAACTTATCCACGACTAAGAATCGTGTATTGGAGCTGGCTAACCAAAACCAGGTGCTTTATGGTACAGGTCTGAAATACGGTGATGCTCATTTCCCTACGCAGACACGCGTTGGAAAGCCTATCGGTGCCTACTATTTGTATCAGATGGACGGTATTTTTCAGAGTGAAGCAGAGGTACAAAACCACTTTGCGACGGTTGACGGTCAGAAGGTGCTTATCCAGCCGGATGCGGCTGCCGGAGATGTACGTTTCAAGGACATGAATGGTGACGGTCAGCTGACCGAAGATGATATGGTTTATTCGGGTTCGGGTATTCCAACTCTGGAAGCCAATTTGCTTTTAAACCTTGGCTGGAAGGGATTTGATTTTTCTGCCACCGTTGGTAGCGCATGGGGTTCGGAGATCTATAACGGTACAAACTATTTCTATGAAGCCATGAGTGCAGGAAGCAACTTCTTGTCTTCCACCCTAAATGCATGGACGGAATCCAATCACAGCAACACCATGCCTCGTGCCATTCTTAGTGATCCGAACGGAAATACGCGCGAAAGCACACGTTATCTCGAAAAAGCCGACTTTGTGAAGGTTCGCCAGATTCAGTTGGGTTATACCTTCCCCAAAGCTTTGACGCAAAAGATGCAGCTGGAACGCCTGCGCGTGTATGCCAGTGTAAACAACCTGTGTACGCTTACCGGTTATTCAGGAATCGATCCGGAATTCTCTCGTAAAAGTGTATTGGATACGGGTGTTGATAATTACATCTTCCCTTTTACCCGGTCGTATCTGTTCGGTATTCAACTATCATTCTAAGTACCTTTAAATGAATTCAGTTATGAAAAAAATAGTATCCTTATTCCTGCTATTCGCATCGGCGGTTTTTGTTTCATGTGATGATTTCCTTACTGTCGAATCGCCGGACAAGATTACGTCAGATAGTTTCTGGCGCAATGCCACAGATGCTGAAGCTGGTCTTGCCGCAGCTTACTCTCAGCTTGAATGTTCAACCGATACCTGGGCGTTTGCCGAAGTGAAATGGCCAGTGGAGGCATATCGCGAAGATATGATCCTTATTGGACGTGATGCTTCCAACTACGAAGATTGGGTGAAGTTGTTCGACTTTACATACAACGATTCAAATACGCAGCTTTCGGAATACTGGCGCATTCACTATACGGGTCTTAATTATTGCAACCAGGTGATTGCCATGGTTTCCGGGATTGATATGGATCCGGCTTACCGCGACCAGATTGTGAATGAAGCTACTTTCCTGAGAGGTTATTATCATATGAAATTGCTTCTTAACTGGGAAAAAATTATTCTGCGCGAGGAGTATATCAATTCGGCTAACCAGCTGGATATTCCTCTTTCTGAACGCGCGGTTTGCTGGGAATCTGTGATCCGCGATTTAAAGCAGGCTACAAAACTGCCGGCCACACAGACAAGTGCCCGTACCGGGCGTGCAACTTCGGGTGCTGCCTGGTCTTATCTGGGATGGGCTTATCTGACACGTGCGTACGAACAGCCAGCAACAAAAGACGCCGACCTGAAGGCTGCCCTTGAAGCGTTTGATAATGTAAAGGGTTATTCTCTGGAGAGCAATTTCCTGGGGATGTTTAACGGTACAAACGAAAATAGCAAAGAGTCGGTTTTTGAACTTCAGTTCACGCTTGATCGCAGCAACGGGGCACGTTACTACACGGAACTTCATTACTGGATTGCTTCTGAGGAGATTGGCGGATGGGACGAGATTGCTCCTGCCGGCAAGCTGGTTAATGAGTTGAAGAAAGAGGGCAAGACTTCCCTTTCGGGTGGTTACGACGAACGTTGTTATGCAACGTTAATTTTTGATGACGAGTATTTTATGTCTGGCAATAAGATTTTTGGTCAGAATTACGATGATTACTTTACAACCAATCGTCGCGCCGTATTCCGTAAGTTTTTACCGGATTACAGCGATATCGATCAGGAAGAGTCAGGCTACAACATTCCTTTGATGCGTTATTCAAACGTATTGCTGATGAAAGCTGAAGCGTTGAACGAACTGAAACGCAGCAGCGAGGCTGTTCCTTTGATTAACGAGATACGCCAGGTGCATGGTAATATGCCGGCGATGTCAGGGACTTCGTACGATGCAGTGAAGACTCAGATTGAGCACGAGCGTGTAGTGGAGTTTCCGCTGGAGAATTTCCGTTTCTACGATATGCGCCGTTGGGGTACTGCCAAATCTGCGCTTGAATCGGCGGGTCGTACGAACTTTGATGCTTCAAAGCACAATTTCTATCCAATTCCCCGCACGGAGCTTAACAGTAACAATGCATTATAATAATTACATAGCATCAAAGAAGGGGATTGCCACTCGGCAACCCCCTTTGCTTATTGACAACAGAAAAGGAGGTATGTGCTTATGCTGACTATTTTTGCAGTGATTGCCGGCGGAATCATATTGGGCCGCCTGCTTTCGAACCGAAATTTCAACTTTTTACCAAGGTTAATTACCTGTATTATCTGGACACTATTGTTTTTGCTGGGTCTTGAGGTGGGATCCAATCCGGAAGTTATCCGGGGAATGGGCACACTTGGTCTGACTGCTTTTCTTATTTTTCTTTTCTCGGTTGCCGGCAGTATGGTTGCTTCGTGGTTGCTGTGGTGTTTAATAAGGCGGACAAGCCCAACTAAAAGAAGCGTATGAAAGGGAGTCTTATTATAGTCGGTTTTTTTGTATTTGGGTGTTTAGCCGGTATCTGGGAATGGATTCCGTTTGATATGGAAGGCTCTTCGCTTAGTACATATATTCTTTACCTGCTGATGTTCTGTGTGGGCATTTCGCTTGGTAATGACAAAACACTTGTTGCTCAGCTGCGACGTCTCGATGTACGCCTGGCATTGTTGCCGGTTATGACTATGGCGGGTACTTTGGCAGGCTGTCTGGTGGTGTCGCTTTTAATCAGTTATTCCTGGTCGGAATCGATGGCTGTGGGATCGGGATTTGCTTATTATTCGCTTTCAAGTATTTTTATTTCCGAATTCAAAGGCATTGAACTTGGAACCATTGCATTGTTGTGTAATGTAATGCGCGAAATATTTACCTTGCTTTTTGTACCGGTAGTGTGCCGCTGGTTTGGTCCTTTGTCGGCCATATCGATAGGAGGAGCCACGACTTTTGATACTACACTGCCCATCATAACCCGAAGCGCGGGAAAGGAATACGCGGTGGTGTCGATTTATCATGGTTGTGTGCTGGACTTCAGTGTTCCTGTGCTGGTTACTTTATTTTGTTCAATCTAAATTATGAAATATGAAACACATTCTTTTTTCTTTGGCTGCGCTGTTTCTAACAGCAGGAAGCTATGCCCAACCCTGGCAGGACGCTAAAATCTGGCAGCAAAACCGTGAACCAATGTATGCGCGGATCGTTCCCTGCGCTACAAGTGAAGGGGCTGTTACCCATTCGGAAGTAAGGCGCACTTCTCTTAACGGAACCTGGAAGTTTTTCTTTGCAAAGAACAACGATGAAGCGCCTCAGAAATTTTATGAAACAGGCTACGACGTTTCGACGTGGAGCGATATTAAGGTTCCCGGAAGTTGGGAATTGCAAAAATTTGATGCTCCCATCTATACGGATACACGTTATCCTTTCCCGGCCAATCCGCCCTATGTTCCTACATCCTATAATCCTGTGGGTTCGTATGTGCGTACGTTCGACTATCATCCGGGTAACCGTGACGGTGAGCTGTTTCTTACCTTCGAGGGGGTTGAGTCGGCTTTTTACGTGTATTTGAATGGTGTTGAGGTGGGTTATAGCGAGGACAGCCGCCTGGATGCCCGCTTTCGTGTGACTAAACTTTTGCGTGACGGAAAAAATACCTTGGCTGTAAAGGTTTTCAGATATAGTGATGGCTCCTATATGGAGGATCAGGATTATTGGAAATACAGCGGAATAGAACGGAATGTATATATTGAAGAACGTGCTGCCTCTCGTGTGGAAGATTATAAACTGGTGGCCGGACTGAAAGATGATTTTACAAATGGAGATTTTGCACTTGAACTTAAGCCGAATGCAGGTTGTAAGAAGGGCACAAAGATAAAGGTGGAGGTTCTTGACGGGACAAAGATTGTTTTTGAAAAGTTGCTTTCTTATCGTTCGGCGAAGGATTCGCTCCTTTCGGTTTCAACTACGATTAACAAAGTGAAACCATGGAATGCTGAAACTCCCAATATTTATACGTTGAGAGTTACTACGTTAACGGAGCAAGGTAAAGTGGCGGAATCGTTTGCTCATAAGTTTGGCTTCAGGAATGTTCGGATTCATCAGGGACAGCTTCAGGTGAACGGTGTTGCCGTAGAAATTAAGGGTGTTAACCGGCATGAACATGATCCGCTGGAAGGACGCTCCATCTCCCGCGAGAGTATGATTCAAGATATTGTTCTGATGAAACAGCTTGGAATAAATGCTGTGAGAACCTGTCACTATCCCAATTATTCGGAGTGGTACGAACTGTGTACAGAATACGGATTATATGTGGTTGATGAAGCGAATATAGAGAGTCATGGTATGGAAAATCATCCCGATAGTACGCTGGCAAATTACGCCGACTGGGAAGGTGCATTTATGAGCCGTATGAGTCGCATGGTTATGCGTGACCGCAACCATACTTCGGTAATTACCTGGTCATTGGGTAATGAATCGGGCTATGGCAAGAATTTTGAAACGATTTATCATTGGACAAAGAATTTTGATCCTACACGTCCGGTTCAATACGAAGGTGGTGGTATAACGGGTGTATCGGATATTTACTGTCCCATGTATGCACGCCCCTGGGCGCTGATGCAATACGTTAACTCCCGTCAGCCTCGCCCCCTTATTTTGTGTGAGTATGCGCATGCTATGGGTAACAGCGTAGGTAACTTTGATGATTACTGGAACATAATCCGCGCACACGAACAGCTTCAGGGGGGCTTTATCTGGGATTGGGTTGACCAGGGTTTTAAAGGAAAGGATGAGAAAGGAAACGATATATGGTTGTATGGAGGCGATTTGGGTTTTGTGGGAATAAAGAACGACACTACGTTTTGCCAGAATGGATTAATGGCGGCGGACAGAACTCCTCATCCCCACGCATCGCAGGTTAAGAAGACATACGCCGGGATCCAATTTGAACCGGTGCAGTTTTCGGCAAACGAGATTAAAGTAAAGAATTATTTCGACTTTACCACACTGGATAAGTACAAGCTGGAGTGGAAACTAGAGGCGGACGGCATTGTGCTGGACTCGGGTTCGATAGATTTCCCATTCATTAAACCTCATGGCAGTTCGGTGATTTCCATTGATTTCAAAAAACCGCTTATTGCCCCGGCTACACACTATTACCTGACACTTACCGCTCGTTTAAAAGAGGCTGCAGTATATGCTGATAAAGATTTTGTTGTGTCGGTCGGGCAGTGGCAGCTTCCCTGGTATAAAGAACCTGAATATGCAGGTATAAAGGAGCAACCCGTGCTTCAACAGAACGATACAACAGTAACTGTAACAACTTCCAAAGCGATATACGTGTTCTCTTCGGTAAGGGGAGAGTTGACCTCGATGGTTGTTGAAGGAAAGGAGTTGATAAAGAGTGGTCTGGTTCCTAATTTTTGGAGAGGAATGACCGATAATGATATTGCCAACAAGGCGCATTTACGCTGTAAAGAATGGCATAAGCCAGAATTTAAAATGTCGGACTTTAAGATTGCGGCAGAGCGTGATAAAGTGACGATAAGTTCGACCTGCGTGGTAAACCAGAGTAAAATAGATCTTCGATATTGCATAGCCGGTGATGGAGCCTTGCAGGTTAAGATGCATTTTACGCCAGCAGACGACAAAGTGCTTTCTGAAATGCCCAGATTTGGTATGCGGGTGATTTTGGATAAGTCTTTTGATAAGTTTACCTGGTTGGGCCGGGGGCCTGGAGAAAGTTATATGGACCGTAAAAGCGGAGAGCTGGTTGGTTTGTACAGCGGAGATGTATGGAGTCAGCTTCACCGTTACAACCGTCCGCAGGAGAGTGGAAATAAAAGCGATGTGGAATGGGCCTCATTAAGAGATCAGGATGGAACAGGCATTATGGCGGGCAGCAATGTGCCCCTTTCTGTAAGCGCGTGGAACCTGTTGCAGGAGGATTTGGAGTATGTTCCTATGGATATTGAACACCGGCATGGAGGTTCGCTTGAGAAACGAGATCTGGTATGGTTTAATATTGATCTGATGCAGCAAGGAGTTGGAGGAGACAATACATGGGGTGCTCCCGTTCATTCGGAATACACAATTTCACCTGTGGAGCGTTCTTATATGTTTGTCATCAGACCTCTAAGATCCGGAGATGATGAAGTGAAAGAATCAAAAAACGTTTCTTTCTTCAAATAACAAATCAACGATGACCTATTCCCGAAAAACTGCTGAACAAGCGCAATAACGGAAATAAATAAGTATTTTTGGAAACAAATAATTTAAAGCATATGAAAGTATCCATTGATATCAGTTACTATCCGCTGATGGAAGATTACAAACCAACAATCAAGCGGTTTATAGCATCTCTTTCTGCCAATCCGGCAATCACGGTAAAACCGAACAGCATGTCTACGCATGTATTTGGTGAGTTTGATGAAACGATGCAGGCGGTTACCCAATGCATAAAAGATGCGTTTGAGATTCCAAGCAGCGTTTTTGTTATCAAAATAATGAACCTGGACAGGGATAAATAGGTTGTATAGCTATAATTAAAGAGCTGCATGAAGACATTCTTTTTTACCAGTATGCTTATAGTTTTGCCTTTTTTTACGGCCTGTTCTCAATCAGGGAAGGAGCATGTGATCAATACGCAGACAGTACGGTCGCTTGATTTGAAACGCTATCTCGGCAAATGGTACGAGATAGCCCGGTTTGATCATCCATTTGAACGGAATATGGTGGGTGTGACCGCCGAATATTCGATGAGGCCAGACGGAAAAATCAGGGTGTTGAACAGTGGTTATAAGGGCGACTTGAACGGAAAGTTCAAAACAGCCGAAGGAAAGGCCAGACAGCCTGATCCGAAGGAGCCCGGAAAGCTGGAGGTAGCGTTTTTTCTTTGGTTTTATGGAGACTACAACATTCTTGAACTGGACGAACGCAATTATGCTTATGTGCTGATTGGAAGCAGCTCTGATAAATACCTCTGGATATTAAGCCGTACACCGCAATTGCCCGAGGAAACAATTAAAATGTTGCTGGATAAGGCTACGGAAAGAGGTTATGATACGTCTAAACTTATTTGGGTGAAACAAAAATAACAGCCTGTTAGTATGTCCTTTTTATGATCGTTTGAAAAGGAATGCCTACTTTTACACCCATCAAACAAACAATACATGAGATCTAAAGATTTGAAAGCGGCAGGTACTGCCAGATTATTGGTTATAGGAGAGGATTCAAATTTGCAATGGTCTGATACGGCAACCGAGTATGCGATGTTTGCCGACTACTATTTTCGTCGTTTCCCCGAAGATCACGGAGAACGCAGCCGTAATGTGGAGGCACGCGATTTATTTAATCATATTACGTATGTTACGCTTAATTCGGTTAAGCCGGAGGATATGTATATTACCAATCTTTGCAATGACTATGTGGAGCCTGCTCCCAAAGGAAAACGGGTTTTGATCAAAGAGGAAAAAGCAATTAAGGGTGTAGAACACATTAAATGGATTTTGGAACAATTTCCGACTATCGAATGGATTCTTCCTATGTCTCTGCAAACTAATTACTGGCTTCAGAAATTAGGATTTTACGGAGGAGATGAGGCTTTTCTGCATGCTGCTCAGCCACGCCGTGTTGGGATTGAATGTATCCAGCCTTATTATCAACCGGTGGATGGGAAGGCATTCAGCACCATTTGCGGAAATATTTACGAGGCCAAAGATTATCCTGCGAAAGTGATTCCGATACTTCCTGCTAAAGACTACCCTTTGAAAGGGCTTAACGAGGAAAGATACGCTAAAGTGTACGAAAAATTACGGGCAAGCTTTCGTAAATAAATAAGTAAGGATCAGCGCTTGGAAATAAAAGAGAGCAGTTTTTGCATTTCAAATCAGTTTAGAACGGATGATTCATGCAAAAACTGCTTTTGTTATTTTTTAAGGAAGCATGTTTTTAAAACGATGCTGCTGCCATCTATCTTACAGTCTACTTCTTCAGGGTTTTCTGTCAACCGGATGCTCTTTACCTTGGTGCCTCGTTTGATTACCATCGACGAGCCCTTAACTTTTAAATCCTTAATTACTGTAACGGAATCGCCATCCGTTAACTCAGCTCCATTGCTGTCTTTTGCGACATCAGATGAAGCTGTTTCTTCATTTTCAGACCATTCATAACTGCAATCGGGACACACATTGGTGGTACCATCAAAATAGGTGTTGTCCATATTGCACTTCGGACAGTTGGAAATTTCACTCATACATTTAATTTTAAAATAAGCTGCAAAGGTAATACTATTCCTTTGGGCATTATTTACGGGTGTGTGCTTGTTTGTTAATTTTTTTTAATTAATTTAGCAGGTAAATAACTTTTGCCATTTTGTTGTATCTATATATATAAGAGTTTGCATTTGTTTTTGATTTAAACACTTTAAACTATAAAAATATGAGACGATTAGTAAAACTTGGACTTGTGGCGGTAATATCACTGTTTGCATCTGTGTTTACCTCTTGTACAACTCCATACTATGTATCATCGGACGAACAGGTTCGGTATGATAATCCAGAATGGGCTCCTCCCTATTATCAGGGTGTCCGGTATTATTATTTGCCCGATATCGAATGTTATTACGACCTTTCTCTCCGGCAATTTATTTATCTGGACAATGGTTACTGGCGCTATTCGCGGGTAGTTCCTTCTATTTATGCCGGTTTTAATCTTTATGATTGTTTTTCTATAGCACTGAACGTTGGTGTATTTAAACCATGGAATCATCATCATTACTATGTATCCAATTATCCGAGATATTATTATCGTGACTACTACGACCGGAGTAATATTCCTTACGTAAGAGGTTATAACGAAAATACCAGAAGTGCGTTTTTCTGGAGAGAAAATGAAAGAAAGCGTGCTCGTGACTGGAATGACGAAAGTATAAGAAACGGCCGTGAGTTTAAATATTCGAAAGAAGACAAAGCGCGGCAGATTCAACCGGCACAAGGGGGACGGTCATCCCGTTCTGCAGGCAATGCAAATGTAAACCGTCAGCAGCCAAACAACAATGCTGTTACACCTCGCCAACAGGGTAATACAAATGACAGAGGTAATACCAACAATCGGGGTAATGTGAATGAAAGGGGCAACGCCAATGATCGCGGTAATGTGAACGAAAGAGGTAATGCCAATCAAAGGGAAAAGGTGAATGAAAACGCAAATCAGCGGCAGCAGAGCAACAGATCGGAAGCCGAAAAAGATTCACAAAGTACGAATTACTACGGCAAGAAAATTGGACAACCAGTAAAAGTTCAAAAACAAATGCGTAGCACGCCTCAAAACGAAACCCGGAGTAACGCTAACAGCAGCTCACGGAGTAACGTAAGAAGTAATGACGACAGCAGTACCAAAAGTAATACCAATACAAAAAGTACTGGCCGTTCCGATAAACGAAGATAATGACCTGTATTAAAGAACCATCCCCGATTTATCATTGGATAGGTCGGGGATTTTTTTGTTTTGTTTTTCGATAAAACAGTAAATTAAAAAGAACATAAGTTCAAAACTATTTATACCTTTGCGGTGATAATTATTGATGTGTAATTCTTTTTGACGTTAATAATTTGTTTTTATCCGTATGAACGTATTGTCTGGTTTTATACCGGATATTCGATAGAATAAGATTATTAATTGGATTTACAAATAAGATAAAAAATGAAAATAGCAGTACCGGTAAAAGAAAACAATCAGATTGATGCCCATTTTG
>JAGPJL010000002.1 GCA_018054455.1 Parabacteroides sp.
CCAACCGCGGCTACTCCGTTTACCATTCCTAAACTAAAGTTGCCCGCCTTAAGATCTTGAATCATATATTTTTGTTGTAAACGATAGCAGATTGCATCCGGAAGAATTCCTTCGATACCATATCCTGTTTCGAAAACAACTGCACGTTGCGCAGGGTCTGTAACAAGTAAAATTAACAGCCCATTATCTTCACCTTTCTTTCCAATCCCCCAGTGCTTAAACAAATCTGTTGCAAACATCCGCGCATCGGCATCTCCAATTGACTCAACAGCCACAACAGAAATTTCAATCGTAAGAGAGTCCTCCACAAATTGCAGCATTTGGTTAATTTTAGATACATCTTCGGGTTGAATAATTCCATCCGGATTACTCACCCGGTTGTTTCTGTCACTCAAATGTGTATTGGGAACTGTTTCAACGGTGTATGAAGCAGCTTTAACTTGCGACTGATAACTGCAGATTGTTAAAAATAACACAAGCAGACAGGCTACCCGTCTGCTTGTATTCTTTACTTTATTTAGAAACATAGATTACAAATTAAAATTCTACAGTTGGTGCTTTCTCTGCTCCCGATTCAGCAGCGAAGTAAGCTTTTGGCTGGAACCCAAACATGCCGGCAAGAATATTTGTAGGAAAACTGCGGATATTGGTGTTGTAACTTTGAGCTGTTTCATTAAAACGTTTACGTTCTACAGATATTCTGTTTTCTGTACCTTCTAACTGAGCTTGCAGTTCAAGAAAATTCTGATTAGCTTTCAAATCCGGATAACGTTCTACAACAACCATCAAACGAGACAGAGCATTACTTAATTCACCCTGAGCAGCCTGAAACTGTTTCATTGTTTCTTCGTTAAGGTTGGACGGATCAATTGTCGTTTTTGTAGCATTTGCGCGCGCATTTATTACTCCTTCAAGAGTTTCACGTTCGTGCGATGCATATCCTTTTACTGTATTTACCAGATTGGGAATAAGGTCCAATCTGCGCTGATACTGATTCTCTACCTGGCTCCATGCTGTCTTTACACTTTCATCCTGTGTAACCAACGAGTTGTAAACGCCTCTTACCCAAAAGAAAAGAACTAAAACTACGGCGATAATAATCCAAAGGGTCTTGTTTTTGAACATTGTCTTTTTACTTTATATTTATACATTCAATAAGATACAAAACTATGGAAAAAAATGGACTTTATTTAAATATGGAATGAAAAAGTTGATTGATAACATTAAAATGTTTTTTCACATTATGGCTAATAATGCTAAATATCAATATAAAATACATTTTAAGTAGAAAGAATTGATAAGAAATTGCTAATTTTAAGAAATTAAAATTACTTTTGCGTTCTATAATAAGTTGAATATGACCTATCTCAAGCGTTTCTTTAAAATTTTGTTATTTGTCTGGGTTAGCTTGGATGGAGCACATGCACAGGAAGAGGGTTTGGCATCCTATTATCATAAACGATTTCATGGGAAGGTTTCTTCCAGCGGAAGGGTTCATGATGCGGAAGAGTTGGTCGCAGCGCATCGTACTCATCCCTTTGGAACTTTTTTGCGTGTAACAAATCTTAGTAACCTTAAGAGTGTGATCGTATGTGTAACGGACAGAGGACCACGTAAAAAAAGTCGCATTGTAGATATTTCTTATAGCGCAGCAGAATTGCTTGGGTTTATTAGTAAGGGAATCGAGAAGGTTAGGGTAGAGGTTGTACCGGGAACACCTGATTTACGATATCTGGATCTGATTTACCCCAAAATGCCTTTCCTGGATGTTAATAAGTATAGGTCGGATATTCCTTATCGTATGGATTATTAAAAATATAAAGTAATGAAGCAAATATTAGTAACTGGTGGTGCTGGTTTTATAGGGTCTCATTTATGTGCCCGTTTGTTAGAAGAAGGAAATTACGTTATTTGCCTGGATAATTATTTTACAGGATCAGTAAATAATATACTTCATCTTGAGAAGAATCCTTATTTTGAATTAGTACGTCACGATATCACTTCGCCTTATTCTGCCGAGATTGATGAAATATATAACTTGGCTTGTCCTGCGTCGCCTGTATATTACCAGGTTGATCCAATCCAGACAGTCAAGACTTCGGTAATGGGGGCAATTAATATGCTGGGGCTGGCTAAAAGAAAAAAAGCAAAAATTTTACAAGCGTCCACAAGTGAGGTATATGGCGATCCATTTGAACATCCTCAAACAGAAAGTTACTGGGGTAATGTAAACCCAATTGGTCCCCGGTCGTGCTATGACGAAGGAAAGCGGTGTGCAGAAACGTTGTTTATGGATTATCACCGTCAGAATGATGTGAGGGTAAAGATTATAAGAATATTCAATACATACGGACCTTGTATGAGTCCGAACGATGGTAGAGTAGTCTCAAACTTTATCGTTCAGGCACTTCAGAATAAAGATATTACTATTTATGGTGATGGCACTCAAACACGTAGCTTTCAGTATGTAGACGACCTTATTGAAGGTATGGTTCGGATGATGAATACTGGTGATGATTTTACCGGACCTGTTAATATTGGAAATCCAGGTGAGTTTTCCATGCTTGAGTTGGCCGAACTTATTATTAAGCTGACTGGAACAAAGTCTAAAATAGTTTTCAGACCTCTTCCGGGTGACGACCCCAAACAACGCAAACCAGATATCTCTCTTGCAAAAGAGAAGTTGGGGGGATGGGAGCCTAATATAGCTTTAGAAGATGGGCTTAAAGAAACAATAAAATACTTTCGTACTATAATTTAATAAAAAAGAGGGCAACAAAAAAATTGATGCCCTCTTTTTATTTGTGTCTTTATTGCCAAATATGAGCAATATTCGTAACGTGATCTAGATACGTTTCTTTATTGTAAAAAGAAACTCGAGGCCACCTTCGGGACGATTTTTTGCCAGGATTTGTCCTTTATGAAAATTAACTCCGTTCTTCACTATTGAAAGACCGAGGCCTGTTCCACCAACTTTTCGGCTTCTACCTTTATCAACCCTATAAAAACGTTCAAAGATACGATTGATGTGCTCTTCTGAGATCCCGATACCATTATCGGCAAAACTAAAGTAATAATATTTAGGATCTTCTTTGTAACAATTTATTGTTATAGTAATATTATTGCCGGCATATGCTATAGCGTTGTCATAAAGATTACGGAATATGGAGTACAGCAAAGAATAATTACCGTAAACTATTGGATTACCGGGAAGAATTAATTTTGACTCAATTTGTTTGTCTGACATATCCTTAGAACATTCATTTTCTATTTCTCCAATAAGTCTGGAAATGTTGATTTCGGCAAGATCGAACATGTCCGATGCTTCATCTAATCGGTTAAGGACAGAGATATCTCTCAACAAACCTGTTAGGCGTGTACTTTGAGAATAACACCGTTCAATAAAAAACTGACGTTTTTCGGGAGCCAGGTCCGGATTAGATAAAATGGTTTCCAGATATCCCTGAATGCTACTGACCGGAGTCTTTAGTTCGTGTGCTACATTTTGAGTAAGTTGGCGCTTCATCCGGCTCTCTTCTTCCTGGCGTGAAATATCACTTAAAGACAACTCATAACTGCTATCCAAAAATAAAATACACTCTACCAGGAATATTTTACCATTTTTGTCGACCGTAACAGACTCTCTAAGTACTTTTTTTCTGTTCAAATCGTTTTTGTTTCGTTTAAGAAAGGCTTGGATTGCTTCCAACTCAGGAATAGAAGTTGCTTCTTCCGATTGTCTAATCTGTTTATCGGAAATAATATTTACATACTGAATAAAAAGGATATTAGAGAGCGTTTCTTTACCATCAGCACTAAACATTGCAAATCCTTCCTTCGAATATTGAAAATGCTTTATAAGTTTTTCTCTCTCCATCGAAAGCTCATTCTTCGCCATTTGTTGTTTGTGATACAATGTAACAATATTCTGAGAAATATCACCCAATTCGTCATTTGGAAAGATATAAGAGGTTTCAGAAACCCGATCTTTTCCCATGTTCTGTGCAAAATTGCGAAGCTTTGAAATGGTACGGCCAATACTGAATGTAAAACGAGAAAGGACTACAAAAAAGATTACAGTCATCAGTACCATGAAGTATATAAAATCTTTATCAATAGTCAAGGCACTCTTTACATAGGTATCGTACGGGAGAGCTGAACGGTAAACATTATTTCCTATTTTACTTGCGGAATAGAAATACTTCAGACCTGTAGAACTTGATTTTCTAATAGCAAATCCCTTATTATTTAGTCTGGCTTTTTTTATTTCACTTCGCGTATTATGATTGTCTAATTCTTCCGGGTGTATATTATCAAAAATTACATGACCAGATGGTTCAATTATGGTTACTCTAAGCTCTTTCTGAGGTATTTCAGTTAAAAATTTAGAGACAGCCAAATCAATGTCAGCCGAATTATTGGTACATTGATAAATCTGATAATTGTAATTGTCAAGTATGTTGTTCAGTTTATCTTGGGCAAACTCTTTTTCCCTTTGGAATTGAAAGAGTAGAAAACAGAAAGTGAATCCTAAAAACATTGAAAAGACAGACCAAAAGAGCCGTTGGCTGAAAGGCACCCTGTTGTTAGTTGTTTTTTCTACTTGCACCATTATCTTTACTATTAATTTTCAAAGCAATAACCAAACCCTAACCGTGTTACAATATTCTTTCCATAAACCCCTATTTTCTTGCGTAAACGAGTAATATTTACATCGATAGTCCGGTCAAGCACATAAACTTCATCTTTCCAGATTCGTGAAAGGATTTCTTCTCTGGAAAAAACATTGCCTTTATTTTCCAGTAAAAGTTTAAGGATCTCAAATTCTTTTTTAGTTAAAGGAATTTCTTCACCATCAACAGACGCTTTTATTCGTTTGATATCCAGGATTAGTGTTTCATAAACTAACGATTCAGGTTCTGATTGAACTGTTTTTGCAACGGTACGTCTTAACACTGCTTTAACTCTGGCTACGACCTGACGAATCGAAAAAGGTTTAGAAATATAGTCGTCCGCACCCAAATTAAACCCGGTAAGAAGGTCGTTTTCAGTGTCTTTGGCTGTTAGAAATATAATAGGCATTTTGGCCGTTCGTTCGTTTTTACGAAGCATGTTTGCCATTTTAAAACCTGATATTTCGCCCATCATTACATCCAATAAAAGTAAGTTGTACGAGCAGATATCCTTTTTTAAAGCTTCTTCAGCGCTAAAAGCCGTATCTACATCATAACCTTCTATCTCAAGGTTAAACTTTAAAATCTCGCATAAATCCTCTTCATCATCTACAACAAGAATACGGGTAGTCGCCATAGTTCAATCTGTTATATAGTTTAATACAAATATAATTATTTTATGCAAATGAAGGCTTATTTTATTTCGCCCGAATGAAATAAATATTACAAAACCGTTACATGCTATGCAATAATCAGAAATCATGTTGATAAGATTGGGAGGAAAGAAATAATAAATACCTTTGCGTTTAACTATTCTAAATGAAGATAACATGAATATTACTTTTCAAAAACAAATAATAGAGCTGATTAAACGAGAAGTGGTACCTGCTATAGGATGTACAGAACCTATGGCCGTAGCGCTGGCTTCAGCAAAAGCATCAGAAGTGCTGGGTAAAACGCCACAAAGAATTGAAGTTTTCTTAAGTGCCAATGTTTTAAAGAATGCGATGGGAGTAGGGATTCCCGGAACAGGTATGATTGGATTACCGATAGCCATAGCCTTAGGAGCTCTTGTTGGAAAGTCTGCCTACGGATTGGAGGTGCTACGTGATGTAGATTCAGAAAGTTTAACCAACGGAAAAGCCTTGATAGAAAAGAAGTGTATTCAGATTTCCTTGAAAGAACAGGTAGATAAACTTTATATAGAAGTTATTTGTCATTATGAAGAGGAATTTGCCAAAGTTATAATAACTAAAGAACATACACATATCGTTTATATTGAAAAGAACAATAATGTATTGCTTGACCAGCAAATAGACGCTTCTTCAGAAAATGGAAAAGAGGAAGAATGTAATTTAACTTTTGCATCTGTTTATGAATTTGCGACCGAAGCTACTATTGATGATATTCAGTTCATACTTCAATCGGCTGAGTTAAATCGTCAGGCTGCCATATCATCGGCTCAGGGTAATTTTGGACATTCAGTTTGTAAAACAGTTACAGGGGTGAATGGGAAACGATTTCTGGGTGATTCTGCGCTTACACATATGTTGGCGATGACATCTGCGGCATGTGATGTGCGTATGGACGGAGCCATGATTCCTGTAATGAGTAATTCGGGAAGTGGTAATCAAGGCATAGCGGCTACCTTGCCAGTATTGAGTTTTGCCGACGATATTGAGTGTTCAAAAGAACAACTAATCCGCGCGCTTACATTGAGCCACTTAATGGTTATCTATATAAAACAAAGTTTGGGACGTTTATCAGCATTGTGCGGATGCGTTGTGGCTGCTACAGGGGCGAGTTGCGGAATCACTTACCTGATGGGAGGTACAAAAACTCAAATATCTTTCGCTATTAAGAATATGATCGGAAATATTACCGGAATGATTTGCGATGGAGCAAAACCAAGTTGCTCGATGAAAGTCTCCAGTGGAGTATCAACCGCTATGTTATCTGCTCTTATGGCTATTGAAAATAAAGTTGTGTCATCGTCGGAAGGAATTATTGACGAAGATGTAGATATATCGATCGCTAATCTTACAGCTATCGGTTCCTCTGGTATGGAGGCAACCGATAGGCTGGTATTGGAAATTATGACAAAGAAAAAGTGTTAGTTTACATTTTTGCAAACATAGATTTCTGCACTCTTTCTTGTATCTCCGGAGTCTCCCATATTTTTAGTCTCTTCAATAAGAGCCTTTAAATGAGGAGTCTCCATATGTTTGAGATGTTCTCCTTTGTTAGCCCATGTTTCAGTAATAAAAAATAATGTACTGTCGTCGAACGACTGATAAACTTCGTAAACCAAGCAACCAGGTTCCTTTAGTGTCTCGGCGGCACACTTATTAAATGACACTTTATAGGCCGAAACAAATTCGGGTTTCACTTTTTGGGGAAGATTCATCACAACTTGCATAGAGTCTTTGTTGCACGAACAGTCTAAAGATGCAGCTTTCTTTTCAGAAACAGATTCGGAACAAGCCGCAAGAAATAAAAGGCAACCAAAGATTGCTGTTAATTCTTTTTTCATAATGTAAAGAAGTTTAATAGGTAATAAAATAAATTGTCCGCCAAATGTAATCAATTAATGGAATTAAACATAATTTAATCACGATGTATTCTTATCAAAGTAAACTTATTATTGCTTTGTGATGTTATTTATTTAGGTTGGATAAATACATCAGAGAAATATGAATGAGAAAAGTATATTACAACCTGTGGTTGAGATGAAGATTATAGAGAAGGGTCCGGTAATTGTTCATGGTCCGGTAAAGGTTATAACTCCCGACGGAATCGTTGTTATGAGAGAAATGTGTGCGATATGCCGATGTGGTAACTCAAAAAATCAACCTTATTGTGATGGTTCTCATTTGCAGAACAAAAAGCATGTATATGAACATGAAGAATTCTTCTAAAATTTGTAATTAGATCATTATATATATGTATTTCTTTTTCTTTATAGAAGTGACATTATGAATTGTATTGTGTTATCAAACATACATTTTAGAGTCTCTTTATTCCCTTAAACATATAAAAATACTTGTTTTTAAGTAGAAAAGTGTTACCATATTTGGATAATTACCCAAATTGGATCTATATTTGCCGTCGTAAAACAACAAAACCAATTCTTTAGAGAAAGAATTAGTTAGTTTTACTTTCCTGAAAATCAGGAGTCGGTTTAGTAATAAAGTTCTTTGCATCCTTCTTATAAAGAGGACTATTGTGTATGATTTTATTTTTTAAATCGATTAAGTTTAACGTAAAAATTACATTATGAAGGTTAGAGCTTATGTTCTCCTTGTATCAGTAGGCATATTGGTTATGTCTGCTTCTACAAAAAAAGCAAGACTATCTGAAGGAAATACTCCGGGAAATCTTGCTCCGAGAATAGAGTCCTTGGAAAACGAACGAGAGTTCAGTTTTCAAAATCGGTCCGGTAGATACACGCTATTAAATTTTTGGGCTGCGTATGATGCGGAATCGAGGGCACTAAACATTCAGTTGTGGAATGAGGTTAAAAAGTTGAGTTCCTCAGAAATTGAAATGATTTCAATCTCTTTTGATAAGAGTTCATCTGTTTTTGCTGAAACAGTTAAAACAGACAGATTGAATGAAGAGAATCAATTTCGTGATGGAATGGGAACAGAATCGGAGTTGTATGGAAAGTATGCCTTAAAAAAAGGATTTAAAAACTTTCTGATTGACGACCAAGGAGTAATTGTTGCAGTAAATGTTGCTCCCGATGAAATTTCCAATGAATTAAGTAAAAATTAATCTACAAATGATTATGAAAAGAGGGTGAATCGTATTATTGATTCACCCTCTTCTTTTTTTTATTGATTGGCCTATTAATCAGAAATTAATACAGATATACTCATCGGGGAGCTCTCCTGTAAAGAAATATCGCAATAACAGTGTAAATAACGTTGGGGATCCATGCAGCCACCATTGGGCTAACATAGCCATTAATTGCGAATGTGGATGTTACAGTCATAAATAAGATGTAAGAGAAGCTAAGAGCCAGACCAATACCAATATTTAGCCCCATTCCTCCTTTTATTTTCCTCGACGAGAGGGCTGCGCCTATCGTTGTTAGAATAAATGCAGCCATTACAGTTGCAAAACGTTTATGATATTCAATTTGAAATGTTTGGATGTTTCCAATCCCCCTTTTCTTTTGCCGGTTAATGTAGACATTCAACTCGGGGGTTGTCATTGTTTCGCAATCGTTAACTGATATCAGAAAATCTGAAGGAACAATTGTTAGAGTCGTATCCTGACGGCTCCCGCTACGAATAGTTTCTTTCATTCCTTTAAAATCACGTATCATGTAATCGATAACCGTCCAGGTATAAAGGGAATCATACTTAATTGAATTGGCGGTAAGGCGGGAAATAAGCTTTTTATCCTTAAAGTGTTCCAATGAAAAACGATAACCCATATTGGATCGTGCTTCATATCGGTCAAAGTAAGCAAAAACACCAGGTTCGACTTCCAACTGAACATTTTTGGCGTATGTCATTTCCTTGTTCTTTATATACTTATTTTGAAAATCGATACGGGTATTGTTTGCCGGTGGAATTATGAAACTATTCAACGTAAACGTTACAATGGCTATTATCGCCGCAGAAACAGCATAAGGCATCATTAACCTTCTAAAGCTCATTCCACTTGCGAGCATGGCAATAATTTCGGAATTGTCCGCCAGTTTCGATGTAAAGAAGATTACTGCAATAAAGGTGAATAAAGGACTGAACAAGTTTGCAAAATAAGGTACAAAGTTCATGTAATAATCCATTACAATCGCTTTAAGCGGCACATTTGGTTGAAGGAACTTATCAATTTTTTCATTGATGTCGAATACAACCGATATGGAAATAATTAATATAATAGCAAATACATACGTTCCAAGGAACTGTTTGATAATGTATTTATCGATCCGCTTTAATTTATATTTCATAAATTATAACCTGTTTGATAGTTGAATAACCATACCACTTTTCCATGAAGAGAAATCGCCGGTTATTATATGTTTACGGGCTTCACCAACCAGCCATAAATAAAAAGCAAGATTGTGAATAGAAGCAATCTGTAAACCAAGCAGTTCGTTTGTTTTGAAAAGATGGCGTACATAGGCTTTACTATAAAGAGAATCAACATATGAAGTTCCTTCTGTATCAAGAGGAGAGAAATCGTTTTCCCACTTCTGATTCCGCATATTCATTGTTCCGTATCTGGTAAATAGTTGACCGTTACGGCCATTGCGCGTAGGCATGATGCAGTCGAACATATCAACACCACGTTCAATCGCCTCCAGCAAATTAACCGGTGTGCCAACTCCCATCAAATAACGAGGTTTATCTTTAGGCAGTATTTCGTTTACTACCTCAATCATTTCGTACATCTTTTCCGTGGGTTCTCCAACAGCTAATCCACCGATAGCATTACCGTCGGCTTCCTTTGCAGCGATATTCTCTGCTGCCTGAATTCTTAGATCCGGATACACACAGCCCTGAACAATTGGAAATAAGCTTTGGCTATATCCATATTTAGGATCGGTGCTGTTAAAACGCTCGAAACAACGATCAAGCCAACGTTCGGTAAGACCAAGCGACTCTTTTGCATAATTGTAATCGGCATCACCCGGACAGCACTCGTCAAATGCCATAATAATATCAGCTCCTATAGTACGCTCTATATCCATCACCTTCTCGGGAGTAAACATGTGTTTAGATCCGTCGATATGAGAACGAAATTCGGCTCCTTCCTCATGCAGCTTTCTGTTTTCTGCAAGCGAGAACACTTGAAAACCTCCGCTATCAGTCAGGATGGGACGATCCCAGCTATTAAATTTATGCAAACCACCAGCCTGTTCAAGGATTTCCAATCCGGGACGCAGATATAAATGGTACGTATTACCAAGGATAATCTGAGCCTTGATATCATCTTTCAGCTCGGTCATATGTACAGCCTTAACAGACCCTTGTGTACCAACTGGCATAAAAATAGGCGTCTCAATTACCCCGTGATCGGTAGTAATTAAGCCCGCCCTCGCATTTGTCTTCGTATCTTTGTATTGTAATTCGAATTTCATTCGGTCAAATTTTACGCAAAGGTACTTCTTTACTTAATAAGGAACAAAAGATGAAAGGCTAAAATCCGAATTCGTCTACTTCGATTTCTTTAATTTCTTCCACTTTTGGTTTAGATGCAAACTGATGCACTACATTTGCCTTAACAATGATGGCCCTGTCTGGTCTGGCCGGACATATAGATTCGCATCCTCCGCAACCGATACAGATTTCAGGTTCTACTTTTGGAATTCTTAAATCACCTTTGTAGGGAACCATCTTTACAGCCTGAGTCGGACAGTGTTCGGAACAAGCCCCACAGTCGGTACCATCAATCTCTACAATACATCTGTTTTTAAAGAAATGGGCAATTCCTACCTGGGTTGTTACTTTTTCTTCCTTAGTTAATGGCTTGATAGCATGGTTAGGGCATACGTCCGAGCATACAGTGCATTCATAATTGCAATAGCTATTGTCGTAATCAAGGTGCGGTTTCAATAAATATCCTAATCCAAATTCTAATCCCGCAGGTTTTAAAATATGTGTAGGGCATTGAACAACACACAGATGGCAACCCGTGCAAGTGTCTTTAAACCGTTCGAGACTTAAAGATCCTGGAGGAGTTATGGGTGGCCAGTTTGAATTATCTTCCTTACCATGTGCTCTTTTTTTACCGTGTGAAGCATGTTGAGCAATTGCTGTTACTATTGGAATTGATGACGCAACCGTGATACCTGTTGTTAGAAAGGAACGTCTGCTGGCAAAAGCTTTCTGCGATTCGATGGGCGCGCTTTTATCAACCAATTTGTGTTTCGAAAACATCGGATTCATATTGTAATGTAATGCATTTTTGGAGCAGGACGTTACACAATTAAAACAATCCACACAACGTGAATTGTCTACCTCCATGGTTTCCACATTAATAGCTTCTGCTTTACAAGACTTTTCACATTTTCCACATTGTATGCACGAATTTTTGTCAAAATTTATACTCAAAAATGAATAACGAGACACCAGACTCAATAACGCCCCAACCGGACAAAGGGTATTACAAAACAACCTTCCGCGAAGTGTTACCAAGAGAATGAAAAGTAAAAGAATACTACCTCCTGCAATTACTGCAGGAATAGTAACAGACTCTACTGTTACGTGGTAAAGTGTATAATTGTCAAATTTCATAAGACCATCAGCTATGAGGTTATTTCCCCACATCACTAAAGGCCTGAAAAGATTACTCACTATTCTTCCAAAATTGCTGTAAGGGTCTAAAAGCAGCAGGAGTTCAATAGATCCAAATACAGCAAGAACAGCTGTTAGTCCCAGCAATCCGTATCGAAGCCAATTAAGAGGCTTACGAAAAACAAACCGACGAGATCCTTTTTTCTTTTTCTTTCCAATGCAATAAATGCGATTAATTATGTCTTGTAAAACTCCTGCCGGGCAAATAACCGAACAATAGATGCGTCCGAATACAAGGACAAGCAAAAATTGAGCGATAAGAATCCATATTATTCCAGCTAATATTGCAGGGACCAGTTGAATATGTAAAAGATTGTGCAGACTTTCCGGAAGAAGATTTGCAAAGTCAACAAAGTATAAAAATATGGGTACGAAAAAGAGGATTGCGAGGAGAACCCGCAATCCTTTCAATATCTTAGACTGTTTCATTATATCTTAATACGTTTGATCGTTATTTTATCCAGGTTTGAAGTCCCAAGTTTTAAGGCTTCACCTTTTTTGATATGGCCAACGGCACTTATATCCAATTTCTCAACCTGATTAAAGAATTTAAGAGCAGCAGTATCTGTTGCAACAATGTTAGGAGAGGCTATAAGCGTTTTAAGCTGAGCTACATCCGCTAAACTCTTTCCCTGCGGACCATTGTGATGCATTATACGGTATGCGTCAACTATATTTAATACAGGCTTTTTATTCCAGGTACAAATATCGGCAATACACTGTTGCAAATCATTTGAATGGAAAAAGCGTCTGTCCCATACAATACCCATATAGTTTTTCATAGCGCAAGTCAACTTAGCTCCTCCATGGTTTTTAAGAACAGGAACATTGATCCAAACATCTGCTTCAATCAATGATTCGTGTATCATTGCATTCTTTAGAGTAACTCCATTTGGAATAGAAACATTCTTGTAATACTTCTCATCATTGCCAGGCACTATTACACCGCCTGCTCTTTTTACAGCAGCAGCAATACCGCTGGTTTCATAACATTTTTGCCAGTTATCACACGTATGATCAAATACTGTTACTTTTTGGGCACCAGCAGCAAGGCATTTTTTTACCAGAGCTTCAACAAGTTGCGGATTCGTATTTCCAGCCATTTCCGGAGAGCGATCCCAGCCAATATTTGGCTTAATAACAACTTTTTGTCCTTTTTTAACGAACTTACCAATACCGCCTAAAGCTTCCAGCGCTTTATTTAGCATAACGGCAGGTTCTCCACCCATAACTGCAACTAAATCCGGAGCTTTTTCTACAGCAACGGTGTTAGAAGATAAAGCAGCTTGCAAACCTTCAAAATTTAGTGTTAGGGCAGCTCCTGCTACCGCACTGGTCTTTAAAAAATCACGACGTTTCATATTGCTTATTTAAGGTGTTAAATTATTCTTTGCACATTAACGAACTAACAAATATAATGCTATTATTATTACAACAGTAACTTTTTATGCAAAAAAGTGCAAACGATATAGTGTGTTTATTAGTTCGTAGGTAACTGGGCTAGTTTATTATAGTCATTGAGTCACTTTATAGTGGGATTGACTTCTTTTGGTTATATTTGTCCAATGAAACATGAATAATAAAATGGAACTATATCACTATACCACATTAGAATCATTTTGGAAAATGATTTCAATGTCAGCGGAAAACGAAAAGGTAAATATCGAGTTGTTTAACATAATGCATCGCATGGAAAACGGTGAGTCGCCTTATGGCCTCTCTGTTTTAAGAAGAGCGATAGGAGAATACGAATCAAGAAATAATATTCCTTCTGAACAGAGTAAAATAGAAGTCCCTTTTTTTAGGAACGACCGGGTTATGCTGGTTGGGCCTGATAAAGAAATGTATATATTCCCTTTATCAGAATGCCCGGACAATAAAGAGTGGTGGACTTCCGTATCTTCATCAGAGACAAAAGTAGCTATCGGATTCGACTACCTGGCATTGGTGGATTATTGTATTTCAGCAAATTTGTTTTTGCTAAAATGCAAGTACGATGAAGCAAAGGCATTGGAGGTGTTTGTTAATCAGCTTGATACCGAATACGACACATTCGATTATGATGAAGAACACAGCAGGTTTAGCGTACACACCAAGTTCTTCTCTATGATGTATAATGCTTGTCTGGAAGTAGATGATCCTGCAAAATCCGATTCAAAGGAATGGCGTTTAACTTCATTTGCTTCTCCACTTGAAGCATCGTATACTTACAAAGATGGAAAAATTATTCCTTTTGAGTTGTTGAAACTTCCACAGAATGTGATAAAAAGTATTTGTATTCAAACAAATGGGTATTGCGACATCGTTATTAGTGGTATATTAGGTTTACTAGAGAAAGAAGGATTTGATACCGAAGTTATTGAAATCCGTAAATCTGCCATACACGTATAACTGATATTTTTTATAATTTTGTACGCTTAAAAAAAGAAACCCTGTGAAAGAATACCTTACTCATTTAAATGATAGCCAGCGTGAGGCCGTAACCTATACCGACGGACCTTCACTGGTAATTGCCGGTGCTGGTTCGGGCAAAACGAGGGTGCTGACTTATAAAATTGCTTACCTGCTCCAACAGGGATTTCCTGCTCAATCCATTTTGGCTCTAACGTTCACTAATAAAGCAGCGCGCGAGATGAAAGAACGTATTTCTTCCATGGTAGGGGCCGAACAGGCTCGTAGATTATGGATGGGAACGTTTCACTCTATTTTTTCACGTATCCTCAGAAATGAGGCATCTTATCTTGGATACCCTTCTGGATTTACCATTTATGATTCAACAGACTCTAAAAGTTTGCTCAAGTCAATCATTAAAGAAATGCAACTCGATGATAAAGTATATCGGGTAGGGACGGTTCAAAGCCGAATTTCCAATGCAAAGAATTCGCTGGTAACGGTCAAAGCTTACGAACAGAGCAAAGAGCTTCTCGAATCAGACATGCACTCGAAAACTCCACTGATTTCGGAGATATATAAACGTTATCAGGCAAGGTGCAAACAAGCTGGAGCGATGGACTTTGATGATTTATTGCTTCAGACAAACATACTCTTCAGAGATTTCCCCGAAGTGCTGGAAAAGTACAGACGTTTTTTTCAATATATCTTAGTCGACGAGTATCAGGATACCAACTTTGCCCAGCATTTAATTGTGCAGCGTTTAAGTGAAATACATCAGCGGATTTGCGTGGTGGGGGATGATGCGCAGAGTATTTATTCTTTCCGTGGAGCTAATATTGATAATATACTTAAGTTTAAGAGTACCTATTCGGGTTGCCGTGTATTTAAGCTTGAGCGCAATTATCGTTCTACGCAATCGATCGTTAATGCTGCCAACAGCTTGATTCAGAAGAATAAGGAGCAAATACACAAGACGGTTTATTCAGAAAATAATGTTGGCGAAAAGATTCGGGTAACCTCGTCTTATTCCGATTATGAAGAAGGATACATTATTGCAGGAAAGATCGCAGAGATGCGCATGCTGGGAAATCATTATAGCTTTTCCGATTTTGCTATTTTATATCGCACCAATGCGCAGAGTCGTATTTTGGAAGAAGCGTTGCGTAAACGAAATATTCCTTATAAAATATATGGGGGGCTGTCTTTCTATCAGCGAAAAGAGATAAAGGATATTATTTCTTACTTTAGAGTTATTGTAAATCCTCATGATGAAGAGGCGCTGAAGCGTATTATAAATTATCCGGCCAGAGGCATTGGAGAAACGACTGTGAATAAATTGGTTTCGGTTGCTTCGGAAAACGATGTGAGTCTGTGGACTATCTTGCAGAATCCTACCGCATATTCTCTGCCTGTTAATAAAGGGACTTTTAATAAGCTTACCGGATTTCGCGAGCTAATGGAGGGTTTTATGGCCCGAAATGAGGAGCTTTCGGTAGATGAGTTGGCTGGAATAGTGGTTAAGGATAGTGGTATAGTTGGCTCGCTGTTTCAGGATCGGTCGGTCGAAGGAATAAGCAAACAAGAAAACCTGGAGGAATTAATAAAAGGTATTGCCGAGTTTTCTGAAATAAAGAGGGAAGAAGGGGCTGAGAGTATAAAAATGGCTGATTTCTTGTCGGAAGTTTCATTGCTAACCGATCAGGATAATGATAAAGATGAGTTCAATAATAAAGTGACGCTAATGACCGTTCATTCGGCGAAAGGGCTTGAATTTAAAAATGTATTTGTAGTCGGAATGGAGGAAGATCTTTTTCCATCACAGATGGCGAAAGACAATCCACGGGCCATCGAGGAGGAGAGAAGGCTTTTCTATGTAGCTATAACACGAGCAGAAGAAAATTGCATGCTAACCTATGCAAAAAGCCGATTCCGCAACGGGCAAAGCACAATTTGTTCGCCCAGTCGTTTCCTCAAAGATATTGATGCGGAATTTTTAAATAATCCCTCTGCACCAGCCACTGAAGATACGTTTGCCGCGCAACGCGCAAAATATCAGGAGTCTGCTCTTGCTTCATTTCGAAAACAATCCGAAACCGACGATCATTTTACATCGCCTGTTACGTCCGAAGCAAAACAACGTGTGGCACGACTAACCAAAATCGAAAATGCCACACCTCAGACAGGTGCATCTGCATTTAAAGGTACAGAATTACTGGTTGGAAGCCGTGTGCGGCACGATCGATTCGGCGAAGGAGAAGTAATGGCTATTGAAGGAACAGACGCCAATCAAAAAGCAACTGTTGAGTTTGATAACTTTGGTCAAAAGCAATTGCTTCTTAAATTTGCTAAACTTACAATTCTTTAGAAATTAAAGACTTCGTGTACATAAGGCTTTTTTTGTATCTTTGTACCCTTAATAAAGATAATATAGATTTAAAATGATAGATTTCAATGCGATTCCATCGCCTTGCTATGTAATGGAAGAAAAGTTGTTGCGGAATAATCTGGCTCTTATCAAGCGAGTAAAAGAAGAGGCTGGAGTAAATATTATTCTAGCTTTCAAAGCGTTTGCCCTCTGGAAATCGTTCCCGATTGTTAAAGAATACATTTCTTATTCCACAGCTAGTTCCAAATTTGAAGCACAACTTGCATTCGAAGAGATGGGGATGCCGGCTCATACTTATTCACCGGCATACACTGAAGCCGATTTCCCTGCAATATTAAAATATAGCAGCCATATTACATTCAACTCTCTGTCTCAGTTTGAGCGTTTTTACCCATTGGTAAAGGCCGATGGCCGAGGTATATCATGTGGATTGCGTATTAATCCTGAATTTTCGGATGTGGAAACGGATTTATACAATCCTTGTGCACCGGGTACACGGATGGGGATTGTAAGAGATTTACTTGGAAAGACTTTACCGGAAGGGGTAGACGGACTTCATTTTCATACTTTATGTGAGTCTACTTCTTTTGATTTGGAGAGAACTCTGCAGGAGGTTGAGAAGAAATTCGGCGATCTGCTGTCGCAGGTAAAGTGGCTCAATATGGGTGGTGGACATCTAATGACCAAAAAGGGTTATGATACAGCTCATCTTATTTCTTTACTTCATGCTTTTAAAGCTAAGTATCCTAATCTAGAGATCATTATGGAGCCTGGAAGTGCCTTCGCCTGGCAAACAGGATTCTTGCTAACAACGGTTGTAGATATTGTAGAGAATAAGGGAATCAACACAGCTATTATTGATGCTTCTTTTACTTGTCATATGCCGGATTGTCTGGAAATGCCTTACAAGCCAGCAATACGTTATGCAACAGATGCTGTTGAAGGCAAACCATCATACAGGATTGGAGGAAACAGTTGCCTGAGTGGCGATTATATGGGAGACTGGTCGTTTGAAAAGCCCTTGAAGGTTGGCGATAAGATAATATTTGAAGATATGATCCATTACACTAT
The DNA here is from genome assembly GCA_018054455.1 of Parabacteroides sp. GTDB lineage: Bacteria > Bacteroidota > Bacteroidia > Bacteroidales > Tannerellaceae > Macellibacteroides. Next base: position 17,838 of record JAGPJL010000002.1, read on the forward strand.
TGTTAAGACATCCATGTTTAATGGTATTCCGCATCCTTCGTTGGCACTTTGGAGCAAAGACGATGAGTTAGTCATATACAAATCCTTTGGTTACGAAGATTATAAAAACAGAATGAGTTAATGATTTGTACCAATAATTTTATGTAATTTAGCGCAATAATTCGAGTGTTATAAACAAGCAATAAAGATATGGGTATTTTTAGCTTTTTCAATAAGGAAAAAAAAGAGACTTTAGATAAGGGGTTATCAAAAACTAAGGAAAATGTATTTACCAAAATCACCCGTGCCATTGCAGGAAAAAGCAAGGTGGACGACGAGGTATTGGATAATCTGGAAGAAGTACTTATAACCTCGGACGTTGGCGTAGATACTACTCTTAAAATCATTTCACGTATTGAGAAACGTGTTGCTTCCGACAAATTTGTAAACACGCAGGAGCTTACCGCTATCTTGCGGGATGAAATCGCAAGCTTGCTTACAGAGAATAATACAGAGGATGCCGAAGGTTTTACAACTCCCGCAGATAAGAAGCCTTATGTAATTATGGTTGTGGGCGTTAATGGCGTTGGAAAAACAACTACAATCGGGAAATTGGCTTATCAGTTTAAAAAAGCCGGCAAGAAAGTTTACCTGGGTGCCGCGGATACATTCCGTGCAGCCGCGGTGGAGCAGCTGGTTATCTGGAGCGAAAGAGTAGGGGTGTCTATTGTAAAACAGAAGATGGGTTCCGATCCTGCATCTGTTGCCTTCGACACCTTAAGTTCAGCTAAAGTAAATGACGCTGATGTTGTTATTATTGATACAGCCGGACGATTACATAACAAGGTTAATTTAATGAACGAATTGACTAAGATTAAAAATGTAATGAAAAAGGTTGTACCGGATGCTCCTCACGAGATTTTACTGGTTCTGGATGGGTCCACAGGACAAAATGCGTTTGAACAGGCTAAGCAGTTTACAGCTGCTACCGAGGTTAATGCATTAGCTATAACAAAATTAGATGGAACTGCCAAGGGTGGTGTTGTGATTGGTATTTCGGATCATTTCCGTATACCGGTAAAATATATTGGTTTAGGCGAAGGTATAGAAGACCTTCAGGTATTTCAGAAAAAAGAGTTTGTAAATTCATTATTCGGAGAATAAAATAAAAAAGAAGGGGTTACTCTTCTTTCTCCATTTTTATGTATGAGAAAAAATAAAGTTGATATTATAACGCTGGGATGTTCAAAAAACCTGGTAGATTCAGAACAGTTAATGCGCCAGTTTAAGGCAAATGGATATACTGTTGAACATGACCCTAAGAAAATCAATGGTGAGATCGTGGTGGTTAACACATGCGGTTTTATTGGCGATGCACAGGAAGAATCCATAAATATGATTCTTGAACTGGCAGAAGCCAAAAAGAAAGGAAAAATTGGAAAGCTTATCGCTATGGGCTGTTTGACAGAACGTTTCCTTGATGATTTAAAACGGGAATTGCCTGAAGTTGATAAATTCTATGGCAAATTTAACTGGAAAGAAGTACTTGCAGATCTTGGCAAAGCATATCATAATGAGTTGTCTGATGATCGGGTATTAACTACACCCAAACATTACGCTTATCTAAAAATTGGCGAAGGGTGTGACCGTACTTGCTCATATTGTTCAATTCCTATTATTACAGGTCATTATCACTCAAGACCAATTGAAGAAATTGAAACTGAAGTAAAGCTGCTTGTAAAAAGAGGCGTGAAAGAGTTTCAGGTAATTGCTCAGGATTTAACTTATTATGGGTTGGATCTGTACAAGAAAATGGCTTTACCCGAGTTGATTGAAAGAATTTCTGATATACCGGGCGTTGAATGGATCAGATTGCATTATGCTTATCCGGCTCATTTTCCATACGACTTACTTCGGGTTATGCGTGAACGTGATAACGTATGCAGCTATCTTGATATTGCATTACAACACATTAGTGATAATATGCTTAAGCACATGCGTCGAAATATAACGAAAGAACAAACCTATGAATTGCTTGAGAGAATCCGCAAGGAGGTCCCCGGTATTCATATCCGAACAACCCTGATGGTTGGCCATCCAGGCGAAACTGAACAGGATTTTGAAGAGCTGGTTGATTTTATTAAGAAAATGCGTTTCGAACGGATGGGCGCCTTTACCTACAGTCACGAAGCTGATACATATTCCTATAATAATTATGAAGATATAATACCTCAGGAAACCAAACAGGAACGTTTGGATTATATTATGCGCATTCAGGAGAGAATATCGGCCGAATTGAATGAACAAAAGGTAGGACAGGTCCTTAAGGTAATTGTTGACAGGGAAGAATCTGACTTTTATGTTGGACGTTCACAATTTGATTCGCCCGAAGTTGATCCGGAAATTCTGATTTCAAAAGATAAAGAGCTTGTTATAGGCACAATGTATTCCGTGAAAATTACTGATGCTCAAGCCTTTGATCTTTATGGGAAGGTGATTGACTAATAAAAAACCGGCGTCTATGTTTGTAGTTTTATGAAAAAATGACTAAAATAGCACTTAATCTAATTTAATGTGAATACTAACATGAAAAACAAAGAGCTGATAACTGAATTATCGAACCGTCTGGAATGGAATTCACAGGAGGTTACGGACATGCTGGACTCTTTTTGTTCGATTGTTGGTACTCATTTAATAGAGAACGATACGATCTGTCTTCCTGACTTAGGTAATTTTGAAGTTAAAAAGAAAGCAGATCGTGTTTCTGTTAACCCAGTTAATGGGAAACGTTATTTGGTTCCCCCCAAATTGGTAGCTGTTTTTAAGCCGTCTACAGCCTTAAAAGCTAAACTTAAGGAGATAACAGACAATGAATAACAGATTAACCATACAGGAAATAGCCACATTATTGTCTGTTAGTACAGGCAAAAGCACTCAAGATGCAGAAAAATTTCTGCGTGAATTTGTTGCTGTAGTTTCTGTTGGTGTTCTTTCAGATAGGGTGGTTAAGATAAAAGGGTTGGGAACTTTAAAGATATTGCTTGTTGAAGATCGGGAGAGCATTCATGTTAATACAGGCGAAAGAATTCTGATTCCTGCACATTATAAATATTCATTTATTCCGGATACTGAGCTGAAAGAATTGGTTAATCGGCCATTCTCAATATTTGAAACTACAGAAATCAATGACTCAGAGTCATTTCCCGATTTAGAAGTTTCGTTGGAAGATGAGCCAGAGTCGGAATCAGAATCGGATGATGAAGCATTGGTTGTTTCTGTTGGTCCCTCAAAAGAAAATAAACCAGAAATACAAAGAGCTGCGGAAACTTCCTTGGATCTTTTGAAAGAAATACTGGAAGAAACGCCAACTGATAATAATCCAGTTGTTGAAGAAGAGGTGACTGGCAATCCGCTAACTGATGTTCTCGATAATGATGCTCATGTTGACAATGAACCGGAAGAGCTTAATAGTGTTTTGCCCTCCAACGAGAGTGTTGATATTGCAAAAGTTATTTCATCCTATTACGGTTACGAATCAGAAAATCAAGTATCATCAAGTAATACTCATATGACTTCTGTAAAATATAACCATTATGCTGCAGCTCCGGCGAAAAAAAAGAGAAGAAAGCGTTCCTTTGGAAAATCACTTCTATATCTTTTAATAATTGGCGCCTTGGGTTTATTTTTTCTAGGTTTATTCTTCTATTTTCAATCCAAAGAGGTTAAGAACATTTTACCAATAATGGTAGAAAGTGTTCCACAATTAGAGGAGATCCAAATAGCTACTCCAGATTCAATAGCAAAAGATTCTGTACAAATAAAATCTTCTCCTGAAACACTTCCGATTACTCCAAGCACTCCAAGTACAGCTTCATTATATTTGGATACTATTGTAATTAAATCAGGCGACAGATTAACACTCGTATCACAAAAATATTATGGTCATAAATTGTTTTGGGTCTATCTTTATTTAGAGAATAAAGATGCAATTGGAAATCCTAATCATGTACCGATAGGAACATCTATTCTTATACCAATACCTCAAAAATACAATATTGATGCTAATCAGAAAGTTTCACTGGATAAAGCTGCGGCACTTCAAACACAAATATTAAATGAAGAATGACCAGTTTTTACTATTGATTTTATAAGAGTGCTTTCGGTTAGCATTATTTAACTGGTAAAGTAAGGAATACGGTTTTAACATTTCTATTTTTGTGCTGCTTTTAAATGAAGAAGAAAATAACAAACAATATAATTAATTAATTCTATGAGTCAGACAGTAGACATTCGTGAGTTGAATGAACGAATTGAAAGCAAGAGTTCGTTTGTGAATATGATTACCATGGGAATGGACCAGGTAATCGTAGGTCAGAAACATTTAGTTGAATCTTTAATGATTGGTCTGCTATCGGATGGACATATTCTTCTGGAAGGTGTCCCCGGTTTGGCAAAAACTTTGGCTATTAAAACATTGGCTTCGTTGATTGATGCTAAGTACAGCCGTATTCAGTTTACTCCGGACTTGCTACCTGCCGATGTTACCGGTACAATGATTTACAGTCAGAAAAATGAAGATTTCCATGTTAAACAAGGGCCTATCTTCGCTAATTTTGTTTTAGCTGATGAAATTAACCGTGCACCAGCAAAGGTTCAGAGTGCTCTTTTGGAAGCAATGCAGGAACGTCAGGTTACTATCAGCGATCAAACATTCAAGTTGCCGGATCCATTTTTAGTAATGGCTACCCAGAACCCTATCGAACAAGAAGGTACTTATCCGTTACCAGAAGCTCAGGTTGACCGTTTTATGCTGAAGGTTGTTATCAATTACCCTAAAAAAGAAGAAGAAAAACTAATCATCCGTCAGAATATTTCTGGGATTTCACCTGTGATTAAACCAGTTGTAACTAAGCAAGAGATTATTGAAGCCCGTAAAGTGGTAAGAGATGTATATTTGGATGAAAAAATTGAGCGATACATTGTGGATATTGTATTTGCAACGCGTTTTCCTCAGGAACACGGACTTCCTAATCTTGCAAATATGATTTCATTTGGAGCTTCTCCCCGTGCATCTATTAATTTGGCATTGGCAGCTCGTGCATATGCATTTATTAAACGCAGAGGATATGTAATTCCTGAAGATGTACGTGCCGTTTGCCATGATGTTATGCGTCATCGTATGGGCCTAAGCTATGAAGCTGAAGCAAATAACCTGACTTCTGAAGATATTATTAGCGAAATCTTAAATAAAGTAGAAGTTCCTTGATGTTATCTTCGGAATTAAAGATAGTCAATTTCATTTTAGAAATTCCTTACCTTGATAGAGAAGATAATAATTAGTAAAAACTAAGTACGTAGTACTATGGAAACAAGTGAACTATTAAAGAAAGTTCGTCGGATAGAAATAAAAACCCGAGGGCTGTCCCGTAATATATTTGCGGGTCAGTATCATTCGGCTTTTAAAGGTCGAGGAATGGCTTTTAGTGAAGTGCGTGAATACCAATATGGAGATGATATCCGGGATATTGACTGGAATGTTACGGCGAGGTATTCCCGTCCTTTCGTTAAAGTATTTGAAGAAGAACGAGAACTAACGGTTATGTTGCTTATAGATGTTTCCGGTAGTAGAGATTTTGGTTCTGTTAACGTAATGAAGAAAGAAATCATTACCGAGATTGCGGCTACTCTTGCTTTTTCAGCTATTCAGAATAATGATAAAATTGGCGTTTTATTTTTTTCTGATAAGATTGAAAAGTTTATTCCTCCTCAAAAAGGGAAAAAACATATTCTGTATATTATTCGCGAATTGATTGATTTTCATCCAGAAGATACTAAGACTGATATAAGTCAGGTATTGAAGTATCTTACTAATGCTATAAAAAAGCGTTGTACAGCTTTCCTAATATCTGATTTTATTGATAAAGGAGGATTTAAGGATGCGCTTACAATCGCTAACCGAAAGCACGATGTGGTCGCTATTCAGGTGTACGACCAGCGGGAAACAGAACTTCCTTCGGTAGGTCTTTTGAAAGTTAAAGATGCCGAAACAGGGGAGGAACGTTGGGTAGATAGTTCTTCTGTCCGCGTTCGTAATGCGTTTAGTGAGTGGTGGAATAACCGACAGGCAGAAATGAATAATGCGTTTAAGAAATGCCGCGTTGATTCTGTTTCAATACGAACGGATGATGATTATGTAAAAGCGTTGATAGCTCTTTTTGATAAACGTAATTAAGCATGCAAATGAGATATATAAAAAATGGCATTCTGTTTATTGCTATTGCACTGGCTGCATTGCAAGAAACAAAACTGTCTGCGCAGCAAACCCTGATTGATGTTTCAATTGACTCTGCGGCTATTTTAATTGGTGAACAGACAGTTTTACACCTCACTGTAACAACCGATAATGGTAAGAATGTGCTGATTCCTATTCCGAATGATACATTAATGACAGGGGTAGAGGTATTGCATCTTTACAAAGCGGATTCTACAGTGATAGAGAACAATAGGTTACTTATCAAACAAGATATCCTGATTACCTCTTTTGATTCATCTTTATATCTTCTGCCTCCTTTTAAGGTTATTGATAGAACAGATACTATTTATTCGAATCAGGTAGCGTTAAAGGTGTCTACAATTCCTGTAAAATCAGATAAACCTGAAGAATTTAATGATATTAAGGAAACCTGGACACCTCCATTTGTTTTAGCTGATTATTATGATATAATCTATGGCATTTTGTTCGCTTGTTTCCTTATTTGTTTGATAGGATATATTTTACAAAGGATAAGAAACAAGCAATCTATCATTCCTTTCAGAAAGCCGGAACCAAAGTTACCACCGTATGAAATGGCGATAAGAGAACTTGATGAGATTAAGCATCAGAAATTGTGGCAGCAGGGACGGAATAAAGAATATTATACTTTGTTGACAGACACGTTACGTAAGTACATCGTTGATCGTTTTGGTATAAATGCAATGGAAATGACTTCCGGAGAAATTCTGGAGTTTATTCATAGTGAAAGTGAAGCTAAATCAGTATATGATAGTCTGAAACAAATACTTGAATTGTCTGATTTTGTAAAGTTTGCCAAGCTACACCCTCTGCCTAACGAAAACGAAATAAGTCTGATGAATGCTTATTTGTTCGTTAATAAGACTAAAATAATCGAATTGGCTAAATCTGATGAATCAAAAGAATCAACTGAAATAAAAGAATAAAATGGTATTTGCGAATCCAACATATCTGTTTTTATTGTTGTTGCTCATCCCTTTGATTGGATGGTACATTTGGAAGCTTCGAAAAAAACAGGCAAGCTTTCAGATTTCTTCCTCTCAGGCATTTGAGGCCCCGGAAGCAACATCATATAAAGTATATCTAAGGCATCTTCCTTTTGTATTACGTGTATTTGTAATTGCTTTGCTTATTGTTGTTTTGGCACGGCCTCAAACAACCGACAATTGGCAAAACTCTACTACAGAGGGAATTGATATTGTTATGACAATGGATATATCGAGTAGTATGCTTGCGCAAGATTTAAAGCCTAATCGCTTGGAGGCGGCTAAGGATGTTGCTGCTGCCTTTGTAAACGGCAGGCCTAATGATAACATCGGCCTGGTTGTTTTTTCAGGTGAAAGTTTTACACAATGCCCGTTAACTACCGATCATACTGTGTTGCTTAATCTTTTTAAGGATATCCAGAGCGGTATGATTGAAGATGGAACGGCTGTAGGTCTTGGTCTTGCCAATGCAGTTAGTCGTATTAAAGAAAGTCAGGCTAAATCGAAAGTTATCATTCTGCTAACTGACGGATCCAATAACATGGGAGAAATTGCTCCGGTAACGGCTGCCGAGATTGCTAAAACGTTCGGCATTCGGGTATATACCATTGGGGTAGGTACACAGGGTGAAGCTCCTTATCCGTTTCAAACAGCATTTGGAGTTCAATATCAGAAAATAAAGGTTGATATTGATGAAAAAACACTGAATCAGATTGCGGTTACAACGGGAGGTAAGTATTTTAGAGCTACTGATAACGCGAGTTTAAAGGCCATCTATTCCGAAATAGATCAGATGGAAAAAGTTAAAATCAGTGTGCAGCAATATAGCAAGAAACAGGAAGAATATAAAAACCTTGCAATGCTTATATTTGCGTTGTTGCTGATAGAAATTACATTGAGATATACATTGTTCAGAAATATTCCATAAATAAAAGGCTTATGTTTCGTTTTGCAAATCCGGACTTTTTGTACTTGCTTTTCATACTACCTGTATTGATTGCATTCTATGTGTATGCTTATATACAGAAGAAGAAAGCGTTAAAGAGATTGGGTAATCCTGCGTTGCTTTTACAACTGATGCCGGAGGTATCATCCAAGCGTCAGTTTTTAAAATTTTGGTTTTTGTTTGGTGCTATTACTGCTGTAATATTTGTAATAGCCGGACCTCAGTTTGGTTCAAAACTTGAAACGGTAAAGCGTCAAGGGGTCGAAATTATGGTCTGTCTTGACGTTTCGAACTCTATGTTGGCTGAAGATGTTTCGCCAAATCGATTAGAGAAATCCAAACAAATGTTGTCAAAACTTACCGATGGTTTTACAAATGACAAGGTGGGTCTAATTGTGTTTGCAGGTGATGCCTATACGCAATTGCCAATTACATCTGATTATATTTCTGCTAAAATGTTTTTGTCTTCAATTAATCCGTCTATGGTTTCTACACAGGGAACTTCTATTGGTGAAGCGATTAATTTAGCTGTTCGGTCGTTTACCCCAAGTGAAACTTCGGATAAGACAATCGTTTTGATAACAGATGGTGAAAATCATGAGGATGATGCTGTAAGTGCGGCCGCTGCTGCTACCGAAAAAGGCATCCATGTTAATATAGTTGGAATAGGCTTACCCAAAGGGTCTCCAATTCCTTTGGCAGGTTCGAATAATTACATGAAAGATAATAATGGAAATGTTGTTATCACTATGTTAAATGAACAAATGTGTCAGGAGATTGCAGCAGCAGGTAAGGGTATGTATGTAAGGGCTGATAATTCAAACTCAGCATTAAAAGCTCTGCAGAAAGAAATTGATAAAATGAAAAAAACTGAGCTCGACAGTAAGGTTTATTCAGAGTACGACGAACAGTTCCAAATGGTTGCATGGATTGCTTTACTATTATTGATTGTAGAGCTGTTGATATTTGATCGTAAGAACAGAATTTTCAAGAAGGTAAAGATTTTTTCTTAAACAAGGAAGTTATGATAATTAGACATAGATCATCTATTTTTATTGCTATTTTTATTCTTTCATCCGGCTTTGCTTTTGCTCAGAAAGCCGAACGGAAGAATGTTCGCAATGGAAACAAATTATATAAAACTGAGAAATTTACGGAAGCAGAGATTGCTTATCGCAAGAGTCTGGAAGTGAATCCGAAATCGATTGAGGGAACTTATAACCTTGGTAATGCATTATATAAGCAAGGAAAGTTTCCCGAAGCAGCCGAGCAATATCAGCTCATTGCCGCTCAAGAGAAAGATCCGGCGAGATTAGCTCAGGTTTTTCATAATCTGGGTAATATTTCTATGAAGAATAAGCAATACGAAAAAAGTGTTCAGTCATATAAGCAGTCTTTAAGGTTAAATCCGCAAGACGATGAGACGCGTTACAATCTTGCTTTAGCTCAAAAGCTTCTTCAAGATCAACAAAATCAAGATCAAAGTCAGGATCAACAGAATAAAGATCAGAAAGACGATCAGAAAAATAAAGAGGATCAACAAAAAGATCAGCAGCAACAGCAAGATGATAAAAAGCAAAATAAAACACAGGATCAGCAACAGCAGAATGAGCAGATGAGTAAAGACAACGCTCAACAAATGCTGGATGCTTTTTTACAGGATGAAAAAGATACTCAGGAAAAGGTTAAGAAAGCGCAAATGCAGCAACAGCAGCGTAAAAAAACTGATAAAGAGTGGTAATTGTTAAGTAGATAACAAAAATAAATAGATTAAATAATGAGAAAATTAGTTTTCTTATTCTCGCTTCTCCTTTCCGTATTGGTGTTGAAAGCTGCTAACGTTAAGTTTTCAGCATCAGCTCCTAATGCGGTTGTTATGGGTGAGCAGTTCAGATTGTCCTTTACAGTCAATGCTGAAGCAAAGGATTTGAGGGTGCAGGAAATGCCCGATTTCGAGGTTCTTATGGGTCCATCTCAGTCTAAATCCTATAGTTCTTCGTGGGTTAATGGTCAAAGTAGCAGTGAAACAACAATTACTTTTACCTATATTTTAATGCCAAAGAAAGTGGGCACGTTTAATATAGCTCCGGCTACGATTAAGGTTAATGGCGCAAATTATGTTTCTAATGCTCTTTCTGTAAAAGTTCTTCCTCCTGATAAAGCTAGTTCAGCATCTGGAGATAAGTCCACAGGTTCAAACTCCAACCAGGCTGGTTCGCAGGCTATTTCTAACGATGGTCTTTTTATTAAAATGCAGGTGGCAAGTAGGACTGTGTATGAACAGGAAGGATTTGTTGTTACTTTTAAACTTTATTCATTGTATGATTGTGGTTTAAACGAAGTGAAATTTCCGGAGTTCGAAGGATTTCTTGCGCAGGAAATTGAATTGCCAGAACAAAAACAGTGGGGGCTTGAAAATTATAATGGCCGAAATTATCGCACTGTTGTGCTCAAACAAACTGTTTTATATCCCCAGCGTTCTGGGAAACTAACAATCCCTGCAGGTAAATTTGAGGCAGTTGTAAGACTTCGTTCTCAGCAGAAAGTTAAGAGTATTTTTGACGATTTCTTTGATTCTTATCAGGATGTGAAGAAAGTTATTACCTCGACACCGGCAGCCATTACAGTAAAGCCATTACCTTCAGGAAAACCGGCTTCCTTCTCTGGTGCTGTAGGTGTCTTTTCAATGTCTTCAAATATTAGTTCAGATAGAGTAAAAACAAATGAGGCTGTTACAATTAAGCTTAAAATATCTGGTAATGGAAATGTTAAGCTTTTGAAAAATCCTGAAGTTACTTTTCCTAATGATTTTGAAATATATGACCCTAAAGTAGAAACAGATATAAAAGCTTCTGCTTCAGGAGTTTCAGGAAGTAAATCAATTGAATATTATGCAATACCGAGGTATGCCGGAGATTTTGAAATTCCTGTTATTGAGTTTTCATATTTTGATACGAAATCAATGACTTACAGAACGATGAAGGCTGGTCCTTATAAACTTCATGTTGAAAAGGGTGAGGGAGGGGCTAATTCTCCAGTAATATCCAATTTTGGAGAAAAAGAAGCTCTTAAATATATTGGTCAGGATATTCGATACTTAAAAATTAAAGGTATACGATTTATATCAAAAAATGATATATTCTTTGGTTCCTTTTTATATTTGCTTTGCTATTTAGTTCCAGCAATACTCTTTATCGTTTTCTTTATTATTTATCGTAAACAAGTAAAGGAGAATGCGAATATTGCTTTAGTGCGTACGAAGAAAGCAAATAAAATGGCAGTAAAACGATTGAAAAATGCAGGTAAGCTATTGAAGGCAAATAATAAGGAAGCGTTTTATGACGAGGTTCTTAAAGCTTTGTGGGGATATTTGAGCGACAAGCTTAATATACCTCAGTCTAATCTTACTAAAGATAATGTTGAAATTGAATTGAATAAATATGGTGTTGATGAAGTATTGATTAATCAATTTATGAATATCCTAAATGATTGTGAATTTGCTCGTTACGCACCTGTCCAAAGTTCAGATGCTATGGATAATTTATATGAGCAAACCCTTGAAGCTATTGGTAAAATGGAGAATATAATTAAACGGTAATTGAAATGAATACATCAATATATATGAATAAGACATGGCTAATATTGCTGTTCGTATGCTTTTCATTGACTTCTTTTGCTCAAACTTCATCTGTTAAAGAAGCTGAAGTTGCTTTTTCGAAAGGACAGTATAATGAGGCTATTAGACTTTTTGAAGCAATTCTGAATGAAAAGGGTGAATCTGCAGAGATATATTACAATTTAGGAAACGCATATTACAGGGACAACAAGATTGCTCCAGCTATCTTGAACTATGAACGAGCACTTCTTTTAGATCCGGGTGATAGCGATATCCGGTTTAATCTTCAAATGGTAAAACTAAAGACTGTAGATAAAATTGAACCTGTAGGTGAGTTCTTTCTGATTAGTTGGTTCAAGTCTATTCAAAACATGGGAGCAGCAGATTCTTGGGCAAAATTAGGAATCTGTACGTTTATTTTGTTCATCGGTTGTTTAATTCTATATTTCTTCTCTCGGTGGATTAAAATGAAAAAAATATCTTTCTATCTAGGATTAATACTTCTTGTTATTGTGATTGTTTCAAATATTTTTGCCAGTAACCAGAATAGCAAATTAGTAAATAGAAATAATGCCATTATTTTTTTACCAACAGTAACCATAAAAAGTTCACCAGATGCAAGTGGTACAGATTTATTTATCTTACATGAAGGTACGAAAGTCTCAGTAAAAAGCACTTTAGGAGAATGGAGTGAAATTGAATTAGAAAATGGGAATGTTGGATGGTTGCTTAGCAAAAGTGTTGTAAAAATTTAATTAAATAGACCCTAATGCTCGAAAAAGAACTTGCATTTGAACGTGACGCTTTTTTCTTCTTAAACGGCAGTGATTCTTCTTATCTTGATAGCTTTATGTGGCTATATTCAGGGAAAGTAGTTTGGCTGCCGTTGGCAGTTTTTATTATGGCTGTTTTAGTATATAAAAAGAATTGGAGGGAGTATTTTTTAATTTTTTTATCTATTGCTCTAGTAATAACTTTATGCGATCAATTTGCTTCGCATGTTTGTAAACCTTTTTTCTCAAGATTTCGGCCAACACATCATCCTGATTTTATGGATCAGGTAAAGATAGTTTTTGATTATAGAGGAGGAATGTACGGTTTTATTTCAAGTCATGCTGCAAATGCATTTGGTTTTGCTACGTTTATGTCGCTCTTATTTAGATATAAATTTTTTACCTGCTCTATTTTTACCTGGTCTATATTGACATCCTATACCCGAATTTACTTGGGTGTTCACTTTATATCGGATATTATCTGTGGAATGCTGGCCGGTTTGTTTTTGGGATATCTTGTCTATATAGTTTATATACATATTCGTAAAAAAGTAATAAGTGAGACTTGTACCCAAAGTTCTACTCAATTAATTTATTCGCTGAATAATAAACGATTAATTACATGTTCAATATGGATTTCTATAATTCTTTTGATAATCTTTACAAAACCATTAATTTCTTTATTACACTAAGTAAAGATTATAATTAATGCCCTAAAGCATATTAATATAAACATTATTTGTAGTAAATAATTTGTTTAGTTTACTTTAAATGGCTAAGTTAGGGGCATGAATTATAACACAAGTATTAACCTTCAAAAAAGGAATACCATGACGAAGACAATCACATTTAACGAGCTACGTAAAATCAAAGACAGTTTGCCAGACGGTAGTACTCATCGGATTGCTGATGAGTTAGGTTTATCAGTAGAAACCGTTCGAAATTATTTCGGAGGTCATAATTTCAAAGATGGAAAGAGTTGTGGGTTACATATTGAGCCCGGTCCTGATGGCGGTTTGATTGTTTTAGATGACACAACTGTTTTAGAGCGTGCTTTGCAGATCCTCAATGAAAAAGTTGGGGGGAAAGTGGAAGCACCTGAGGCCTAAAGAAAATTTCAGTAAATAAAGAATCCCATAGCATAATTTATTCGCTTTGGGATTTTTTATTTTTACTAAACCTTTGATAGTAACCTGTTGTTTTATTAAAAAAACCATAAGTATGGAAGATAAGTTAGTAACATTAGCTATTCTCACATTTGAAAAAGCTCAAATCTTAAAAACAATGCTTGAGACTGAAGGTATAGAGGTTTATATTCATAATGTAAATCTTATTCAGCCTGTTGTCTCTGCTGGCGTTCGTGTACGTATTAAGGAAAGTGATTTGCCGCATGCATTAAGAATAGTTGAAGACAGCAAGTGGTTTACAGAAGAATCACTTAAGGAGGATTCAAGTACTAGTGTAAAAAAAGTATTAATACCTGTTGACTTTTCTGATTATTCGATTGCTGCATGTGAAATAGGAATTAACTATGCTCATAAAGTTGGAGCGGAAGTGATGATTCTCCATGCATACTTCACACCATATTTTCCCTCTGCAATTCCTTTAGGAGACACTTTAGCCTATCAGATTAATGAAGATGATTCAGTTCAGCATCTGCTCAAACGTGTACAAGATGATATGGCTAATATTTGCACTTTGCTGAAAAGAAAAATGGATTTAGGTGAATTACCCCGTTTAGAGTTTTCTAATTCACTAAGAGAAGGTTTACCTGAAGAAGAAATCTTAGGTTTTTGTAAGGAATACAATCCAACTTTAGTTGTAATGGGTACTAGAGGAAAAAGTCAAAAAGATCTCGATTTAATTGGTAGTGTTACTGGAGAAGTCATAGAAATTAGTAAAATTCCTGTACTTGCTATACCCGAAAATGTTCCTTTTAAAAACTTGAATGATGTGAAGAATATTGCGTTTGCAACATCATTTGATCAACGCGATTTGGTCGCTTTTGATAAATTTATGGATTTATTCAAAGACTTTGATATTCAAATTCATATTTTTAATATTTCAACAAGTAAAGATCAGTGGAATGAAATAAGGCTCGCAGGCATTCGTGAATACTTCAAGAAACAGTATCCTAATTCAAAAATTAATCATACAGTTTTGGATGATGGGGATTTATTGTTGGCTATTGAGAAATTTGTTAGAGATAAGAATATTGATTTGATTTCATTTAGCACACATAGAAGAGGTATTTTTGCAAGAATGTTTAATCCAAGTATTGCAAGAAAGATGTTATTTCATACTGATACACCTATGTTAGTATTACATTCTTAATTATAAATTACGTTTATAGTATTTGTTTTTCATATAAGTAGAGTTTGTTATTTGTTTGTCCGTGTATTGCTGTGAAGCAACACACGGACTTCTTATTTACTATATTATGAATGCAATATATTTTATATAATCACCATTATGTTTAATACAATATATTATCCCTTACATCAATACTATCGATAACAAATTAAGCCAACAACTTTATCTGGGAGATATACCCCAATGAACGGATTTGATTAAATAGCTCTGTATAAGAGGATTTTGCTTTTACGTTCACTTTAAAAGTAATGATGGCAATATCTTTTTCATAGTTTTGTTCGTATGAAAGACTCACTATAAATATATTTCTATTCTCTATAATGCTGCGAATCATACGAAGGTCTGGTGTTGCTGTGTCACAAGTAATTGATAATATTTTATTTACTCCATCAAGCCACATTCTTCTTTCAAGACGTTCTAATGAAACTAAAACAAATAATGTAAGTAACGTAGTAATTAACGCTGTAATATACATTCCGGCTCCGACAGTCAGACCAATTACGGCAACCACCCAAATACATGCAGCAGTAGTAAGTCCATGAACACTTCCATGGCTTTGTATTATTGCCCCGGCACCTAAAAACCCAATTCCGGTTAAAACTTGAGCAGCAATACGGCCAGGATCTCCATTTAAAAAATTTGGATATGATTGCGGTATCCAAACAGACAGCAACATCGCTGCAGTTGATCCCATACAGATCAATGTAAAAGTCCTCATTCCAGCATCATGACGCCTAAACTGACGTTCGAATCCTATTATAGCACCAAGGACAAAACTAAATAACATTTTTAACGTAGCTGTGTATGGGGTAACTTCCATGCTACGCAAAATTGCAAATAAATTATCAAGTGTGTCGTTGTAATTCATATTATACAAACATTGATGCTATATTAAAACAATTTTCTATTCTAAACTTCTAATGCTCCAATAATTTCTTTCACAGATTTATAACCATGTTTATCAAGATATTCATTAATTCCGTTTACTGTTTTTACAGATATTGCCGGATCAATAAAATTATATGTGCCAATCTGAATAGCGGAAGATCCAGCTAATATAAACTCAACAGCGTCTTTCCAATTAGAAATTCCACCTAACCCAATGATAGGGATTTTTACTGCTTGATATGTTTGCCATACCATTCTCAAAGCAATGGGCTTTACACAAGGACCAGAAAGTCCTCCTGTTACTGTCGATAAAACAGGTTTTCTTTTCTCTGCATCAATTGCCATTCCAAGAAGAGTATTTATAAGAGATACAGCATCAGCTCCTTCACTTTCCACAGCTCGTGCAATCTCTGTTACATCAGTGACATTAGGGGAAAGTTTTACAATAAGTGTTTTGGGATATACCTTACGAACTGCTTTTACGACTTCAGCAGCGCCAGCACATGTAACACCAAAAGCCATCCCTCCATGCTTTACATTAGGGCAGGAAATATTAAGCTCAATCGCAGGTATATTATCTAAAGACGCTATTTTCTCCGCGCATTCTATATATGTTTCTATTGTCGATCCACTAACATTTACTATCATGTTAGTGTCAATATCCTTAATTGTAGGGTATATATTATTGACAAAGTAGTCAGCCCCTTTATTCTGTAGACCAACTGCGTTGAGCATCCCTGCAGGAGTTTCTGCCATACGTGGATAAGGATTCCCTTCACGATGTTCAGCAGTTGTACCTTTTACAAAAATCCCTCCAATTTGGCTTAAATCTACAAAATCTGTAAATTCAAGACCATAACCAAATGTTCCCGAAGCTGTCATAACGGGATTTTTTAATTGCAGATTTCCTATGTTTACGCTTAATCTAGCCATTTTAATTTTTTTGTATTAAATATCGGACCTTCTGTACATACACAAACATGGCCATCTACGGTGTTTTCGACACAACAAAGACAAGCTCCGATGCCACAAGCCATTGTATTTTCTAAAGAGACTTCACAGGAAATTTCTTTAGAAGCAGCATATTTTGCTACAGCAACCATCATGAGTTTTGGACCACATGTATAAATTTGGTCAAAATATTCTTTTTCTAATATTGAATGATTTGTTACAAATCCTTTTTCGCCTAAAGACCCATCTTCTGTAGTTACATATACTTTTCCGAATTTGGAGAAATTATCTAATTGCAAGACATCAATTTTGGATCTGCCACCGAGAAGAAATATTGGCTCATAGCCTAAAGATTTTAAACATGATCCCAAAAACAGCAATGGCGCTGTACCAACCCCCCCGCCAACTAGTAAAAACTTATTATTTGTTTGAAAAGATTCCGGGATAGAAAATCCATTACCTAAGGGTAATACAAGATTCATTGTATCGCCTTTTCTGTACTCGGCTATTTTTCTTGTACCATCGCCAATTAATTGAATAAGTAACCAAAGTTCATTTGATTCTTTATCCACATAATTTACAGAAATAGGACGTCTCAAGAAAGTAGAAGGAGAACCGTCAACCCTAACTTCTACAAATTGTCCTGGAAACATTTCAGGGAGAAGATTCTCTGAAGTTAATTTCAAAAGACAGTAGTTGGGATGAAGACGGTCGTTTTCCGTTACTTTTAAATCTAGCAAGTACTTCTTCATATACATTTATCTATTTGAATGCAAAGATAAGCGATAAAGCTGGATCAAAGCAATAGAATTGTTAGTCTTTCTTGTTTTTTTCCGGCGTAAATGTTTCAAATGTATTGTCTGAATAAAAAATCATTATTTTACTTACATTTTTTGAACATCTTTCTTCATACTTAATTTGTTCAATAATAGTGTTTTTGCTAGTTGTTTCAGGCCTGTTAACCTCATTTTGCTTGCGATATTCAGGCTCGACCTGCACTGTTGGCGGATCTATCTCATTCTCGAGGAATAAAGAAGATTGTCCAATTATAGAACTGGCACTTTTTATCATATTTCCTTTTCCGAATAAAAGCCAGTCAGTTTCTACATATGTAAAACGTTGCATAATTTTTGTCAACACATCCAGGCTTGCATTATTTCGTCCAGAAATAATGTGAGACATAGCAGACCGTTGTATACCGATTTCTTCTGCAAACCTTGAAGGAGACATACCTTCGTGTTCCATAATTTTTAAAATTCGATCTTTCATCTGTATTATTTATTAAATATCAAAATTTAACTGCCAAATTGACTTGATTTGGTTAGAAGTGTAAACAAGAGTAATATTACACAAAGGTAAACAAATATTTTTAAATACACAATTTAGATTTACAAATGTGTTTGTTTACAAATATCTTTTTACGTATACATATGTAACTCTAAAAGATGTAATCAATGTATATCCAATATAAATCATATTAACCTTATTGTTTACTATATGCGTACAATAAATTGGATAACAGACGTTTATGTATTGATTAAATATGATAAAAATGCCTTTCACAAAAGTAATGAGTACATTTGTATATATAAACCTGGATTTTATTGAAGTAATAGACCCTAATATAGGTATATTGACCTGGTTTAATATAATATACTACTTTATTCCATAGCATAGCTAATCAGTCTCCCCCACTCTACAAGTAATACATATGTAAACTAAATACATTTGTAATTAGTTTGTTTGTTATTAAATTGATTTGAAACAAATGTAAATTTTAGTATAACTAATTTTGATGCACATTTGTATACTTTATTGTATCGATACAAATGTATATGATCTTATTTATTAGAAAAGATTGGAATGACAATTTGGCTGAAGATACTTATTGTTTTTTATCTGAAAATTGTATTTCACCCTTAAGTATGTCGATTTACGGTATATTTGTGAACAAATGGATGAGTAGAAGTAAATATTCAATTCTCAGCAAGCAAAATATGATATAAATCACTATAAATCAAAAAAATAAAGGATTATATCTGTACGATTGTAAACAACAATCCAGAAATAACCCCTATTTATATCTAGTATAATATTATTTGTTAATTATCGCAAGTAGATATTACTATAAAATGTGTATTGGATAAGAATTGTATCAATTGAATACATTTAATGCAGAATCTTGAATAGTAATTCCTTTAATATATCACCATCGGAAGCAGAACTATTTTCAATACCTTTTGACCGCGCGTCGCAAATTCTTATTTCAGAAATTAAATTAAAAACTTTCATTGCAGGATAATTTTTCATGCCCAAAGTATAATCTTTTAACTGGAAATTGCCTTTAAAACCTAATTCCTGCATTAGTCCATTTTCTGATCGGTCTTTGCTATAATAGCAAATAAGTAAATTTGAAAAGTAGTTAAAAAGTACAGGAAGTGTAGCCTGAATTGGATTGCTTTTAGGGTTCTTTTCGAAATATTGAATTATACGGTTCGCTTTAAGTTTATCTTTAGTCGCTATGGCTTTAAGCAATTCAAAGTTATTGTATTCTTTGCTAATACCTATATTCTGTTCTACCAGTTCTGGCGTAATTCTTTTTGTTGCCTGATTTTTAGGGAGCAGAAGTGCCAACTTTTCTAGTTCTTTATTTAGACGACTTAGATCATTTCCTAAGAAATCAGATAACATTTGTGCAGCCTTTTGATCTATACCAATACTTTGTTGTTGTAGGTAAGTATTAATAAAAGCAGGCATTTTATAATCAGGAATTCTTTTAGAATCAAATAAGACCCCTACTTTATCAATTGAGCTAGCTAATGACCTACGTCTATCTAAAGTTTTGTACTTGTAATTAATTACTAAAACCGTTGATTGAAGTGGATTCAGTACATAGTGATTTAATTCTTCAATGTCTTTTATAAGTTGAGCCTCTCTTACTACCACTAATTGATATTTTGACATCATTGGAAATCTGCGAGAAGCATTGATTATCGTATTAACATCTGTATCTGCACCGTAGAAAACCATCTGATTAAAATCACGTTCATCTTCAGACAAGACGTTGGTAATTAATAGATCTGTGAGTTTATCCATAAAGAAAGGCTCGTCACCCATGAAAAAATAAATGGGACTGAACTTTTTCTGAACGATATCTCTTGAGAGTTCTTCGAATGTATATTCTTTTTTTGCCATAATTCAATTTTACCAGCTGAAACGGATGTGACGGATTGTTTTATTTCCTTTAATTATTTGTTTTAGTGCTTCCACTCCCAGTTCTACATGTTCCGGAGCAAAATTTTGAGTCACTTTCTTATCGCTCTCTTCAGTTTTCACGCCACTTTCGTCCATTGGTTTGTCAGAAATCATTAGTAAAGCGCCTGTAGGAATTTCATTTGCAAAACCAGCTGTAAGAAGCGTTGCTGTTTCCATATCGATGCCAGTAGCATGAGTCTTAACCAAATAGGACTTAAAATCGCTGTCGTATTCCCAGACTCTGCGATTAGTTGTATAAACTGTGCCGGTCCAATAATCGCGGCCCTTATCTCTAATAGCAGAAGAAATAGCCCGAAGCATCGAAAATGCAGGAAGAGACGGAACTTCTTTAGGTAAGTACTCATCAGAAGTACCCTCCCCGCGAATAGCAGCAATGGGTAATAGATAATCGCCTAAACTATTACTTTTCTTCAATCCTCCGCATTTACCTAAAAACAAGACTGCTTTTGGCTTAATAGCAGAAAGTAAATCCATAATTGTTGCTGCATTTGCACTACCCATCCCAAAATTAATAATTGTAATACCTTCTGCTGAAGCATTTGGCATAGACGACTTGAGACCTAAGATTGGTACATCAAATGTTTCTGCAAATAATTCAACATATTTGGTAAAGTTGGTGAGTAGTATGTATTTACTAAAGTCTTCCAGCTTTCTTTCAGTGTAGCGTGGTAACCAATTCTCTACAATTTCTTGTTTTGTTTTCATAAATCACTATCTTTGAGGATATGTTTAATATAATTAGGCTCAACAAAAGTAACAAATGTTCTCATTAAACCTCCCATCGTTTAACCCTAAAATAGCAGAAAAGGACGGGAAGCATACGATATTTGATCCAGTACGGCGGAAATACGTAGTGCTTACTCCTGAAGAATGGGTAAGACAACATTTTGTAAATTATTTGATTAAGGAAAAAGGATATCCTAAGGAATTATTGGCTAATGAAATTTCTATTGTCCTAAACGGAACTAACAAAAGATGTGATACGGTTGCATATAATCGATTTTTAGCCCCAGTTTTAATCGCGGAGTATAAATCCCCTGCAATCGCTATAAAACAGTCTGTAATCGACCAAATAATACGTTATAACATGGTTTTGAAGGTAAGGTATCTTATTATAAGCAATGGGATTAATCATTTCTGTTGTAAAATTGATTTCGAGACTGGAAAATACAGTTATTTAGAGCAAATACCTACATATGACTCTATAATCATTTAAAACGCCTTTTATTAAATATCTTTACTTAAACGAAGCATCCAGCGCCATCGCAAAATAGGTAAACATTCCCTGCCAATTGATCGCAACTTCGTTAGATGCATAAGATGGTAATAAGTCGACATATGATTCGTCGGGAATATCTGAGGGATATTCGCACTTGTCCTGTCTGCCTGGATTTGGTCCGCCTACAAGGAAGCCTGGCAAAGGTTCTTCAATTTCATCACTTGCAGAAAGCCTGTGATGCGGATTATGAGGTGATTTTGTTCCGAAACCTGTAATATAACAATATCCGGTCGCATTTCTACCAAGCAAATATTCCATATTGCACAAGGCATTGCTTAAATATCGCTTATCTTTTGTTAGTTGATAAGCATAGAGAAATGCAATTCCCTGATTAGATGCTTTATCAGAGTTACATCCCCAAAAGAAATCTCTTTTTGAACGACCATATGACGCTGCGTAAGGGGCCAGCTCCACTCCTTTCAAGCAACTATCTGCATATGTAACCAGCTGATTCACCATAAGACTGGCTATCAATTCTCCCTCAGTACCTAAATTACGAGAAT
This sequence comes from Parabacteroides sp., assembly GCA_018054455.1. Classification (GTDB taxonomy): domain Bacteria; phylum Bacteroidota; class Bacteroidia; order Bacteroidales; family Tannerellaceae; genus Macellibacteroides. The sequence goes on from JAGPJL010000002.1 coordinate 39,700, forward strand.
GACGGATTAATGATAAAGCACCTAATCCATATACGTTACTCCATACTGGCAATTTAAATGAATCAGGAGAATTTTGTTTTATGATTTTAAAGAATTTAGCATCTCCTGTTGAGATAAATAGCTCTGTTGCAGCCCAGAATAACTCATCTTCAGACGATCTGTCTTCATATCCACCAGTTGTGACTTCTGGTTTATACATTTCGTTCATCTTTTGCTGATTATATAATGCATCCGGATGTTTTAATGCCCAATCAAACGCCTTAAGAGCAGCTTGCAGCATTTTAGCCGAAGCTCCCGGATAGTCAGAATCAAATGATTTAAATACTCTGGATCCTTGCGCCATAGATGCCGCAAAGTCCAATGTGGCAGTAACTGATTTTTCAATAACATACCGCTGTTGCTTGCAATCAGATGGCTTAATCATACCCTCGAAAGACGGAGTCGTAAGCTTATGATAAACTCCTCCATCTGTTGGATCCTGCATGGAAAGCATCCAATCAAGGTTCCACCAGATTTCATCAAGTAAATCGGGAGTGTTATTTTTGCTTTCAGGAATATTTACCGAAATATCTTTTGCATACTTAGGATAATCTTCGTATAAAGAAAGAAGCATGCCAACCGTAAAACCGGAATTTACAATGTATTTGTTGTAATCGCCGGCATCATACCATCCTTTAGAGGAAATAATTGATGTTCCAGCTGGACGTTTGGATGTGGCAGCAGAAGAATGAATGAGTACTTTATTGTCTGAATGACCTTCCGGACGAACCCATTTACCTGCATATTTACTTTCTATAGCTATACCCGATCGTTGATAATAAAAAGCTTTAAGAGATGCTTTCCCCAAATCATACAGCAAAGTATCTTTTATTTCGAATGGCAGAGATTTAGCCACTTTCGGAATTTCGAGATAGTAAATGCCTGGAGAGTTTAGTTCGTTAAATGAAAGAAGAACAGTTTTTTTATTTGAAAAAGAAGAAGAACGAGGATCTGATATAATACCTTTAAATACTATTTTATCCGAAATACTCTCTTTTACATAAAATTCGCCGGAAACTAAGGTGTCAATCACAGCAATTTTTTCTTGAGAAGTATAAAAACCAAGTTGATTAAACCGAAAATAGTCTTTTACCGGAAGCTCCGAATTGGAACACGCAGCAAAACAAAGATGCAGAAAAGCAAAAAGAAATGTAAAGAAGATGTGGTTTTTCATAAATTATATCATTCGTCTGCTGCAAACTTAAATAATAAAGTTATACATCCAAGTATTTTCATATATAAATACTTGAAATTCGGAATAATATCTGCCAGAAAGCTAAAAGACAGGTCTAAAAAGCTCCTTTTTTGATTCATCGTTTTCTCTTGCATCAGTTGAAAAGATAGAATCGGCTCTAACAATTTTCTTTACCTCTGTTGAGCTCGTAACTTTGCTTTCCATAACAACAGTCTTATATTCTTTATTGTCTAAAAACAGCGCACAAAAAAATATAATAACAAAGAATGATAAAATTATCGGTTTCATAACTTACTTTTTTAAGTGAGTATATTAGTATGATGTATGTAAAACGTAATATGATGCAGGATATTACAAAATAATAAGAAAAAATGAATTATATTTTTACATTTGCATAATGAAACTAATATTGTAGAACTAATTAAATATTATCATTGATATGGGTAAAATTCTTGTCTTTTTTTCAATGTTTATGCTTGTTTCCTGCACCAATGTATACAAGCAAGTATCCCCGTCCATTAAGTTAAAAACCGAAGAAGCATTAAATAAGGTATCACTAGATCGTAAAAAGGTGCTTATTGAGGCAATAACGGAGCTTCCCGTCGACCAACAAGAAGGCATGGCATATTTAATAGCTTATATGCGTCCGAGCGATTTAGATACTTTGCCTGCAGAACTGCTTATCTCCAATGTTAAGATGGCATATAAAGCAAGAGAGAGTTTTGTATGGGCTAAAGAACTTCCACTTTCAGTTTTTTATAACGAAGTGCTCCCCTATGCTATAATGGATGAAAAAAGAGAAAACTGGAGGCCGGCTTTGTTTGAAATGGTCTACCCTTTGGTGAAGGATGCAAAAAATATTTACCAAGCAGTAGACACTATAAATAAATCTTTGAGAGGATTAGTAAAAGTAGAATATAATACAAAACGAGACAAACCGAATCAGGCTCCTTTCGAGTCTATGAAAATAAATATGGCATCTTGTACAGGCTTATCCATATTGCTAACAGATGCATTTCGGGCGGCAGGTATCCCATCACGTGTTGCGGGAACCCCACTTTGGGTTTCGAAGGAAGGAAATCACAATTGGAGCGAAGTGATGATTAACGGAGAATGGTACTTTACAGAATATTATCCCGATGCTTTGAATAAAGGTTGGTTTCTGGAGCGTGCAGGGAAAGCTGATAAAAGCAATCCTGTTCACTGGATTTACGCAACATCTTATAAACTTGACGACCTTTCCTTTCCGATGGTTTGGGCAGAAAACGATTCTACAGTCGGAGGAGTTGATGTTTCAGACAGATACATTGATTTGTATCAGAAGCAGCTAGCCCGCGATGCTAAAGGTATTCAAGTAAACATACGCATGTATAAATCGGAACAGTGTGTGCTAGATTCGGACGGGCGGATTTTGGGTAAGGTAACTATCCGGAATAGTAAAGGAGAATTGGTGGCAACAGGTGAAACAGCTGGTCCAACCGATGATATGAATCGTTACTTAACCTTTTTAATTCCATTGGGTAAAGATTATACAATCGAATATATGACATCTAAGGGGTTTCGTAAGGATAAGCTTACTATTGATGCACCCAAAGATATTCAGTTGTATTTTAACGTAGAATAAATTAGTTTTAATGAGACAATTCATTACAATTAAGATCAAATAAAGTACACTCTCTGCCACGCGCCCATGGGGATAAAAAATTATGATCATGGGCGTATTTTTTTACCCCCATGGGCGCATTTTGTAAAAGCAATATCTTTCCAGCTTAAATACTATACCTCTTCCTCTTAAGAATTGTGAGAATCATTTATAGTAATCCTTTATATCTCGGGCATACATATTGGGAACCTGGATAAAACAAGAGAGGGTGTCTGGAATATAACCAGACACCCTCTCAAACTATAGGGGAAAGAACTTATTAAGCTCCGAAATCGTCGAACATCAACATTTCGCGTGGAACGCCTAAATTGTCTAACATTACCTTTGCAGCATTTGACATCGGACCAGGACCACACATATAGTATTCAATATCTTCCGGTGCTTCGTGATCTTTCAAATAATGATCATGAATAACCTGATGAATAAAGCCAACATAACCAGTCCAGTTATCTTCAGGACGTGGCTCTGAAAGAGCAATATTGAACGTGAAGTTCGGGAATTCCTTCTCGATTGCACGGAAATCTTCTTCGTAGAAAATTTCATTCTTTGAACGGGCACCATACCAGTAAGTAACCTTCCGGTCTGTTGTCTTCAAAGTATTGAACAAGTGCAACAAGTGAGAACGTAACGGAGCCATACCGGCACCACCACCAATATACAACATTTCGCGTTTTGTATCCAAAATATGGAAGTCTCCGTAAGGACCAGACATCATTACCTTATCTCCCGGTTTAAGAGAGAAAATATAAGAAGAAGCTATACCAGGTTTAACGCCAGCTTTCCAAGTACCGGTAGCTCTATCGAATGGAGGAGTTGCGATACGTACGTTCAGAGTAATGATATTTCCTTCTGCTGGATAGTTAGCCATAGAGTAAGCACGAATTGTTTCCTCTTCGTTCTTGCAAGTAAGCGGCCAAAGTTTAAACTTATCCCATTCAGATTTGAAACGATCATCAATTTCCATATCCGAAAACTTAATATCGTACTTCGGAATTTCTATTTGAGCGTAACTACCCGATTTGAAGTTCAGGCTCTCTCCTTCCGGCAATCTAACGATAAATTCCTTGATGAAAGAAGCAACGTTATTATTGGAAACAACTTCGCATTCCCAAGACTTAACACCAAATACTTCTTCTGGAACATGAATCTTCATATTTTCTTTCACTTTTGTCTGACAACCCAGACGCCAGTGATCTTTAATCTGTTTGCGAGAGAAGAATCCAACTTCTGTAGGTAAAATGTTACCTCCGCCTTCTTCAACCTGACAACGACATTGTCCGCAGCTACCACTTCCACCACATGCAGAAGAAAGGAAAATACCCTGAGACTGAAGTGTGCCAAGAACAGTTCCACCGATTGGTGCATCGAACTGCTTCTCTTCGTTTACTACCACCTTCACATTTCCGGATGGTACTAATTTTGCTTTGGCGTATAACAGCGCTACTACCAGTATCAGTGTAATCAATAAGAAAACAATGGCACTGACAGCGATTGTTAGTCCGCCCGACATTAATAAAGTCATCTTAATATTTCGTTTATCGAGTTAATACTTAAATCTTAATCCCTGAGAAACTCATGAAAGCAATACCCATCAACCCAGTGATGATAAACGTGATACCCAATCCCTTCAATGGTTTTGGAACATCAGAATATTGTAGTCTTTCACGAATGGCTGCCATACCAACAATTGCCAGCATCCATCCAATACCAGAGCCTAATCCATATACAGTTGCAACTCCTACGTTAGGAAAAGCTTTTTGTTGCATAAACAAAGAACCTCCTAAGATAGCACAGTTAACAGCGATAAGTGGAAGGAAAATACCTAATGATGCGTGCAAAGCAGGTGCAAATTTCTCAACAACCATTTCTACTAGCTGAGTAAACGATGCGATTACCGCAATAAAGATGATGAAAGATAAGAAGCTAAGATTTATCTCGGCAAAGTCAGCACCTAACCATTTAAGTGCGCCCTCTTTCAATACATAATTTTCAAGCATATAGTTAATCGGTAACGTACATACAAGGATAAACGTTACAGCAACGCCTAATCCTAATGCAGTCTTAACGTTTTTGGAAACAGCCAAAAATGAACACATACCTAAATAGTATGCGAAAATCATGTTGTCTACAAAGACTGCGCGGAGAAACGTACTTATTAATTGTTCCATTCTATTACTAATTTAAAGTTTCGAATTAATTTTCTTGAAGGTTCTTGTTTCTGGAACGGTGAACCCATACTATTATTGCGACAGCAAAAATAGCCATCGGCGGTAAAATCACCAATCCATTGTTTACATAACCGAAATCATAGAATGCTTGAGGAATCACCTTGAATCCCAATAACGTTCCTGAACCTAAAAGTTCGCGGAAGAAAGCAATAATTACAAGGATAACACCATAGCCTAATCCATTACCTAATCCATCAAGAAACGATTCCCATGGTCCGTTACCCAAAGCAAAAGCTTCCAAACGTCCCATTAAAATACAGTTTGTAATGATCAAACCCACGAATACGGAAAGCTGTTTATTTACATCATAAGCATATGCTTTTAATATTTCGCTGACAATGGTTACCAAAGCAGCACAAACAACCAACTGTACAATAATACGGATCCGATTAGGAATAGTATTTCTTAACAATGATATAATTACATTAGCAAAAGCAATAACTGCGGTTACAGAAACAGCCATTACCAGAGCTGGTTCCAATTTAGATGTTACAGCCAAAGCAGAACAAATACCAAGTACCTGAACGATTACAGGATTGTTTTGACTTAAAGGTCCTAACAATACCGATTTATTTTTATTAGATAATAATCCCATCTTTTTACTGTTTTTGTGAGGTTAAAAATTTTAAATAACCACTCATACTGTCAAAGATCATTTTATTAACACCCTGGCTGGTAATTGTACCCCCAGAAATTCCGTCAACATAATCCTGTCCCTCTGCAGTTTTTCCTTGCTTTACTACAGCAATTGATTTGAACTCACCACTTTCATTAAAAAGTTTCTTGTCCTGAAACTGATTACTAAAAGCAAGTTGAACAATCTCGGCTCCTAGTCCCGGGGTTTCACCTGCATGACTGAAGTCTGTTCCAAATACAGTGTTCTTATCATCATTTAGAGACATGTATCCCCAAAGAGGACCCCAAAGTCCAGTCCCTTGTAAACAAAAAATGTACTTTGTCTGACCGTCAACTGTTGCAACAAACACAGGAAATGTTTTCTTTGCGAAAGATTTTACTACATCAGCAGAAAAAGCATCCCCATCTACCTTGCTGCCGTTTTCATCAACAAGAAACGATTCCTTAATCATTTCCTTATAGATAGTTTCTGCATTTTCAGCGGTAGCTTGTACGCGTACCGAACGAAGAATCTGTTTCATCTTATCAATGTCTTCATTCTTCTTTTGGTAGCTTCGTAGCGACTGTGAAGTAAAAGCAAGGCCAAAAGCAACAAGAATTACCATCACAGAAGCATAAACTATAGTATATATATTACCATCTCTATTCATAATGTTGTTTTATTAAAGGTTACTTTATTGCTCGCTTCAAACGACGTTTAACATTAGATTCTATAACATAGAAATCTATAAGCGGAGCAAATGCATTTAACAACAAAATGGCAAGCATCATTCCTTCCGGATATCCGGGGTTAAGAACACGGATAAAGATAGCCATTACACCAATAAGGAGTCCATAAATATATTTTCCTGTTTCGGTCCTGGCCGAAGTTACAGGATCTGTTGCCATAAAAATAGCACCAAAAGCAAAACCACCAAGTAATAAATGATCCAATGGAGATACATTCATTGCAGCTGTAGTACCAAATACATTAAAGAGAGCAGCCATTCCAGCACCACCAATAAATACTGAAAGCATAGTTTTCCAGCTTCCAATACCTGTGAAAATAAGGATAGCAGCACCAAGCAGGATGGCTAATGTTGATGTTTCACCGATTGATCCGGGGATAAAACCAAGAAACATATCCATGGATGAGATTGTATTACCAAGGACATCTGTCATGTGTGCTTCCGGAGTGGTTGCTGTTGCAACTTGGCCTAGAGGAGTTGCACCTGAAAAAGCATCAACTACATTACCTGAACCTAGACCAAAAGTATTATCTGTACGAACAAAAACTTTATCTCCTGACATTGCTGCCGGATATGCAAAGAATAAAAACGCACGGGTAACAAGTGCTACGTTGAAGATATTATAACCAGTACCTCCAAAAACTTCTTTTGCAAAAACAACAGCAAAAGCTGTAGCTACTGCGATCATCCACAGTGGAGTATCAATAGGAACAATCATCGGAATTAAAATTCCTGATACAAGAAAACCTTCTTGAATCTCATGTCCTTTAACCTGAGCTATGGCAAATTCAATACCAAGTCCAACTACGTATGATACTATAATTTTAGGCAGTACAGCCAGAAATCCAAATATAAATGTCATGAATAATCCAGGATCAGCACCGATAGAAAGATTGTGCTGGTATCCGATATTATACATACCAAAAAGCAAAGCAGGTAACAAAGCGATGATGACTACCGTCATGGTACGCTTCGAATCCACACAGTCGTGTATGTGCACTCCGGATTTTGAAGTTTTGTTCGGAACGAATAAGAACGTTTCAAAACCTTCAAAAACAGAATGGAACATCGCCAGCTTTCCGCCTTCCTCAAAGTTAGGCTTAATAGTGTTGAGATAATTCCTTAACGCTTTCAATGTATTCAATTTTTTAATGTTATTAAATCATTTCCTTGTGTAACAAATCTAATCCTTCGCGAACAATTTTTTGTAGTTCGATTTTAGATGTGTCTACAAATTCACAAAGAGCAAAATCTTCTGGTGCAACTTCATAAATTCCAAGATTTTCCATTTTATCAATATCAAAAGCAATGATAGCCTTTAAAAGATATTCGGGAAGGATGTCCATTGGAAATACTTTGTCGTATTCATTAGACATAATCATCGCTCTTTTTCCACCTTTAATGCGGGCATCAATAACATATTCTTTATTCTTGCCTCCCAGTAACCAGGAAAAGTAGGTACGACTTGTGCTAAATTTATTTAATCCGATTGTTGCCCATCCGAAAAACTCATCATTATCGTCTCCCTCTGGAATAACGGTAATCTGACAATCGTATGCGCCTAAGTAATCTTCTTTTGATACTTTTGTTCCAACTAAAACGTTACCGCTAATAGTCCGGACATGGTTGTTAGACATTACTTTGTTTCCAACCAGGCTTTCAATTGTACAACCAGCAATTGCTTTAACATAACCTCTCTCTGTAGTTTCAGAGCCGGTTATAGCAATGTGTCGTGTAAAATCGGAGATACCTTTGTTAAACAAACGACCAATCAGAAGAACATCTGTTGGAAGAATTGTCCATACAACTTCGCCTTTATTAACCGGCTTTACGCTATTGATCTGTACTCCCACATTTCCTGCAGGGTGTGGCCCTTCAACCTCAATAACTTCAACACCATTAGCTCGTACAGCCGAACCTTTTTTAACGCCTAGATAAACCTTACCTGAAGTAAGTTTACTTAGAGCGTCTAAACCTGTCTGGAAATCAGATTCCTGACCTTTCAGGATAAAATCGAAGTTTGGTGCAAGAGGTGCGGAAAAGAAGGAGGAAACAAAAATGTCGCGTGGCGAATCGGAGGGCGAAGCCACGATATCGTAAGGGCGTTGTTTAATAAAGGGCCAGATTCCTGCTTGCAGGATTGATTCCTTTACTGCTTCTGCGTTTAAAGAAGCAACATTTTTTTTGCCGAACTCTTCATACTCATTTTGCGCTTCAGGCTTAACAATAATGCTAAGCAGTTTACGCTTTTCCCCTCGATTAACGGCTGTTACTTCACCACTAACAGGCGAAACAAACTTGATTTCCGGGCGGTTCTTGTCAATCATTAGTACAGAACCGGCTTTGACTTTATCTCCTACTTTAGCAATAACTTTTGGGGTAATACCGTTATAATGCTCGGGAACAATAGCATAACTATCTGATTTCCCTACATTTAACAGTACTTCCGAAGCTTTACCTTTCAGTTTAATGTCTAAACCCTTTTTAATCTTTATCACATTTGCCATGATATAAGTAAAATTGTTTATATGTAATTTCCCGCAAAAGTATAAATTTTTTTTATGCTTTATAGCAGGAAAGTTGAAATAAATAGAGAAATAATTCCATAATTTTGCACCCAGATACAAAGGAACCCTAAGGTTTCTTTTAAACGAGAAATAAAATGAAACGATTTAACTTATTTGTTCTTGCCTTTGTTTTTTTATTCGTATCTGTTAATGCCCAGGAATCTTTTTGTACGGAGATTAAACATAAACAAATAAAGACTTTACAAGTTAAAGTCCAAGGCGAAATGTTTTCGGCACCGATTATTGATTTGAACGGACGTAAAGTTATTGAGATTAATTTTGACGCATTAAGTCATGGATTCGGAAGATATGCATATACCATTACGCATTGTAATGCAGACTGGACACCTTCTTCGTTGTCTGCTTTAGAATTTATGCGCGGCTTTCAGAATCTATCCATCGATGATTTTGCGAACTCCCTCAATACAACAACGTTTTATACAAACTATCGGCTTTTATTGCCAAACAATGACATTCGGTTTAAGGTGTCTGGAAATTATGTTGTAAAAGTCTACAATGAAGATAATCCGAAAGAAATAGTATTTACAGCTTGTTTTTCGGTGCAAGATCCTCGTTTGAATCTTACGGCTAATGTAAGCACAAATACCGATATTGATATCAATAAAGTACACCAGCAGTTAAGATTTGAGATTGATTATCGAAATTACGAAATTACATCTCCGCAAACAGACCTAAAGGTTTATGTTATTCAGAATAACAGGTTGGATAATATGGTGACAAACATACAGCCGCTTAGAATTACAAACGATAAGATTATTTACGAATTTAACCGGGATTTAATATTTAAAGCGGGGAATGAATATCGTAGAATCGAGTTTCTCAGCAACAAGTACAATGGAATGGGTGTACAACGAATTCAGTACCACAGGCCTTTTTACCATGTAGATCTTTTTCCTGATAGATTACGTACTAACAAGCCTTATCTATATGATCAAGATCAAAACGGACATTTTGTAATCAGGAGTAGTCAGGCGGAAGATCCAGATACAGAAGCCGATTATTACATAGTCCACTTTGCACTCGAATCCGGTTTATTAGAAAATGGGAATGTTTATTTGTTGGGGAGTATATTCAATAATGTTCCGAACGAGAATAGCAAAATGGAATACAATGAAGATGCAAAGCAATATGAAAAATCGGTATTGATGAAGCAAGGAACTTATAACTATCAATATATGTTTGTTCGGGATGGAGAACAAAAAGGAGATACCTCTCCTATTGAAGGTAATTTTAGCCAATCTTCGAATGAATATCGCATAATGGTATATCATCGTCCATTCGGTGCAAAATACGACCAACTAGTAGGTGTAACAAATATAACTATTCCTTAAATAGATTTATAAATTACCTATTCATGTTATAAAAAAAGGGTACGCTTATTTTAGCGTACCCTTTTTAATTTCAAATTCTTTCGTTGATAGGAATATAAGCTCTTTCTTCTAACACATTTTTATAAGCCGGACGTATAATACGTTTCCCTTCAAAATTAAGTTCTTCAATTCGATGAGCAGTCCATCCTACTATACGAGACATAGCAAACAGCGGTGTGTAAATCTCTTGTGGTAAACCAATCATTTCGTAAACAAACCCTGAATAGAAATCCACGTTGGACGAAACACGTTTACCCGATTTATTTCCTTTGAAATTAGAGAATGTTTCGATTGCCCTGTCCTCAAGTAATTCAAGAAAAGCAAATTCTTCTTCCCGTCCCTTTTCTTTTGCTAAGTCTCTTGCAAGTTCTTTTAATAATAAAGCACGAGGGTCTGAAATTGTATATACTGCATGACCAATACCATATATAAGTCCTGATTTATCATACACCTCTTTGCGAAGCATACAGTTATAGTATTTATCAATTTCCTTCACACTTTTCCAGTCACTTATATTTTCTTTAAGGTGGTTAAACATATCTACTACCTGTAAATTCGCACCTCCATGAAGCGGACCTTTAAGAGAGCCAATGCCAGCAGCTATAGAAGAATATGTATCCGTACCTGTAGAGCTGGTAACCCGAACCGTAAATGTAGAATTGTTACCTCCACCGTGTTCAGCTTGCAGAACAAGCAATAAATCCAGTGTCCGCGCTTCTAGTTCCGTGTAATCTTTCTTAAGCATAAACAAGAAATTTTCTGCAATCGATAGATTTTCTTTCGGGTGACGGATATGTAATGATCTTCCTTGAGTACTGTGTCTTAATATGTTGTATGCGTAGGCAATAATTGTCGGGAACTTTGATATAAGCTCAATAGATTGACGCACAAGATTATCACGGGAAGTGTCATCTGGATTAGGATCAAACGTATACATTTCCAATACACTACGGGCCAGAATGTTCATGATATTAAGACCTTCCAGATCCAGAATATTCATGGTGGTTTTCTGTTCTAGCGGCATATTTTCATTAATAAGTTCCCGGAAAGCATCCAACTCTTCTTTGTCTGGCAGATTTCCGGAAAGTAACAAATAAGCAACTTCTTCGAAGCCAAAACGTTTATCTGCGATTAATCCATGAACAATATCCTCTACATCAAGCCCCCTATAAAACAATTTACCTGGTATCGCTTTTAAACCACCCTCTGGCAAACGTTCGTAACCAACAACATTGCCAATCTTAGTAAGTCCTACAAGCACACCTGTTCCATCCTCGTTGCGTAATCCCCGTTTTACATCATATTTAGAAAACAATTCGTTTTCAATTTTACAGGACGACTTAATTGTTTCTGAAAGCTTGTAAATAATATATTCCTTTTTCATGAGTCACTTATTTATTATATTGTTAATACTATCGCGAAATTCGGTTGTAGAGAGAGTTTTTCCGTTATTCATAAAACGAGCTAAATCAGGAGTTGCCTCTCCCCTTTCAAAGGAAGATTCCATGGCGTCGACAATCAGTTTTGCAGCCTCGTTCCATCCCAGATACTCAAGCAACATGACGGATGATAAAAGTAAAGAAGATGGATTCACTACATTTTTACCTGCAATACCTGGTGCTGTACCATGAGTTGCCTCAAAGATGGCATGTCCGCTAATGTAATTTATATTTGCTCCGGGTGCAATTCCAATCCCTCCTACCATGGCCGCCAACTGATCAGATATATAATCCCCATTAAGGTTCAGAGTAGCAATAACCGAATATTCTTCCGGAATAAGTAACGTGTTCTGTAAGAACGCATCAGCTATAACATCCTTAATGATAACTTTTCCTTCTTTTATTGCATTTTCAATGGCTTTTTCAGCTGCTGACTCACCTTGGCCTTTTTTGATGGCCTCATACTGAAGCATCGAAAAGGTTTGATCTGCAAATTCATTTTCTGCAACAGCATACCCCCATAATTTAAATCCTCCCTCAGTAAACTTCATAATATTGCCTTTATGAACCAGAGTTACACTTGGCAGGTGGTTGGTAACGGCAAACTCTATAGCCGACCGAACCAAACGTTGTGTACCTTCTATTGATACTGGCTTTACTCCAAAAGATGAGCTTTCGGGAAAACGAATCTTCTTTACTCCCATTTCTTCTGTTAAGAATTTCAGAAATTTGGCAGCTTCAGGCGTACCCTGCTGCCATTCGATGCCAGCATAGATATCCTCCGTATTCTCACGGAAAATAAACATATCCACCTTTTGCGGTTCTTTTATTGGAGATACAACTCCTTTAAACCATCGGACCGGGCGCAAACAGACATAGAGGTCTAGTTCTTGTCTCAGAGCTACGTTCAACGAACGTATTCCTCCTCCAATTGGTGTAGTTAGCGGACCTTTTATTCCAACCAGGTAATCTCTGAATGCCTGCATTGTTTCCTCAGGCAGCCAACTCCCAGTTGCATTAAATGCTTTTTCTCCGGCAAGTACCTCTTTCCAAAGTATTTCCCTTTTTTCTTTATAAGCCTTTTTTACTGCTGTATTTACAATGGACTGACAAGCGGGTGTTATTTCTGCCCCAACACCATCCCCCTCAATAAAAGGAATAATCACCTGATCCGGCACAACGAGTCTGTCGTTTTGTTTCGTAATCTTATTCATTGTCTATTATTTTGTAACGTTTAGCGCAGCTCCGGCTTTAAACCAATCAATCTGCATTTTATTATAGGTGTGTACTACTTCGAAAGATTCATGCGTTCCATCTGCATGATAAATTACAGCTGTGAGATTCATATCCGGAGCAAACGAACGTAAACCCATAATTGAAATATGATCATTTTCACGAATTTTATCGTAATCAGATTTATTGGCAAACGTTAGTGCAAGCATCCCTTGTTTTTTCAAATTTGTTTCATGGATACGGGCAAAAGATTTCGCGAGAATAACTTTTACATTTAAAAAGCGAGGCTCCATCGCTGCATGTTCTCTGGATGATCCTTCTCCATAGTTCTCTTCAGCGACAACAATAGAGGAAATACCTTTCGCCTTATATAGCTTAGCCACAGCAGATACGGCTTCATATTCGCCATTAAGCTGGTTTAAAACGGAATTTGTTTTACCATTGAACGCGTTGACTGCTCCCATTAGCATATTATCAGAAATATTTTCGAGATGACCGCGAAAACGAAGCCAGGGACCTGCCATCGAAATATGGTCTGTTGTACATTTACCTTCTGCTTTTATCAGTAAAGGCATCTCCAACAGGTCGTTTCCATCCCATGGAGTAAACGGTTCAAGAGCTTGTAATCTGGTTGAATCCGGATTAATTTTAATTTCGGTAACCTCTTCTCCCGGAGCTACGTATCCATTTTCCTCTACAGCAAAGCCATTAGGCGGAAAGTCGGTGCCTTGAGGTTCATTTAACTTAATTTGCTGACCAGACTCGTTTGTAAGCGTATCGGTAAGCGGATTAAAACATAAATCGCCAGCTATAGTAAGCGCCATTGTTAGCTCCGGCGAAGCTACAAAAGCATGAGTATTGGGATTCCCGTCGGCTCGTTTTGCGAAATTTCTATTAAATGAAGTAACAATAGAATTCTTCCGGCTATTGTCGTCGGTGTGGCGTTTCCACTGTCCAATACAAGGACCGCAAGCATTGGCCATAATTACAGCTCCAACATTTTCGAACGATGCAAGAAGTCCGTCTCTATCAGCTGTATACCTAATTTGTTCTGAACCGGGATTAATAATAAGAGGAGATGCAACTTTTAGCTTATCATTATAAGCCTGGCGAGCAATTGAAGCTGCCCTGCTTAAATCTTGATAAGAAGAATTGGTACATGATCCGATAAGTCCAACTTCCATTTTACGAGGATAGTTATTTTCTATCACTTTGGCTGCAAACTGAGAAATAGGAGTCGCGGCATCTGGCGTGAAAGGACCATTAATATGAGGTTCAAGTACGGACAGATCAATTTCAATAAGTCGGTCGTAGAAAGCTTCCGGATGATTGGAAACTTCAGGATCCGGCATAAGATATTCTGATATTTCATCGGCTAAAGCAGCGATTTCGGCTCTACCTGTTGCCCGTAAGTAAGCAGACATTTGAGAATCGTAAGGGAACAGAGAAGAAGTAGCCCCTACTTCGGCACCCATATTACAAATTGTAGCTTTACCAGTGGCAGAGATAGAAGTCGTTCCTTCTCCAAAATATTCGATGATGGCATTCGTTCCACCCTTTACAGTTAGGATACCAGCCAGTTTGAGGATTACATCTTTTGGCGATGCCCATCCGTTTAGTTTTCCTGTAAGCTTAACACCAATAAGTTTAGGCATTTTTAATTCCCACTCCATGCCGGTCATAACATCTACGGCATCAGCACCTCCTACTCCAATTGCAATCATACCTAAGCCCCCTGCATTGGGTGTGTGAGAATCAGTTCCAATCATCATTCCTCCAGGGAAAGCATAATTTTCAAGTACCACCTGATGAATGATACCGGCTCCAGGTTTCCAGAATCCTATACCAAAATTGGCAGATACACTTCGTAGGAAGTCGAATACTTCTCTATTACTTTCATTGGCCGTATTCATATCCGTTTTTGCCCCCATATGTGCCTGGATAAGATGATCACAATGAACTGTTGCCGGTACGGCCGATTTTTTCTTTCCGGAATTCATAAACTGAAGCAATGCCATTTGTGCAGTTGCATCCTGCATAGCCACCCTATCGGGCCGAAAATTTACATAATCCACCCCTCTGAGATAGCTTTTTAATTCTTCCTGATTGTAAAGATGTGCATATAAGATTTTTTCGGCAAGCGTCAAAGGTTTACCAACACGCTGTTTCGACCTATCTACTTTACTTCCAAAAGAAGCGTAGAATTTTTTAAGCATTTCAATATCAAATATCATATCAATTAATTTATTATGGAATCCGTTTTTCAATCAGAATTATTTATTAAGCAGATTGTTATCTTTTACACGTATATAAAACTCAAAGTATTGTTGTTTTGTTCAGGATTTGGTTAATTTTATTAGTGTTTTTTATCTCGAGCATTCTTTTTGCAATGAACTGTAAGCTTTATTCCTTGAATATGAAGTCAAATACATTTATCACGCTATAGTTTTAATAAAGTTACCAAGCAAGTCTACGAAAAATTGATTATAATTTTGAACTTTCATAATTAGGACTTTGAGTTGTTAAAGTATATACTTTGGCGACTCAAAGTATATACTTTCAGACCAAAAAGTACCGGGGAATATTCCCCGTTCCAGAGACTTTTTTTCCTCTTCCCGGGAAAGTTTATATTAAAAATAGCCTTCACTCCTTCACTTTTACCTTTAAAAATATGACAATCAACAAATTAAAAGTGAAGGCTAACCTTTTATAGCCTTCACTTTTCCCTAAAAAGCCTTCACTTTTGGCATTATAGCCTTCACTTTTTGGAGAAAAACTGAAAACACATCCTCTTTTTGAAGACGGAAAATTCATTTTTTTTGAAAAAAGCAACTAATTGGTTCAATTAAATTACATGGTACGACTTTGTTACCCCTCTCACGAAAACAAAACGGCTAGTTGCTGTTATCCATATACAATGGATTGCTTCCGCGGGATGTAAGTATTCTTATATATTTTTGAAGAGTAAAAGCACTCATTTTAAACCAGTAAAACTATGTATACATCTGCGATTAGTTTCAATGATTAAATAAAAAGTAAATTAATTTATCATGTTTATGCTAAACTAGTCAATAAAATAAGAATAAATTGTATATTTGCAGTCAAATTGATCTTAAATGATATTACAAACGACTTTCTCGCCTGTATTAGAACTCCAACATCAATACAATCTGTTGTTGAAAGAGTACGCTTCGGAAAAAGAAGCATACCGTCAACAATCAGAACGAATAGGGATTTGGAAAAGGAAGCAGCAAGGTCTTTGTTGGTTTCCGGTTGAGACAGGAAGAAGTTATTATAATTCATTGAATCAATTTGTTGTAGAAATTGAACGTACTGAAGATAAGGAACTGGAACATGCCTTTGAATATGGAAAACCGGTTTGTTTTTTTAATTCCGGCATTGGAGGTTCGCTTCATTATTACAACTGGTCTGCTTTGATTAGTTATGTGAAAGACGATCGTATGGTAATAGTATTACCTAATCCGGAAGCATTGCTTGAATTAAAGCAAGCCTCCGATCTTGGTATACAGCTTTACTTTGACGAAACAAGTTATAAAGCAATGTTTACTGCTATATCAACAGTAATGAATGCTAAAAACAACCGGTTGTCGCACCTTCGGGATGTAATGCTAGGAAATACGTCTTCTTCTGTCAGGGAGCTTACGCCTATGCGTTTCCCTTGGTTGAATACGACTCAGGAAGAGGCTGTTAACAGTGTACTCGAAGCAAAGGACGTTGCTATAGTGCACGGTCCTCCGGGAACAGGAAAGACAACAACACTTGAAGAAGCTGTCTGTGAAACATTGCAGCGGGAAAATCAGGTACTGGTTTGTGCTCAAAGTAATATGGCAGTTGATTGGATTGCGGAAAAATTAGTGGATCGTGGTGTATCGGTTTTACGGATTGGCAATCCTACCCGTGTAAATGATAAAATGTTATCGTTTACTTACGAACGACGTTTTGAATCTCATCCGGACTATCCCGAATTATGGAGTATACGGAAAGCAATCAGAGATTTGCAGCGCTCTATGAGAAAGCATAGTCATGAAGAACGGGAAACCATACGTAACCGTATGTCGCGTTTGCGGTTTAGAGCAACCGAATTAGAGGTGGCAATCGATGCATCCCTGTTTGATCAGGCCCGGGTAGTTGCCAGTACTCTTATTGGAACAGCAAATCGGGTTTTGGATAATCATCGGTTCACAACATTATTCATAGATGAGGCAGCTCAGGCATTGGAAGCAGCTTGTTGGGTAGCAATAAGTAAAGCAGATCGGGTAATACTGGCAGGAGATCATCATCAGCTCCCTCCCACAATTAAATGTATGGAGGCTGCAAAAGAAGGACTAAGTGAAACGCTGATGCAAAAGGTGGCAGCAAGAAAACCATCGACTGTTTCAATGTTGAAGGTTCAATATCGAATGCACGAAGATATTATGGGATTTTCTTCTGCATGGTTTTATAATAATGAATTGAAGGCTGCTCCGGAAGTTAAGGACCGTGGTATTCTTGCTTACGATACACCTTTAGTTTGGTATAATACAGACGGATGCGATTTTAGAGAAGATCAGCAAGCAGAAAGCCTTAGCAAAATAAATAAGGAGGAAGCTCATTTGTTGATTGATAGATTGTACAAGTATATAAGTAAAATAGGAAGAGACCGTGTATTGGATGAACAAATTGATTTTGGTCTTATCTCTCCCTATAAAGCCCAGGTACAGTACATGCGATCGCTTATAAAACGTGATGTTTTTTTCAAGCCCTACCGTAAATTAATTACGGTTCATACAGTAGATGGATTTCAGGGTCAGGAAAGAGATGTAATTTTGATTAGTTTGGTTCGTGCAAATGATGAAGGTAAAATAGGATTTTTACTGGATCTGCGCAGAATGAATGTTGCAATAACAAGAGCACGAATGAAGCTTATAATTTTAGGGAATGCATCTACCCTAACGAAACATGCATTTTATAAGCATTTATATAAATATATTCAAGAGAAAGGAAAAATAATTTCATTGTGAGAACTTGCTACATGCTAGTAAATTAGAGCAATAGAAACAAATGAATTATTTTTTTTAATAATTGATGCAACAATCCGTGCGATATGAATGTTATAGTTAAAAAAAGATATACTATTAATAATTTGGTTTAGAAAACAGTTAAGAAGAATATGGAAAATTTAAAAGAATCTGCAGAAGTAGCTGCTGGGAGAATTGATCCGAAAGCAGAAGTTGTTGTTATTTGCAAAATGCTAAAAGCACGTAGAAAAGAGTTAGGCTTAAACCAGAAACAGTTTGCTGAACTTTTAGGAGTTAAACCGGAATATATTTCAAGAATTGAAGCCGGTAAAGTAGACCTTCAGCTTTCAACCCTCATTAGATTGTCTAGAGGTTTGAATTTGCAATTGGTAATTAATCCTGTTGTAGGAGTATAAATTAAGTTTTATAATCTCACTAACCCCATAAAAGAGCAACAAAAGCTTCTTTTATGGGGTTTTTATTTAAAATACCTTTTTGAATACAGGAATAAGCTTTATCTGAAGTAAGTTTCGGAAATTAGTTTTATTTTTGTGATTAAATCAAACTAGAACCCATGAAGTATAAACTTATAGTACTTGATATTGACGGTACGCTTACTAATGCAAAAAAAGAGATATCACCTCGTACAAAGGCGACTCTTATTAAAGCTCAGGAACTAGGTATAAAAGTTGTATTGGCATCAGGAAGGCCTACTTATGGTATAAAACCGTTGGCAGAAGAATTGAAACTTTCCGAGTTTGGAGGATATATTCTTTCATACAATGGAGGTTGTATTGTTGACTGTACTACCGGAAAAATTACTCACGAAAAAAGACTGAATAAAAACATTCTTCCCCATTTTCAAAGCATCGCCAAAAAGAAAAACTTTGCTCTTGTTTCTTTTGACGAAACGTCCATAATAACAGAAACTCCCGACAATGAATTTGTCCAGAAAGAATCGTTTTTAAACAAAATGCCTGTTCGACAAGTTCCTGATTTTCTTGAAGCAATGAATTTTTCTCCATCCAAATGCCTTATGATGGGTGAACCTGCCAGATTGGCTTTACTGGAGAAAGAAATGCAAAACTCATTTGGCGGGCAAATTGGGGTTTACCGATCTGAACCCTTTTTCCTTGAATTAGTTCCTTTAAATACTGACAAAGCTAAATCAATAGCAATGCTGGTAGATGATTTAAATATTACAAAAGAAGAAGTTATTGCTGTTGGTGATGGCTTTAATGATCTTTCAATGATAGAATATGCTGGTTTGGGAGTGGCCATGGCTAATGCGCAAGAACCCGTTAAAGCTTGTGCTGATTATGTTACTTTATCGAACGAAGAAGACGGCGTTGCTCATTTAATCGAGAAATATATTTTTACAGCCTTTATCGGATTGAGTACTTCTCTTGAAAAGATTAATGACAGTCTCAAAGATTCGCTCATGCACAGTTTAGGCATACGTTTTACGATTGCCGAGGAGGATCATGTGGAAGCAACTATGCCTGTAGATGTTCGTACCCGTCAGCCATTTGGAATTTTGCATGGGGGGGCTACATTGGCCCTTGCAGAAACAGTAGCTGGATTTGGATCTAACTTGCTTTGTAATGAATGCGAATTTGTTGTTGGCATGCAGGTTAGCGGTAATCATATATCCTCGGCTCGCGAAGGCGATACTGTTACAGCTGTAGCAAGAATTATTCACAAAGGAAGATCTACCCATATCTGGAATGTGGATATTATATCATCTATGGGAAAGTTAATTTCCAGTATTCGAGTGATGAACAGTATTTTAAAGAAACGATGATTCCTGAAGAAGTAACAAATTTTGAAGGGATTGATGCCTTAATTAATCAGAATCGCAGCTTTGCATTATATTGCCTTCCGGGTTTAAACGAGCCTACCTTGGTTTTGCAAACAGGAGACAATGCGTGTAACTTAAAGACCTATTCGGATTTAAATGGAAAAAAGGGGTTTGTATTGGCTCCATTTTGTTTAAATGATTCGCATCCGATAGTTTTGATTCGTGCTGATGTCGTTTCTACTGGTTGGAAAGCTATTGCGGGTTATTCATCTGGCAAATCATTTCGGATAATGGATGATTTTCAAGAATTTTCTGTTGAGGATGAGGCTGATTCGTTTACAAATTACACACGGATATTTGATTTGTTCATCGATCCATTGCGTAAAGGTACATTCGAAAAATTAGTTTTATCACGTAAAATAAAGGGATGTAAAGTTAAATCATTTTCTCCGGCCCAGTCATTTTATAATGCGTGCAAACTGTACACGAGAGCATTCGTGTATTTATGTCATACTCCGCAAAGCGGAACATGGTTAGGTAGTACTCCGGAACTTTTACTCTCTGGGGAATCCGGCAACTGGCATACTGTAGCGCTGGCAGGAACGCAGCCGATAATTAACAACCTTTTGCCTGATAATTGGAATGATAAAAACCGAAGAGAACAAGCCTTGGTTGCAGGATATATTAAAACTCAACTTGCTTCTTCAGGAATTAATCCTTCGGAAGACGGACCTTATACAGTTCGCGCAGGCGAACTTGCCCATCTAAAAACGGATTTTCATTTTGAATTATCTGATAAAGCTTGTTTAGGTGATTTGGTAGAGTTGCTTCATCCTACTCCTGCTATTTGCGGGTTGCCAAGAAAGGACGCTCTTCGTTTTATTAACGAAAACGAAGGATACGATCGCAGTTATTATTCGGGGTTTATTGGAAGAATAGACCCTAAAGGATCTAATGATTTGTATGTAAACCTCCGTTGCATGCAAATTGACAGCAAGGAGCTTACTCTATATGCTGGTGGCGGATTACTGGCGTCGTCGGATGTTGATCAGGAATGGGAAGAAACAAAAGATAAATTACAGACCATGTTGGCCATATTAAAATAAAAGCTTATGTACTCTTCAAAGAAAAATGTTTTGTTACTGGCAGCCATGCTCGAAGCATATTCAATTCGAGAGGTTGTGCTTTGTCCGGGCTCCAGAAATTCGCCACTTATTCAAACATTTTCTCAAAATCCTCTTTTTAGATGTTTTACTGTAGTCGACGAAAGGAGTGCGGGTTTTTTTGCATTAGGTCTTTCACAGGAACTTCAGCAGCCGGTTGCTGTATGTTGTACTTCTGGAACTGCCTTGTTAAATCTGGCACCTGCAGTGGCGGAGGCTTACTATCAGCAGGTTCCTTTACTTGTAATTTCGGCCGACAGGCCTCAGGCATGGATTGGTCAGATGGATGGTCAAACACTTCCACAACCGGGAGTGTTTAATTCTCTTGTAAAACATTCTGTACAGTTGCCCGATCCAATTTCGGAGGAAGAGGAATGGTACAGCAAGCGTCTAATGCATGAAGCTATCACTCAATTAACTTACCATGTTCCTGGTCCGACTCATATAAACATACCTTTAGCCGAACCTTTGTTTGATTTTACTGCAACAGAATTACCTGTTATTAAACCAATTCTTCGCGATGGGCCTTATTCTTCTCTGAAAAATAATATTTTATTGGAAGAATGGAATGAACACAAAAAGCGAATGATTCTTGTCGGGCAGTTGCCTCCTTTTAATGGATTACAACAAGCGCTTGAACAGCTTGCAGCAAAGTTTGATTGTGTTATTTTTGCCGAACATACGGCGAATATCCCTTCATCAAGCGTTATTTATAATTATGATGCTATATTGTATCAGTTACTAAACGAAGAAATTGTTTGTTTTTCGCCAGATTTACTTATTACATTAGGTGGACATATTGTTTCCAAAAGGATAAAGAAATTCTTGCGTTCACACCCTCCAAAAGCTCATTGGTGTATTTCTGAAGATAACAAGATCGTCGATCTATTCCAGTGTCTTACTGCACAACTTGAAATGGATCCGCTTTCCTTTATTGAAGAACTATTAAAAAAATGTCCCGATACGGGAGAAAAACATATTTATCAATCTCGATGGGAGAAACAAACTCAAAGGGTTAAGCCTCCAATGGATATTGTATTCTCTGATTTGTGGGCAATTGGAAATCTTTTTTCTTCCTTACCTGCTAAAGCGGCCTTACAATTGGGAAATAGTTCGACTGTTCGCAATGCGCAACTCTTTCCTTTAGACCCCTCGATTGCTGTTTATTGTAATAGAGGAACCAGTGGAATAGAAGGGTCCGTTTCGACAGCTGTTGGCTTTGCTGCTATTCATAAAGGACTTACTTTTCTGGTTGTCGGAGACTTGAGTTTCTTTTACGATATAAATGGGATATGGAACCGTCACACAAGGAATAACCTGCGTATTTTACTAATAAATAACGGAGGTGGAGAGATTTTTCACTTGCTGCCAGGATTAAATAAGGCTTCATCGTTGGATACATATGTTTGCTGCAGACATAATACACGTGCCGGAGAATGGGCCGAGGCTATGGGTTTTGATTACTATGCTGCCACGAACGAAGATGAATTCTCGGCCAATCTTCCTTTATTTGTTTCAAATACATCTGTACGTCCCCTATTATTTGAGATTATTACTTCCATGGAAGTAAACGCCGAGGTTTTTAAAACGTATTATCATCATCTAAAAACAATATAAAATATGTCTACGAACAGAAATTGGTCAACCATCAAAGAATACGAAGATATCCTTTTTGATTTTTATAATGGAATTGGTCGAATTACTATAAATCGTCCCCGTTACAGAAATGCTTTTACGCCTACTACAACCGGTGAAATGAGTGATGCCTTGCGTATCTGTCGTGAAATGTCTGATATAAGCGTTGTTGTAATTACAGGAGCCGGAGATAAAGCTTTTTGTTCCGGAGGAGACCAAAATGTAAAGGGTAAAGGCGGATATATCGGTAAAGACGGCGTTCCCCGTCTTAGCGTGCTGGATGTACAGAAGCAGATTCGTTCTATTCCAAAACCTGTGATTGCAGCTGTAAATGGTTATGCAATTGGAGGTGGACATGTTCTTCACGTGGTTTGTGATCTATCTATTGCGTCCGATAATGCAATATTTGGACAAACAGGTCCTCGTGTTGGTAGTTTTGATGCAGGTTTTGGATCTTCTTACCTTGCCCGGATAGTAGGACAAAAAAAAGCACGCGAAATTTGGTTTCTTTGTCGTCAATATAATGCTCAGGAAGCTCTTGATATGGGGCTTGTAAATAAGGTTGTTCCCTTTGACCAGCTTGAAGATGAAGTGGTTGATTGGGCGGAAACCATGATGATGCATAGTCCTTTAGCTTTGCGAATGATTAAAGCAGGCTTAAATGCCGAATTAGATGGTCAGGCTGGTATTCAGGAATTAGCCGGAGATGCAACTATGCTTTACTATTTAACGGAAGAAGCACAGGAAGGGAAAAATGCTTTTCTTGAAAAGAGAAAGCCTGACTTTAAACAATTTCCTAAATTGCCATGATGCAAGCAACCATTGTACCTTATACGTTACAGTTTAAACAACCTGCGGGAACTTCCCGCGGGGTTTATCTGACACGAAAGGTTTGGTATGTTGTGCTTACATCCATAGACAATCCGCAGCACTATGGTATAGGGGAGTGCGCTCCCCTACCCAACCTAAGTTGCGATGACTTACCCGATTATGAATCAATTCTTAAAGCGGCTTGTTTAAAGCTTCAAAATACAGGAGCGATTGACTATAATGCTTTAAAGACTTATCCATCGATTCTCTTTGGTTTGGAAAGTGCTTTACGGCATTATAATTCGGAAAGCTATGCTTTGTGGAATACATCGTTTTCACGAGGTGAATGTGGCATCCGTATCAATGGATTGATATGGATGGGTGAATATAAAAAGATGCTGGAGCAGATTTCTAAAAAACTGGAAACTGGATTTCGGTGCATTAAACTAAAGATCGGGGCTATCGACTTCGAGCAGGAATTGTCTTTATTAAAGCATATCAGGTCGACCTTCTCTAACGATGAACTTACTTTACGAGTAGATGCCAATGGAGCCTTCCTTCCCAAAGAAGCAATGGAAAAGCTTAAACGATTGTCTGAATTTGATATTCATTCCATCGAACAACCAATCCGCGCGGGACAATGGGAAGAAATGGCAAAACTGACTGCCTGTAGTCCGATTCCAATAGCACTTGATGAAGAGTTGATTGGGATAAACGACTTAAAGGATAAAAAGAAATTACTTAAAACGATTCAGCCTCAATATATTATATTGAAACCGTCTCTTCATGGGGGATTATCCGGATCTGAGGAATGGATAAATGAGGCCGGAAACGCAGGTGTCGATTGGTGGATTACATCCGCATTGGAGTCGAATATCGGGTTAAATGTAATTGCTCAGTGGACCGCTTCTTTAGATACAAAGCTCCCTCAGGGTTTAGGAACCGGATCCCTTTTTACCAATAATATTACAATGCCCTTAGAGATAAGAAAGGATAGTTTGTGGTTCGATCCCAACGGATTAATACCCGATATAGTCCATGATTTTAAATTTACTGACGAATAATATGAAATGAGCCAAACAATGTTTAATACCAACATACAAACACAAACACTTCTTGTTGAAGGAAAATATTTCTCTAAGGACCTGTTGCCCGAGGGATCCACTCCTATTATGGAGGACTTAAGGGATTTTCTTACGGAATGGTATAATGAGGATGAATTTTATACCGTTTATACGTCTGGATCTACGGGTAAGCCTAAGGCTCTGAAAGTTAAAAAAGAACAAATGATGCAGAGTGCTTGTTTAACCTGTTCATTTTTTAAGCTCATGCCAGAAGATAAAGTGTTGCTTTGTATGCCTTTAACTTATATTGCAGGTAAGATGATGTTGGTGAGAGCATTGGTTGGAAAACTTAATTTGTATGTTGTACAACCCTCCGGGCATCCCTTGGCCGATACATCTGTCGTTTTTCGTTTTGCTCCGATGATTCCTTTACAGGTATTTAATTCACTACAGATTCCGGAAGAACGTTCCCGTTTGGAACGAATTGAAATACTTCTTCTTGGAGGTGGTTTAATTGATCCATTTCTGGAAAAAGAGTTGCGTTTATTCCCGAATGCTGTATACATTTCGTACGGCATGACTGAGACGCTTTCTCATATTGCTCTTCGACGGATCAACGGATCTGAATCCAGTAGGTACTACACTCCTTTGTCTTCAGTTTCGCTTTCTCTCTCTTCAGATGAAACTTTAATTATAGATGCTCCCCTTATTTGTAGTAATAAGTTGTATACGAACGATCGGGCGATTATCCACTCTGATGGTCATTTTGAAATACTGGGTAGAATTGACAATGTGGTAAACAGCGGAGGTATTAAGATACAAATCGAACAAGTGGAAGAAACGCTGCGATCGTTACTATTCTCTCCTTTTGCCATCACATCTGTTCCCCATCCGAAGTTTGGAGAAGCTCTTATTTTGCTGATTAAAGGAACGATATGTTTGAAAAAGCTTCAACTTGGAATGAAGTCTTTATTGCCAAGCTATCAGATGCCGAAACAGGTAATTGAGGTTGATGATATACCTCTTACTACTAGTGGAAAAATTAACCGGCCAGCTGTTAGACAGTTGGCTATGAAATTAATAGACTATTCTATCTTAACATGAATAACATATGAAGTATTCTTGCATTATTCTTGCATCGTTTCTCTCTTTGTCCGTTTGTTACGGACAAGATTGGCTTGTCCAGAAAGACATTGCCGGGAAACAAAAAACGTATGCATCCCATGATTGCGTTACGCTTTTAGACAGTACAAATGTTACTGTGCAAACAACAGGTTCAGGATCTTTTTCCATCTGTAAAGCAGTTAAAATTCAAACACCTGCGGGGGCTTTGAAAAACCGAGTGATTATCTTTGATTATGATCCGCTAACTGCATTTGCATCATTCAGACATGCAACGGTTTACAGGGCCAATGGAGATATTATTAATCTTGATGTAACGCAGGCAAAAGATTATGCTGCTCCTGCGCGTGCAATATACTGGGGAGCGCGCCAGATAATGCTGGAAGTTGGTCGGCTTTATCCAGGTGATATTGTAGACTACGAAATAGATAAAAAAGGGTTTACCTATGCACTTTTAAGTGCGTCGAACGATGATGAAGAGCGTTTTATTCCTCCTATGCGGGGTCAGTTTTATGATATTGTTCCTTTTTGGAACACCGATCCAACGGTTCGAAAAGTGTATAGTGTGTCTTTGCCAGCAGAAAAAGAGATGCAGTACGAATTTTATCAAGGAGAATGTTCAAGTTCAGTAAGGTTAGACGGCAATAGGAAAGTTTATACATTCGCAAAGAATAACATTATGCCATTTCCTAAGGAACCAAACATGGTAGATTTATTTGATGTTGCACCCAAACTAATGATGTCTTCTACCCCTAAATGGCAGGATAAATCTCTATGGTTTAACAAAACAAACGAAGATTACAAAAGCTTTGCTTCTCTTCCTGAAGCCCAAAAGAAAGTAAACGAAATTATCAAGGGGAAAAAAACTGAGATGGATAAAATTGCTGCCCTTACCCATTGGGTGGCCGACAATATTAGATATTCAGGAATATCCATGGGTAAAGGTGAAGGCTTTACTCTGCATAATACGAAAATGAATTACACGGACCGATGCGGGGTGTGTAAGGATATAGCAGGAACATTAATCTCTTTCCTTCGTATGGCAGGATTCGAAGCATATCCGGCTATGACAATGGCTGGTAGTCGGGTGGAAAGTATTCCAGCAGATCATTTTAATCATTGCGTGGCTGTTGTCAAGCTATCCAATGGGACTTATATGCCACTTGATCCTACCTGGGTTCCTTTTGTACGTGAACTTTGGAGTAGTGCCGAACAACAACAGAATTATTTGCCGGGAATACCCGAGGGTTCCGATTTATTAGTAACACCTGTATCTGCTCCCGAAAATCATTATTTTAAAATTAAGGCTAAATCGACTTTGGATGCAAAAGGAACACTTAAAGGAAGCTTTACAGTAACTGCCGAAGGGCAAAGCGATGCCTCTGTTCGTCGTATTTTTACCCGTGGATTCCAATCTGGTTGGGAAAACGCCCTTGAAAGTGAATTATTAAATGTATCTCCTGCGGCCAGATTACTTAAAGTTGATTACGGCAAAAATCCCAGAGATTATCAAGCTGGTCCGATAAAGATTACATTTACATATGAGATTCCGGGATACGCGTTACTAGGCGATAATGTAATGGTATTAAAACCCATAACAATGAATAACCTTTACAACGGCGTACGAACTTATTTACGTATCAATACGGATATGGAAGAACGGAATTATGCTTATAAAGATGCCTGCTCACGTTTGGTTGAATTGGAAGAAGAGATAGTTATCCCAAAAGGTTGGAATCTGAATGCGGTTACAAGTTTCAAATCTACAAGAAATAGTCCGGCTGCCGATTTTAAGGGAGATCTTAATACAAAAGGGAATAAGATTACAATCATTCAGAAACTTGCATTAAAGAAACGTGTTTATGAAGCATCTGATTGGTTTGAATTTCGTGCTGCGATTAACGAACATAAATCTTATGGGGAACCGTTAATCATAAAAAAGTTATAACCTTAATATTAAACTTATAATGCATACAATATATAATAAAAGCATTTTGCTTTGCTGGTTATTCCTTCTGGCGATAACCGCTGTAGCTAATACACCTTCGGAAGCCGATTTTAATAAACTGACGAAAACATTTATTTTGAATCCGGATGGTAGTCAGGAGTTTCGTTGCAGTAAAGAACTTACACTGCACAGTCATCCTGCGATGAACAGCACCTACGGTGAAACATTCATCGTTTATAATCCTGAATTTCAAAAATTAGTGATTCATTCGTCTTATACCCGAATGGTTGACGGAACAATAGTTAAGACTCCGGATAACGCATTTAATGAAGTTCTTCCCCGTTTTGCTGCCGGAGCCCCGGCTTATAATGAACTGAAAGAGATGGTTGTAACGCATACAGGCCTCGAACTTGGGGCGACTATCTATTTGGATTACTCTGTTATATCTAAGACTGGTTTTTATAAGAAACTTGATATAGACGAAACTTTACAGGAAAGTTCGCCAGTAAAAGAGTATTCTGTTACAATCTCGGTACCCGAGCAAACAGCAATGTCCTATTCTCTTACCGGTGCTTCTGGTATAAAGGTAGTAAAAAATGAACGGAAAGAATCTGGTCAAAAATTAGTGAGCTGGACTTTAAAACAGGTGCCTGCCTCTTTTCATGAGCCGTATATGCCGGAAAACAATCCTGCTGTTCCGCTCTTATCGGCTTCAACATATTCTTCACGCAAAGACGCTTTGTCTTCACTAAATGAGGGAATTACAAAAATACGCTCTCTGGAAACTGAAACGTATGCAACTTATATCACGGATAGTCTTGCTGATAATTCTCAAAAGATCAGCGTAATTCTGAATCATGTGCTTTCTGGAATTACTTATACCCCTGTTCCTCTGGAAGTAACAGGATATACTGTTCGGGAAGCCGATGAAGTTTTACGTTCAGCATACGGAACAATGGCAGAAAAAGCTAATTTACTTGTAACCATGCTTCGTGCTATTAATGTTCCGGCCGAAATTGTAGCTGTATATCCTGGAACGCTTGAATCATCTGTTTGCGGACTCAATGCAATTAAAGAGCTGCTTGTGAAAACAACCCTAAACGGCACTAACTGTTATTTGCCTGTTATTAGCAATTCAGCCTCCCTTCTGCCCTTCAGAGGTAATTTGGATGTTGTGTGTACATTAACCGGAGAACAAGTTGAAATACTTCCCCAACAAGTTAAAACATCGGCTTCTTATGATATTAATTTATCTGCATCGGAAGCAAAAGTAAAAGGGATCATTGTTACAACTTTAAATGCATTTCCTATGGATTATGAAACAGCAGTAAAGCAATGGGTTGGTACAAACGATGCAGTGATAAAAAGAGGTGAGAATGAAACGATTACCATTACTTTTACGGTAAATAAACCAGTTAAAATTGTAAATGGTTATATTATTTACAAACTGCCAGAACTTCCTTATGCTGCTGTACAGTTAAATAGTAAGCGTAGTACTATTTTTGAAGTTCCGCATCTTTCGGATGAAACTAGTTCGTACAAAATTTCTTTGGCTCCGGATTTAAAACTTGAAACTCCAGCTGCGACCAAGACTGTTAACAATGAAGTCGGGAATTTTGATTTAAAAATAACAATGAATGGTTCTCAGGTTACGGTGAACAGGCAATGTAAGTTAAAATTGCAGCAAATTTCTCCGTCACTCTATCCGGCATTTAGATCGTTATCAAATGCAACTGAATCTCTGCAAGGAAGAGAGCTGATAATCGAAGTAAAATAATAAACGCAATAACTAAATTTAAACATTAAACACAATTTACTTAGACATGAAGAAATTAATAAATCTTCTTTTCTATTTAAAAAACTTCATACTTATTACAAAGTAATATTGAACGGACCAATGAAGGCTTTTCTCTCTCGTAAACTTGAGAGTATATATGATTAAATTTAAAAAAGGTGAATCAAATATTTGATTCACCTTTTTTTATACGCCCATAATAGCACAGATTCAATTAAGTTATTTAATATTAGGTAACTACTTATTTGAGAAAAAATTAAATAAACAAATATTTTATTTAAAAGTTACAAAACTTTCTTCCTCTTCAAAATTGTTATATAGTAAATGCAGGGATTTATTTGTTTCTTAACTAATTTATAATCGGTCATGAAAACGCTCATCTATTTTATTATGCTTACCTTGATGTTAGTTGCTCTCAAGGTAAATGCTCAGTATGCATCTTTGCAAATATTTCCTACTCCTCAGGAAATAACTGTATCGAATCAAAGTTTTACTCCTTCCTCTTCATATTACATTACAGGGTTAAAATCGCTTGATGCCGATGCCGTGGCTTTAATAAAAGAATCTCTTCCGGTTATTACTTCAAAGAAAGGACTTCCAATCCGCGTTTCTAAGTTAAAAGACAAGCAATCCGAACTTCAACGTTCAGGTGCGTACAGACTAATAATTCAGCCTCAGGGAATAGCAATAGAAATAGCAGACGATAGGTCTTTGTTCTATGCAGCGCAGACAATAAAACAATTAATCAAACGAGATGATGAAGGGCGTATTCTACTTAATCCATGTAAAATTACAGATTATCCTGATGTGAACTTTCGCGGTATTGTTGAAGGTTTTTACGGGAAACCATGGGATTTCGAAGATAGAATGGATTTGCTGCGTTATTTTGGAAAACTGAAACTGAACACATACATATATGGTCCTAAAGACGATCCTTATCATCGTTTTCCCTCCTGGCGTGATCCTTATCCTTCGGTAGAAGCAAAACAAATTATTGATTTAGTTGCAGAAGCCTCACGAAATAAAGTGGATTTTGTATGGGCCATGAATCCTGGGAAAGATATTAAGTGGAATGCAGAGGATAGCAGTGCTGTATTAAATAAACTTGAAAAAATGTATTCTTTGGGAGTACGAAGCTTTGCCTTGTTTTTTGATGATATTGCCGGGGAAGGAACTCGTCCGGAAAAACAGGCTGGATTACTTAATTATATAAACAAAGAGTTTGTTCAGAAAAAAGGAGATATTAAACCATTGCTTTTATGCCCTACTGAGTTTAATCGGGAAGCTTCAACAGCCGGTCCAGATGCCTATCTTGATATTTTGGGAAACCTTCTGGATCCATCCATTCTGATAATGTGGACAGGAGATAAAGTAGTTGGTGATATTACTCTCGATGGAATTAAATGGGTAAATAATCGAATCAAGCGAAATCCTTTTATATGGTGGAATTTTCCGGTAAGCGATTACGTACGCGATCATTTGCTAATGGGACCTGCTTACGGGATTGATAAGAACGCTGAAAATGCCATGAGTGGATTTGTAGCCAATCCAATGGATAAATCAGAAGCTTCGAAGGTTGGTATCTTTGGTGTTGCTATGTATGCATGGAATTTACAGGAATACGATGCTTATAAATCATGGGAAGAAGCATGCAGATTGTGTATGCCGGAAGCCCCTATTGCATACCTGACATTTTGTTCACATAACAGTGATCCAGGTCCTAACGGGCATAATTATCGCCGTGAAGAATCTGTTCAAATTAAGCCGGTTGCCGAATCGTTCTTAAACTCGTTTATGAATGATAAATATCTTGAGATTGAAGCCAGCCAGCTTAATGCCCTGTTTTCACAGATTGCAGTTGCTCCTACAATGATATATAGTCAGTCTCCCAACAAAAATTTGATAAAACAAATCAATCCATGGCTTCGTCAGTTCGAGCTTTTAGGTAATGCAGGTACTGCTGCCATGGAAATGGCAAATGCTTGGACTGATAAAGACGAAATGGCTTCCTGGCAAAAATATACGACAGTAACTGCTTTGTTAGATAGTATTCATTTGATTGATCGCGATTTTAATCAAAATGAATTTCAACCTGGCGTAAAAACAGGATCTCTTGTTATAATGCCTTTTATTCAGCAACTATATAAACAAGTAGGAAATGAATTACTTGCAAAGCATGAAGATATTTATTCGACGGTTGGATCAACTTTGTATTCAAATATAGAGCAATTAAAAACAGAACCCATTTCTGAAAGGAATAATGAAATAGCCATTGTTCCTGTTTTTCAGCCCATAAAGATTAAAGCGGGTCAATATGTTGGGATCAAAGTTGCTCCTAACAAAGAAATCGAAACCGCTTCATTCAATTTGCCTCTTTCTTCAAATGGATGGCGCCTGTTTGAATGTTCTGAAGACGGAGTAAAGTGGACCAGCCTGCAGTTGAATAAAGAAGAAAATGAAGGAGAAAGTGAAATTGCCAGGTTGAACCCTCAAATACGATATGTACGAATGCGAAATAATTCAAACGCAACCCAATCATTTTTTTTGATGAACTTTTCGCTTCAAACAAAAATAATAGAAAAAGTAAAACCGGAATTATTACCATACGATAAAGATTTGAAAACTTATCAGTTGCTTACTGAAAATAATAAGTTAGAAGTCGATTGTAAAGGTTCCAATGAGGTTCTACTCTTTATGTCTGGTGTTACCGGATATGTAAGAGTAGAAGCTTTGCCCGCCAAAGGAGACAAATTTATTATTTATCAAGGCGGTGCTGATTTTGTAAAGTTAACCAGTTCTCTCTATGCTGATGCAACTAAGCTTTACATTTCGTCCATTCATACTCAACCTATCAGGATACATGAAATTGTGAAAAAATAGTATCTTTCTGATATATCAAAAAAGCTGTTTGTCTCTTGCAAACAGCTTTTTTTGATTTTAGCGTTGACTTATTAATTGAGGTTTAATGCTATTTTTACAAATAGTCTCTATCTTTGCCCTTCTAAAAACGAAGATATGGCACAAACAGATGAGCTTATATTGATTAACATTAACGGGGCAGATCGTCCGGGTGTAACAGCAGGGTTGACTGAAATACTTGCAAAACATGATGCGCTAATTCTAGATATTGGTCAAGCTGATATTCATAACAATCTATCTCTTGGAATATTATTCCAGACAAAAGGAAGCACTTCGGGCGAAATTTTAAAAGAACTTCTTTTTAAAAGTTATGAACTTGGCGTAAATATTCGTTTTAATCCCATATCGGAAGATCAATATGACAAGTGGGTTGATATGCAGGGAAAGAACCGCTATATAATTACAATGGTGGCAAGGAAACTTTCTGCTCGCCAGATTGCTGCTGTAACTAAAATTGTGGCTGATCAGGGAATGAATATCGATGATATAAAAAGATTGACCGGACGGATTCCTCTTGATGAAAATGCACGTACTCCGAAAGCAAGCGTAGAATTTTCTGTACGCGGAACACCAAAAGATAAAGAGAAAATGCAAAGCTACTTTATGCAACTATCTTCCGAACTTGAGGTTGATATTTCTTTTCAGGAAGAAAGTATGTTTCGCAGAATGCGCCGTCTTATTTGCTTTGATATGGATTCAACCTTGATAGAAACTGAGGTTATTGACGAATTAGCAGAAAGAGCTGGCGTTGGAGAGCAGGTAAAGGCGATTACTGAAGCCGCTATGAGAGGCGAAATTGATTTTTCTGAAAGTTTTCGTCAACGTTGTGCTTTGTTGAAAGGTCTGGATGTGTCTGTAATGCAGGAAATAGCCGACAACCTTCCCATTACAGAAGGTGTAGATCGATTGATGCGTATTCTTAAAAAAGTAGGTTTTAAAATTGCTATCCTTTCCGGAGGTTTTTCGTACTTTGGGAATTATTTGAAGCAAAAATATAACATCGACTATGTTTATGCCAACGATCTGGAAATAGTTGACGGGAAACTAACCGGAAATCATTTAGGTGATATTGTAGATGGAAAACGTAAAGCTGAATTGCTTCGTTTGATAGCTCAGGTAGAAAACGTTGATCTGCGTCAGACAGTTGCAGTTGGAGATGGAGCAAACGACCTGCCAATGATAAGTATTGCCGGACTTGGAATTGCTTTTCATGCCAAGCCTAAAGTAAAAGCAAATGCCAAACAGTCTATCTCAACAATCGGACTCGATGGAATTCTTTATTTCTTAGGTTATAAGGATTCTTACTTAGACGAACAAATGTAATTAAAATAATAGTATCATGGTTAGACATATTGTAATGTTTAAATTAAAGGAATTTGCAACTCCAGCCGAAAAAATGGCAAAGATGCAGGCTATTAAGAATGGATTGGAATCTCTGATTCAAATTATTGACGTATTACGTTCAATTCGGGTCGATTTTAACTGCAATCCTGATGAATCATGGGATTTAATTCTTACAACGGAGTTAGATACTTTAGAGGATGTAAAAACGTATGCTTTACATCCTGCGCACGTAGCAGTAGCCAAAGAATTAATAGGACCTTTCAAGTCAGACAGAGCTTGTGTAGACTATGAATACTAATACAAGCATAAAATCATTTGAAATAGAAGAGCGGGTAGAGCAGGCTGTTCAAAATTTTGAAGCAGGCTTTAATTGTGCTCAATCTGTATTTCTTGCTTATTCGGATGTATTTGAATTAGATCTGGAGATGGCGAAAAGAATGACTGTTTCATTTGGTGGAGGTGTTGGACGTATGAGGGAAATATGTGGAACAGTTAGTGCCATGGCTATGTTAGCCGGTTTCAAATATCCGGTTATTGATATGACCGACCAGCAAGCCCGTACGAGAAACTATGCTATAGTGCAGAAGATGTCAGAAATATTTAAAAGTAAACATCAAACAATTATATGCAGGGAGTTGATGCCAGATTCTGAAACGCAGTCTACTCCCGCCCCATCTATTCGTACGACCGATTATTACAAGCGTCGCCCTTGTTCCAAATATGTTGCTGATGCAGCCCGCATTGCAGGACAAATGCTAAAAGGTGAACTTGTGGATTAAACATCTAATTACCAGAATAAAAAAAGACCTTGATCATTTCGATCAAGGTCTTTTTTTATTCTGGTATAAAGAAAATTATTGGCCACTCATTTTGGCTTCAATTTCTTTTAATTTATCACCCATGTCAAGGTTGTAATAGATACCTCTTAAAGCAATCATAAATTCAGATTCTTCAGGTTTCATCTGATGAGCTTTTTCGAAGTAAGGAAGAGCCTTCGTAAAGAAGTCTTTTGCTACTTTAAGTTCTTCCTGATACTTTTTAGTATCATTAATCATATTTGCTTCTCCTTGTTTGTTAACTCCCTGGTTGTAGTAAACACGACCTAAGTTTCCAAGAGCGTCAGTATAATTAGGATCTATTTCAAGAGCTTTTTTAAATGATTCTTCTGCCTTGGCAAAATCTTTTAAGCCTGTTTCATATACACGACCTTTCACATCGAAAAGCTGAGCATTATTAGGAGTTTTAGCAATAGCTGTATTCAAATATTCAATAGCCTTATCATTTCTATTTGAATAAATGTAATTATTGATAAGACTCAAAAGGTAATACTGTTCTTCAGGGAAAAGGGTAAGACCTTCTTCAAGAGTCTTTTCCAGGTTTACAGTATCTTTAGCTTGTTCATATTCATAGCAAAGGTATTGATAAACATCATTGCGTCTGTAATCAAATTTCTTAGCATTTTCAAGGCTACTGATCGCCAATTTAGA
Organism: Parabacteroides sp.; assembly: GCA_018054455.1. Lineage (GTDB taxonomy): Bacteria > Bacteroidota > Bacteroidia > Bacteroidales > Tannerellaceae > Macellibacteroides. Next base: position 74,925 of record JAGPJL010000002.1, read on the forward strand.
ATCCTGCATCTGAGTAGCAGCAACAGCAGCATAAAATTGAACTGTCATAAAGTTTGAATCTCTGGCAGCAACGGCTTCACCTTTGAACATTTCGTGATCCGAAATTTTCAAATAATGATCAAAGAAAGTATAAGCTTTCTTATAATCTTTCTGGTCAAAGTAATAAGCTCCACCATTTATATAATAGATATGATTGGCACCTAAAATACCCTTAATATCCTTTACAAATTTAGGTTTTACTTTTCCCTTTTCGTTAGGTTGCTGATCCAAAGTATAAGCCTTTTCAAAATAAGGAAGAATACTCAACAATGCATCATACATTACAGGTTCATTAGGCTTTTGTCCCAAAATTTGTTTTGTTCTTTCTGCATCAAACTGTTGATTCTCAATAAATCCAGCTACAAACCATGTTTTAGGATCGTCTTTTGATTCAGCGTTTTCTAATGTACCTTTGATAAGATTTCTTGCTTCTGTGAAGTCAGGACTAGTCCCTTTCACAATACTCTGAGCAGTGTTCACGTCTTTTTTCTGAGCAAAAGAAGCCGATGCAACAACACAGAGAGCAACTGTTAATAATAATCGTTTCATTGCGATTGTAATTTGAAATTAATATACTTTATTGTTTAAAAATTATTTTAGAATGTAGATAGTTATTCTTCATCTAATTCTGGTTCTTCAAAAGCATCAGATTCAAATAAACTGGACTGCTCCTGAATGTTGTTTGAAACTTCTTCGTCAATTAGTTCCAAATCATCAGCTAAAACTTCATCCGGTTCGGACATAACCTTGCAAACAGAAGCAATTTCATCGTTTCGTTTTTCAAGATTTATCAAACGGACACCTTGTGTTGCACGACCAATAACGTTTAAGTCTGATACTTTCATACGAATGGTTATACCAGATTTGTTAATAATCATAAGGTCGTTATCATTCGTTACGTTCTTTATATCAACCACTTTTCCTGTTTTATCAGTAATATTGATGGTCTTTACCCCTTTACCTCCACGGTTGGTTATACGATAATCATCTATACTTGAACGCTTTCCATAACCAAGTTCCGAAACAACCAGAATGGTTTCGTTATCGTTGTCTTTAACACAAACCATTCCAACAACCTCGTCGGTAGGATCATTCGCATCAAGTGTCATACCACGTACGCCGGCAGCAGTACGTCCCATAACTCTAACGGCACTTTCATTAAAACGAATAGCGCGTCCATTGCGGTTTGCTATTACAACTTCATTTTTCCCGTTTGTCATTCTAACCTGAATCAATCCGTCGTCTTCGTGCAGTGTTATGGCATTTACCCCATTCTGACGTGGACGTGAATAAGCTTCAAGAAGTGTTTTCTTAATAACCCCCTTCTTTGTACAGAATAACAAATAGTGAGAATTAATAAACTCAGTATCAGTTGTCAAACGTTTTACACGAACAAATGCATTAACCTTATCTCCTGCTTCGATATTCAAGAGATTCTGAATAGCCCGGCCTTTCGAGTTCTTTGTACCTTCAGGTATTTCAAATACTTTAAGCCAGTAACATTTTCCTCTGGCGGTAAAGAACATCATGGTGGCATGCATTGATGCAGGATAGATATATTCTACAAAGTCGGCATCACGTGTTTCAGATCCCTTAGCTCCTACACCACCTCTGTTTTGTGCACGGAATTCGCTTAACGGCGTACGTTTAATATATCCCATATGAGAGATAGTAATAATCATTTCGTCGTCCGAATAGAAATCTTCAGGATTCAGCTCTTCAGAAGCATAAATAATTTCTGTTTTACGGGCATCTCCGTATTTATCCTTAATTTCAAGCAATTCATCCTTCATAACCTTTCTACAAAGGTCATCATTTGCCAATATTTCATTCAAATACGAGATTAATTTCTCGATTTCTTCAAATTCTGCATGAAGTTTATCCTGTTCAAGTCCGGTAAGCTGGCGAAGACGCATTTCTACAATAGCCTTTGCCTGAATCTCCGACAATGCGAAACGGGACATTAAACGCTCCAATGCTTCTGCAGGACTTTTCGATGACTTAATAATAGCGATTACTTCATCAATATTATCAGAAGCAATAATTAATCCTTCCAGGATGTGAGCTCTTTCTTCCGCCTTCTTCAATTCAAACTTTGTTCTGCGGATAACAACCTCGTGGCGATGCTCTACGAAAGCGCTAATCATATCTTTCAGATTAAGCATTTGCGGGCGACCTTTCACCAACGCAATGTTGTTTACACTGAAAGAAGATTGCAAGGCTGTAAGTTTGTATAGTTTATTAAGAACTACACTTGCATTCGCATCTCGCTTAACATCTACAACGATACGCATTCCGGTACGGTCTGATTCGTCATTTACGTTTGAAATACCATCCAATCGTTTTTCGCAAACCAAATCGGCAATATGCTTAATTAATTCAGCTTTATTTACAAGATATGGAATTTCTGTAACAACAATCTTATCATGATTATGCTCATGTTCGATTTCAGCCTTTCCCCGCATAACGATACGACCTCTACCTGTTTCAAATGCATCTTTAACACCTGCGTATCCATATATATATGCACCTGTAGGAAAATCCGGTGCTTTAATATACTGCATCAAACCAGGAATATCTATATCCCCTTTTGTGTCAATAAATGCAACTGTTGCATCAATAGCTTCGCTCATGTTATGAGGTGGCATATTTGTTGCCATACCTACAGCAATCCCTGAACCCCCGTTTACAAGTAAATTTGGAATACGGGTCGGCAATACAGTTGGTTCTTTTAGTGTGTCATCAAAGTTCAACTGAAAATCAACGGTATCTTTATCAATATCCCGAAGCATTTCTTCGGCCAACTTGCTTAAACGGGCTTCCGTATAACGCATTGCAGCCGGACTATCTCCGTCAATTGATCCAAAGTTACCCTGACCATCTACCAATGGATAACGTAACGACCACGACTGTGCCATACGAACCATTGCAAAATACACGGATGAATCTCCGTGTGGATGGTACTTACCTAAAACTTCCCCAACAATTCTTGCAGATTTTTTATAAGGTTTATCGGAGGTATTACCCAATTCATTCATCCCAAACAGTACACGCCGGTGAACTGGTTTAAAACCATCCCTAACATCCGGAAGAGCTCGAGAAACAATAACAGACATTGAATAGTCAATGTATGCCGATTTCATCTCGTCTTCTATGTTAATCTTAATAATTCTGTCTTGATCAACCATTTAGATTTATATTAATTACACGCTATATTTTCTCTCTGAAAAATCGCACTAAGGTAAGGGTTTTCCTCAGACTACGAAAGCTTTTAATGTGAAAATTTACTATTTGAGCCTTTTCAACATTTATTGGGTATAAATGGCATGGATTTTGATTAGATGTTCAAATAGATTGCTATTTTTGCAAAACTCATTACATTAAATACAAAATGAAGAATAATTATACAAAGAGGCTGTTCGATGTCCTTCAATACAGCCGGGAGGAAGCTGTCAGATTACAAAGTAACTTTATTGGTCCGGAGCACCTTATGCTTGGAATCCTCAGGGATGGCGATGGTAAGGCTTTCAATATGCTCACGGACCTTAATGCCAACTTGTCACTCATAAAAAGAAAAATCGAACAAAATATTAAGAATATTAGTGATGATGGCTATGATAATGAAGAAATAGCCGTTACAAAGGAAACTGAGCGCGTTTTGCGTATGAGTATGCTTGAAGCCAGACTATTCAAGGAAAATGAAACCGGAACCGAGCATTTGCTACTGGCTCTTCTTAAAGATGATAATAATATTGCAGCGCATATCTTAAATGAAGAAAATATAGATTACAAGGTTATATACAATACTTTAATCAACGGAACCGAAATGAAAAGTTTTGATGAAGAGTTTGAAGAATTGCGTGATGGTTTTACGGATGATGATGACGATGATGATGATGATAATTTTACAGGGAAAAAAGATCCGGGTCATTCCTCTTCCGGTTCTCAAGGTTCTGCTCAACCAAAATCGCCCAATGACACACCAGTATTGGACAATTTTGGGTCTGACATGACAAGAGCTGCCATGGAAAACAGATTGGATCCCATTGTTGGACGAGAAAAAGAAATAGAACGTCTTGCTCAGATTTTAAGTCGTAGGAAAAAGAATAATCCAGTATTAATAGGTGAACCCGGGGTTGGTAAATCAGCAATTGTTGAAGGGTTAGCCTTGCGGATTGTTCAACGTAAGGTATCTCGTATTTTGTTCGACAAGAGGGTAATAAGCCTTGATATGGCTTCGGTTGTTGCTGGCACAAAGTATCGTGGACAGTTTGAAGAGCGTATTAAAGCTATTCTTAATGAATTGTCGAAAAATCCGAATATCATTTTGTTTATAGATGAAATTCATACGATTGTTGGTGCAGGTGCTGCTTCCGGATCTATGGATGCAGCCAATATGCTAAAGCCAGCTCTGGCCAGAGGCGAAATTCAATGTATAGGAGCTACCACGCTGGATGAATATCGTAAGAATATTGAAAAGGACGGAGCGCTGGAAAGACGTTTCCAGAAAATTATTGTAGATCCTACTACAAAAGAAGAAACTTTGCAGATTCTTCAGAACATAAAAGACCGCTACGAAGAACATCATAACGTTATTTATACTTCTGATGCCCTTAAGGCATGTGTTTCACTTACAGACAGGTACATTAGCGATCGTAATTTCCCTGATAAAGCCATTGATGCACTGGATGAAGCAGGATCACGTGTTCATATTTCAAATATAGTTGTTCCTAAAAATATTGAAGACTTAGAAAAGAAAATTGAAGAAACGAAAGCTGAAAAGGTTGCTGCTGTAAAATCTCAGAATTTTGAACTTGCAGCAAGTTTCCGTGATAAGGAGCGTCAATATTTACTTCAATTGGAAGCAGCAAAGACGCGTTGGGAAGAAGAATTGCATGAAAGTCGCGAAACTGTTGATGAAGACAAAGTGGCTGAAGTTATTGCCATGATGTCTGGTGTGCCGGTTCAGCGGATCGCTAAAGCCGAGAATTTAAAGCTGATTGAAATGGCAGAAGTTCTTAAAAGCAAAGTTGTTGGTCAAGATGATGCTGTTCAGAAGGTTGTAAAAGCTATTCAACGTAATCGGGTTGGTTTGAAAGATCCTAATAAACCTATTGGAACCTTCATGTTTTTGGGACCAACCGGTGTTGGTAAAACATATCTTGCTAAGAAACTGGCAGAGTATCTGTTTGACTCCGGCGATGCGTTAATTCGTATTGATATGAGCGAATATCTTGAAAAGTTTGCTGTTTCACGCCTGATCGGAGCGCCTCCGGGATACGTTGGATACGAAGAAGGTGGCCAGCTAACAGAAAAAGTTCGTAGAAAACCTTACTCAGTTGTTTTACTTGATGAAATTGAAAAGGCTCATCCTGATGTATTCAACTTGTTGTTGCAGGTGTTAGATGAAGGCCGGTTGACTGACAGTTTGGGCCGGCAAATCGACTTTAAGAACACCATTCTGATTCTTACTTCTAACATTGGTACAAGACAAATTAAAGAATTTGGTCATGGTGTTGGTTTTAATACACAAGTTGCCGGAGAAACCGACAAAGACTTTACACGTAGTGTTATACAAAAAGCTTTGAACAAAGCATTTGCACCTGAATTTTTAAATCGTATTGATGATGTTGTAATGTTTGATCCGTTGGATAAAGAGTCTATTCATAAGATTATTGACATTGAGCTGGACGGTTTATACAAACGCGTCAATAATATTGGATATCAATTGGTTCTTACAGACGAAGCCAAAGACTTCATTGCATCCAAAGGTTATGATGTACAGTTTGGTGCCCGTCCTCTGAAGCGATCAATCCAAAAGTATCTGGAAGACGAAATGGCCGAAATGATAATTAGGGCAACAGTAAGCGAAGGAGATACTATTTTTGTAGACTTTGACAAAGAGGCCCAAAAGATAACAACCGAAATTAGAAAAGTGAATTTATAACGTTTCTATGGCTAGTATATTAGAAAAGCCGGACAACTAATTGTCCGGCTTTTCTATTTCGGAAGGTTTGAAATATTGGCATAAGAAATAGCCAATATGGCACATTTAACGTTTGGCATTTTATTTGCTTTTCATCAATCAGCAGGAAAAGCTGCGTTTTATATTAAAATAATAATACACATAACATTAATAAATTATTAATTATGGCAAAAGTTGGTCACATAGGTGTTACTACAGATAACATCTTCCCTGTCATTAAAAAATTTCTTTACAGCGATCACGAAATTTTTCTGCGTGAACTTGTTTCCAATGCTGTTGATGCTACACAAAAAATTAAAACACTTTCGTCTGTTGGCGAATTTAAAGGCGAATTGGGCGATGTGGCAGTTAGGGTGTCTTACGACGACAATACCATAACCATTTCCGACCGCGGTATAGGAATGACTGCCGATGAAATAGAAAAATACATCAATCAGATTGCATTCTCAAGTGCAGAAGAGTTCCTCGAAAAGTATAAAGATGATAAAGCCGCCATCATTGGTCACTTTGGTTTAGGTTTTTATTCCTCGTTCATGGTATCTAAAAAAGTGGAGATCATAACAAAATCGTATAAAGAAGGAGCTGTTCCAATGAAATGGAGCTGCGATGGCTCGCCTGAATATACAATGGAAGAAACCGAAAAAACCGACAGAGGTACGGATATCATCCTTTATATTGACGACGAAAACAAAGATTTCCTCAATAAGGATAAGATAAACGGCCTGCTTACCAAGTATTGTAAGTTCTTGCCAGTGCCTATTGCTTTTGGAAAAAAACAAGAATGGAAAGATGGTAAATATGTCGATACAGCCGAAGATAATGTTATAAATGATATACAACCTGCCTGGATACGTAAGCCTTCAGATTTAAAAGATGAAGACTATAAAAAGTTCTATCAGGATTTGTATCCTATGACTGAAGAACCTCTTTTCTGGATTCATCTGAATGTCGACTATCCTTTCAATCTTACAGGTATTCTTTACTTCCCTAAGATTAAAAACAATATGGAACTGCATCGTAACAAGATTCAGCTATACTGTAACCAGGTATTTGTTACAGATTCGGTTGAAGGTATCGTTCCTGAATTCCTAACTTTGTTACATGGGGTAATTGATTCTCCGGATATTCCTCTGAATGTTTCCCGCTCCTATTTGCAGAGCGATTCCAATGTTAAGAAAATTTCAAACCATATCACTAAGAAAGTTGCCGATCGTTTGGAAGAGATCTTCAAATCAGACCGCGCTCAGTTCGAGGAAAAATGGGATAATCTTAAGCTGTTTATTCAGTATGGCATGCTTAGTGATGAGAAATTCTATGACCGGGGTGCCAAATTTGCTCTTCTTAAAGATGTAGATGGTAAGAGCTTTACATTCGAAGAATACAAAACCCTTATTAAAGAAAACCAAACAGACAAAGAAGGAAATACAATTTACCTTTATACAAACAATAAAGACGAGCAATACAGCTATATACATGCTGCCAAAGACAAAGGTTATAATGTGTTGGTAATGGATGGCCAGCTTGACATACATGTAGTAAGTCAGCTTGAACAAAAGTTTGAAAAGTCACGTTTTGTACGTGTAGACAGTGAAACGGTCGACAATCTTATCCGTAAGGATGATGCAAACAAAGTACACCTGACTGAAGAACAACAAAATGCTTTACAGGAAATCTTTAGAAGTCAGCTTCCCAAGCTAGATAAAGCCGAGTTTATTGTAACGTTTGAAGCGCTGGGAGAAAACGTGAATCCGGTTATGATTACGCAAAGCGAATATATGCGTCGAATGAGAGAAATGGCCGCCATGCAACCAGGTATGTCTTTCTATGGAGAACTCCCCGATAGCTATAGCCTTGTACTTAATGCCGACCATTCTTTAATTAAAGAAGTTCTGAAAGACGAAGAAACAGCTTGCGCAGAGAAAATTAATCCGCTTCTTGCTGATAAAAAAGGATGGGAAGCCCGTAAAGCCGATCTTCAAGCCAGTCAAAAGGGTAAAAAGGAAGAAGAGATCCCTGTATCTGAAAAAGAAGACTTGGATAACACAAGTAAGAAGATCGAAGAAATTACGAACGAATGTAATTCAGTTTTTTCTTCCTACGCGCAATCAAACAAGAAGGTTAGTCAGCTGATAGACTTAGCCCTGTTATCTAACGGTATGCTTAAAGGAGAAGCCCTTAGTCGCTTTATCAAACGAAGTGTCGAATTAATCTAATCGACAAATCAATGTAAATACAAAGAGGAGGAGCGTAAAGTTCCTCCTCTTTTTTTGTTTATATCTAAAGTTTCAGTTACTTTTGAGTGCGTAATTAAGTTGTTTACCCATATTGCTTTTTGAAATTATTAAAAATCTAACAGATGAGAAATAGTGCGATATTAGTTTCTTTATTTTTGATGCTTCTGCAACCGCTTTCTGCGCAGCGGGTAGGACTTGTTCTTAGTGGAGGCGGTGCAAAAGGAGCTGCACATATTGGTGTTATAAAGGCACTTGAAGAAAATAATATTCCGATCGACTATATCGCCGGGACTTCTATTGGATCGATTATTGGAAGCCTTTATGCGATGGGATATACGCCAGACGAGATGCTTGAACTTTTGCTATCAAAAGAATTTGGCTATTGGCAAACCGGCATTGTAGAGGATGATTACTCCTACTACTTTAAGAAACCCGATGTTACTCCCGATTTTTCTCACTTTACAATAGATATTTCGGATTCGCTGCAGGTAAAAACCAGTTTCTTTCCACAAAGTCTGGTTAACCCCATCCAGATGAATCAGGCTTTCGTTACTTTATTTGCTCAGGCTACAGCAAAGGCTATATGGAATTTCGACAACTTGTTCGTTCCTTTCCGTTGCATTGGATCTGATATCTATAATAAAAGAGCCGTTGTATTCAGAAACGGAGATTTAGGCGACGCAGTAAGAGCCTCTATGTCTTTTCCATTTGTTTTCAAACCTATATGGAAGGACAGTGTTCCTCTGTTTGATGGAGGAATTTATGACAATTTTCCGGTTACGACGATGAAATCGGATTTTAATCCTGACTTTATCTTAGGATCGGTAGTTGCCAGTGTGAATAATAAGCCCAGCGAGAATCCGTATAATCAGATGGAAACAATGGTTATGCAGAAAACAGAATACGATGTTCCTGATGAAGATGGCATGATTCTAAAATTTCAATTTACTGATGTGTCTTTACTGGATTTCCAAAAAGCAAAGGAATTGATGGATATAGGCTACAGAAGAACTTTATCCATTATAGATTCCATCAAAATGCGTGTTCCCCGAGAAGTTACGAAAGAGGAATTAAGACTGAAGCGCAAGCAGTATAAAGAAGGCCTCCCTCCGCTTATTTTCAAGAACATTCATATATCCGGAGTAACGGATGCTCAGCGAAAATATATTGAAGCTCAGTTACACCGAGATATCAATAACGAATTCTCGATGGAAGAATTCCGCCGTGCATATTTTAAAATGCTATCTTATTCAAAGATAAAGGAAATAATTCCACATGCAGTTTATAACCGGAAAGAAAAATACTTCGATTTATATCTGGATGTTACAGTAAAAGACGAAATAAAAGTGTCTTTTGGAGGAAATGTATCTTCGCATCAGGCCAATCAGCTTTTCTTAGGCATTAACTATCAATCGCTGGCACATGTAGCTGCCGATTATACGGCCAATTTTCATGTAGGAAACTCTTTCAGCGGAGTTTTATTTAATGCGCGCAGTTATCTGAAAACACGAATTCCGTCTTATCTGAATATTCAGGGAGCTTATTCGTTTAAGAAATACTCTGAAAGTCAGTCCCTTTTTTATGAGGATGTACTCCCCTCTTTTATTCAGCAAAAAGAAAGTTATTTGAAGGTAAAACTAGGTCTTCCCTTTCTAAATAAAGCAAAAGCCGAAGTGGGAGTCTCTTATGGGCATCTTAATGATTTCTATTTTCAGACATCAAACATACTTTTCGCAAATTCAAAATTCGACAATAGCAGCTACGATCTTTTTTCTGCATCTCTGCGCATAGAAGGCAATTCGCTGGATGATAAACTGTATCCCGTTTCTGGAAAGCAGCAATACCTTATGGCTCAGTATATAAATGGAAAAGAAAAATACAAACCAGCTACAACTACAGCATACACTGCAACCAACGATGGAAATCACAGTTGGTTGCAAATTAAGGGCCGATTACATAATTACCATCAATTCTCAAATAAATTCAATCTGGGTTATACTGCCGAAATGGTTATTTCCAGCAAGAATCTATATAATAATTACACAGCTTCAATTTTGCAAGCTCCGGCTTTTACGCCAACACCCCATAGCACAATTGTGTTTAACGAAGCATTTAGGGCGAATCAGTATGCGGCGATAGGTTTATCTCCCATCTTTAAGCTTAGTAAATTTGTACATTTCCGTACCGATTTCTATTGCTTTGCTCCTATGTATGAAATTAAGAAAGAGATCATATCAACAGGATCATCCTATGTGGATGTCCCCTATTATGGTAAGTTTATGCGTTCATATAATTTCATGGGTGAGACCTCTTTGGTAATTAGATTGCCATTTGCTTCTATTAGCTTATATGCCAACGGTTACAGCTATCCAAAGCAAAACTTTAACTTTGGATTAAATATTGGATACCTTCTGTTTAATCCAAAAATGTTGGACTAAAAGTTAAAAAACTAAAGAAAAAGCTTGCAGAAATAAAACAAATAGCTACCTTTGCACTCGCAATCACGAAGTAATGGCCGCGTAGCTCAACTGAATAGAGTAGCTGACTACGGATCAGCCGGTTACAGGTTTGAATCCTGTCGCGGTCACAAATTCGGATAAGATAAACTAATGGCCACGTAGCTCAACTGAATAGAGTAGCTGACTACGGATCAGCCGGTTACAGGTTTGAATCCTGTCGTGGTCACAAATTAGTTTTAGCGTTATTTTACATATTAGATTGGCCGCGTAGCTCAACTGAATAGAGTAGCTGACTACGGATCAGCCGGTTACAGGTTTGAATCCTGTCGCGGTCACAAGAAAAAAGGATACTTCAACATTGAGGTATCCTTTTTTTTGTGTATGTGAAGATATCCATAAAGAT
>JAGPJL010000196.1 GCA_018054455.1 Parabacteroides sp.
ACGGATGGCTTTTGATGATCGGACTTTTCTGTCTGTTTGTCTTCATGGTAAAAGAAAGCTCCCTTCGTCCGAAGTATGCCATACATCCCAAATTCAGAACCATTCGTCGCGCAATAAAGCACGAACTAAGAGAAGACGCCGAATAAATATCCCCACATCAGGATTGGTAACGGCATACACTCATGCATACATAGTGCCTACACTTTTACGGCGTGAAATATCCAAGCTCCGGTTGACTAAAGATTTACATCTCTTTAATCGGCCGGAGCTTCCTTTAATATCCTTTGGTTGTGGATTATGAAGTAGTATCAATTGGTAGAATTATTCTGTTTCACGATGTACAAAATTGGAAGTTCGTTTTTTTATAAGCCATTTCCCGTTCTGCTTCACGAATTCATCTTTGTAAATGGTATACATGGTAATTTTTACAGGATTTTCGTTCTGATTACCGATCAATATAACACGGCAATATGAAGTTGCTTTGGCAGTAGTTGCCGTAAGTTCATCAATTGTTTGTTGTCCGTTTTGATGATAGACTGTTTTAAAGTTGGATAAGAACCCGGAAAATGCATCGAACAGCTGTTTTCGCCCTTTTAAATCGGATGATAATGCTCCGTCGGTATACGATTGAACCACCCCGTCTTCGGTAAAGAGCTGAACCTGTTTCTCGATCTCTTTAGTATCGGCAAGGTTAGAGAATACATCTACTACCTCTTTGATAGCCATTTTATCTTCAATTGTTTGAAGACTGCTAACCTCCGTGTAGTCGCTTAAAACCTGGGAACAGCTAAATGTTGTAGCAATGAATGCTACGAATAACATGATTTTCTTCATCTGATTATTTTAATAAAGTTATAGAATATACTGTTTATTTAATTTTATCGGGTAACGGCGTTTTGCCATTTGTTCCTTTTGATGATGTACCAAGGCTCGTTCCAATATCGTGTGATGCTTTCAATCCTTCGGGAGCTCTGTTTCCAAATACCTCCATAGCAGCGAACCCGGATTCTAATTCATCTATATCGCTAGTTTGTAAAATTACCTTATGTGCATCTGTATTTTCTCTCATATGCGTTATTGATCTTGTTCCGGGAATGGGTACTATAAACGGTTTTTTAGCCATCAGCCAGGCCAATGCAATCTGACCGGAAGTAGCTTCGTATTTCTGTGCCATATTCTCCAACAACGTTACTATCGGACGGTTCTTCACCAAGGCTTCAGTCGTAAACCGGGGGAAATTTAAGTTTTTACGGATATCACCTTCTGCGAATGGAAAATCCGAGGTAACCTTTCCTGTTAAATATCCCATTCCAAGTGGAGACCAGGGAACAAAGCCAATGCCCAGTTCTTCACAAACAGGAATTACTTCGGCTTCCGGATCGCGGGTCCAGAAGGAAAATTCATTTTGGATAGCTGTTACTTTGTGTTCTTTATGAGCCCTTCTTATGGTTGCGGCTCCGGCTTCTGATAACCCGTAATACCTCACTTTGCCCTCCTTAATGAGTTCGCCCATAGTACCGGCTACATCTTCAATCGGAACCGTGGGATCAACACGATGCTGATATAACAAATCGATCCTATCGGTTTTTAATCGCTTCAACATCCTATCCACTGCAAGCTTGATATGTTGCGGACGGCTGTTAAGACCGCCTTTTAGCTGTCCGGTTTCAAAATCAATATCAAAGCCGAACTTACTCGCTAGTACAACCTCATCCCGAAATGGCTGAAGAGCCTCACCTACTATCTGTTCGCTAATATGTGGCCCATAAATTTCTGCTGTGTCAAAAAAACGGATACCATATTCGTATGCATTTCGAATGAGCTTAACTGAGTCTTCTTTACCAGGAGAATTACCGTATGCCCAAGCAATATTCATACAACCAAGTCCAAGCTCTGATACTTCAAGCTCTCCAAGTTTGCGCGTTCTGAGATCTGTTTTGTTTTTCAAGTTATTATTTATTTGAATGTTATCATTTTCAACTGTATTACTTAATCTATCTGTCTGACCGAAGGAAAACAACGGAGCACCTAAAACCAAACCTGTACCAACAAGTCCGGATTTTGCTAAAAAATCTCTTCTGTTTAATTTACTGATGTTTGATTTCATACGTGTAATTTATTAAAGTTATTATCATGAACCTACTGATACAAAAGTACTTGCTAATTACCAGAATAGTATAACACATATTACGTCAACATTTTCACAAAATTCTGATTTCCGATTAAAATTAGTAAGTAACTACAATAATTATATAAATCAAAATAGTATTTTTACAATTATTACTGAAATAATGAATTTCTATCACTCCATGAAAAAACAAGAGAACGAAATTATTGTCGTAAAAAGTTTGGATAACGAAAATATCCCAACTGATTTCCAGAAAAACTATTTCACCCACATTATTTGTCATCATGGCACCGGTCAATTCCGATTGAATAACACTGTTTATAAATTCTCACCTAATGATATTGTAATTCTTATTCCATCTTTACAAATTGATGATATCCTTTTTTCGCCTGATTTCGAAGCTACGTATCTTTTAATATCCTTCGGACTGATGAGCAATAACAATCCCGATATCGGTTGGGGAATAAAAGGATTTATGTTTTCCAAAGATAATCCTGTAGTCTCGCTTTCAGAAACAGATAAGGAGAGATGTCTGCGTAACTTTTTCTTATTAAAGGAGAAGTACGAAGATACCTATCATCGGTTCAGAAAAGAAATTGTCAATCTTCAGGTACAAATATTTGTAATGGAAATGTGGCATATTTTTAATGAAAAAATGGAAAAAAGAATATTGAGCAACGAGAAAGGTTCTATTTTCGAAAAGTTTTTGCAATTAGTTCAGATGCATTGCATGCAACAACGGGAAGTAGAATTTTATAGCAACAAACTTTGTATCACGCCCAAATACTTATCCGAGGTTTGTAAGAAAACCAGTGGAAAGACCTCGTCTGAATGGATACAGAATTATACTACACAGAACCTGATTATGCTGCTTCGGAATAGAGATCTTAGTTTTACTGAAATTGCTGACACGATGAATTTTTCGAGTCAATCTTTTTTCAGCCGGTATGTTAGTAAAACACTTGGTGTTACCCCCAGTCAGTTCAGGCTGAGATTAAACGATTGAATACTAATAGATTTATAGGATACAGATTGGAAATGGAATCACAAATGGCATTGAGGGATGCGGAGATATTCCCGTCAGACA
>JAGPJL010000110.1 GCA_018054455.1 Parabacteroides sp.
CAGAGGTACACGTGCTGCATTTTGCAGTTGGTTGGTAACAGTAGCCTGGGTTACAGGATCGCCTTTATGATATAGAATGCCTCCTATTTTCTGTTCGTTTACATAAGTAAGCAAGCGCGCCATGTTACGTGTATCAGTTGCGGGATCTGCAATGACCATAAAAAGCTGTCCGATTCTTTCATCAAACGACAGTGTGTCGAACACGGAATCTACCCATTGGGTCATCTTCTCTTTATCAGCTGCAAGATACAACGCGGGTTCTGTTTGAGCCATAATTGGTCCGGCAAACAACATAAGCCAAAGGGCTATAATCAACTTCTTCATCTTTCTCGGTTCCTTTCTTACGTTCAAATATAGTTAAAAGTTTAGACTTTCCAAAAAACTTATCCTCCAATTTGGTTAACTCGCAAATATTCCGTTACTTTGCACCGCTTTACGTAATCTCTGTCGGGAAAAGTAGCCCGTTACATTGCGTTTCGTTAAAAAAATCAATTAAAAAAAGCTATAACACGATGGACTTAATTAAAATTGCAGAGGAAGCTTTTTCTACAAAGCAAGAGCATCCTGCTTTTAAGAGTGGTGACACTGTTACCATTGCTTATCGCATCAAAGAAGGTAACAAGGAACGTATCCAGAACTACCGCGGTGTGGTAATCCGTATCTCAGGACACGGAGACAAAAAACGTTTCACCGTTCGTAAAATGTCTGACAACATTGGTGTAGAAAGAATTTTCCCTATGGATTCTCCATTTATCGAAAGCATTACGTTAAACAAGGTTGGTAAAGTTCGCAGAGCGAAATTGTATTACCTACGTGCGCTTACCGGTAAAAAGGCAAGAATCAAAGAAAAGAGAGTGTAATTCTTACTCACTTTTTGAAGAATACAAAAAGGCTGCTCCCATCGGGATGCAGCCTTTTCTGTTTTAATGCCTATAGTGTATGCGGAAAAGCATCTTAAACCTCAGCCGCTACCCAACGTTTAAAAAGAGGTGTTTTTGTTTTACTGATAATAATTCGTTCGGGCACAGGAATATGGAGATTGACCGACAGTCTGCTGCCAAACCAAAGATCAATATCGCGAATGGCTTTACGTGCCACAATAAACTGCCTGTTTGCCCGGAAAAATGTTGACTCGTCAAGCTGTTCGCCCAACGCATCCAACGTACGGTCCACCGGGTGAACCTTCCCATCTGCGGTGTAAGCTGTCACTTTTTCGTTAATGGTATAAAAGAAAAGCACCTCATCGACGGGCAGCGGATAAAACTTGTCCGCGCGCATAATAAGAAGATTTTTCAGCTGGTGTCGCGTGCGGATACTGGTATTGGTCTGCTGTATATGATTAAGCCGTTCCTCGCTGGTAAAACGCCTCATCTTTTCGAGTGCCCGCGCCAACGAAACAGGGGTGATAGGTTTGAGCAGATAGTCTATACTATTTACCTGAAAAGCCTGTAAAGCATAGGAATCGTAGGCAGTTGTAAAGATGACGGGCGAAAGAATATCAACCTGCTCGAAAATACTGAAAGCTGAACCATCAGCAAGATGAATATCCATAAAGATAAGGTCGGGCGCCGGATTGTTTCGGAACCAGGACACACTCTCTTCCACACTTTCAAGCTCAGCAATTACATCTATCGACGTTATCTGGTTATCGGACAGAATGGCCTTAAGGCTGTGAACAGCCGCAGTTTCATCTTCTATTATAATCGCTTTCATACACTTCTAATTTATTACTTGTCATGAGTTAACTAAAGGCAGAAAGACTTTAAAGTACTCCTTTCTGTTTGATATTTCCAAATCTTTACCGGTAAGCATTCGGTAGCGCCCCCAAAGATTTTTCAGACCCAGTCCGCCCGCTTCCGGTTGTTCCCTTTTGGGTTGAATACGGTTGGATACAACCACCTTACTGTCGGATGTTGTATAAATATCTATCTGCAACGGATATTGCCGGCTGATTACATTGTGCTTTACCGCATTTTCGAGTAACGGAAGTATGCTGAGAATGGGCAGTTTGTAAAGTAACATCGAAGGATCCGCCTGAATAGAGGTAGCAAATTTACCTTCGTAACGCACTTGAAGCAGATAGGTATAGGCTTTCACAAACTGTAGTTCCTCGGCCAATGTCACCATTTCCTTGTTGTTACTCTGCAAAATATATCTGAATACACTGGATAGTTCGTCCAGATAAGTGAGTGTTTGTTCCTGCTTTTGCTGCCGGATAAGTGCGCTGAGACCATTGAGTGAATTAAAGAAGAAGTGAGGATTGATTTGCCCCATCAGCGCATTGTAGCTGGTTTGCAACTTTTCGGATTTGAGTTGCTCGTAAGCCAGGTGCATCTGCTGTTTACTTCGCAGCAGACGGAGCAAAACCACACTCAGCATAATCACAAAAGTCACGAAGAGGTGTTCAAAAAACATTGGAAAAAAGAAGGGACCATGCATCCCTGGTTTAAATCTATTCTGCAAATCGTTACTATCCGGCATTCCTTCGGGACGGACCGAGTCTATCATCTCTCTCATTCCCTGGTGCTCTGGTCTGAAAATAAATTTATCGCCTGGTGAAATATCAAATCCAAGTAAATCGTTTAAGACAAACTGGCGGGCCACCGGAAATAAATTACAGAGAGCCCAACCGGTAAACATGCCAACTACTAACAAAGATAGAATTGCACCGTATTCAGAATTACGGAAAAGGCGATTACCCAATGTATATATCTGCCCATTTATCACAAACAAAGCAAAGGCGTAAATAAAAAACCAGCTAATAGCAAACAGGAGCATGTATTGCTGCTCGGGGACCGATGGAAATGAGCTGGCCACTCCGGTAACCATTTCATAACTCCGCGTTACAAGCGGGAAGTTTACGAAGAGACTAAGAAGTCCGGAGACTACAAATCCGATCAGAAGATCGTTCGTTTTTGATTCCATGCAGAATAAATTATAACATACCACAAATGTACAAGAAAAAATGAGCATTTCGCCGATCAGCGTTTTCCGTTTCGCCGTTTACCAAGGGCGTTTCACCGCCGAAAGAGGCTTACTGAACGGTCATTAACCTTTCTTTGCAGAATAAAGCGCTTTTTTTGCATCAGAACTAAAAATTACAGGACCATGCTTAAATGTATTACATTCGACGGAGATTCGTCCACATTGGACACCCTGATGAGCTATTTTGAGAAACTGGACAAGGCTTTGGCCGATGTACACGAAGTATTGCATAAAGAAAGCGCTGAACAACCTGTTTTCGTCAAAGAAGGAAACAAAATCATCCGCCTGAAGAAAGAAGAGATTCTTTTTCTGGAAGGATACGGCGATTATGTAAAGATTCACCGCACAACCGGGAAACCGCTTCTCTCGCAGGTAAGCCTGAAAAAGTTTGAAGAATGCCTGACAGATGGAAACTTCTGCCGGGTACATCGTTCGTACATTGTTGCGTTACCTCAGATTAATTACATTGAACGCAAGCGAATCAAGATTGGAAACGAGCTGATTCCGATTAGTGAATCGTATATGCCGGCTTTTCTGGACAGGCTGGCGTTACAGGAATAGAGACCATAAAAGGAGGATTGTTAAACGCAATCCTCCTTTTATGGTTTATAGCTTAACCTTATAGAACAATTCACTAAGCGTATAGGATACAGAAAGACCTAATGCCGACGAACGCAATGTATTCCCTGTAAGTTGCGTGTTATCATAAAATAAGGATGTATGCACTCGACCGTTGCTTACAGGAAAACCTAACCCGGCACTAACCCGCCAGGATATACCCGATTTACCTGAAACAGACAAATAGGGATTAGATACGCTTACTCCGGCTTTGTATGAAACACGTTTCCAGTATTTATCCGACGCATAGGTTGCAGGTAAATAGCTTACTCCTGCCTTTACCTCGTGCACATCATTGAATGAAACACGACTATCTCCCGACTCCAGAAGACTGTACTGACGAAATGTATAATCGGCTCCATACGTAAAACGTTTATACTTTATGGATGCCCCGACTCCAACAAAAGGAGGAATGTATTGCTTAACCGTCTTCTCTGTCCGTTCCGTAGAGCTGGAACTGGTAACAACCGTTGTGCTGTTATCCAGAAAAAGCTTTTGCTTGAATCCAAAAGTGAGTCCGAGTGTCAAGCCCATATCTTTAGCAATCTGACGATTATACTGCATCCCGAAACGGGCATTAAATGTACTGGTATACATCTTTTGTGTAACAGTCATTGCATCCTGTGTTTCTACTTGCGACAAATTACCAAACACGTAGCTAACAGTTGCTCCAAGTGAGAGGTGACGCCCCACAAGGATGGCGTTGGAAAGAGAGGCCGTTGATAATCCGCCGCTTCCTTCGAAAGAACTATAATAATAACTTCCGTCGGTTCCCTCTACCGGTTCTTTACTTTGGAAATAGTATCCAACTGTACTGTATGGATACACACCTGCCGCCATATACCATCGTGGCATGATTCGTCCCCCAAGAGAAAAAGAAGAAAGATTTCCAGATGCCGCGTTAGTAGATGTACCGCGGGATTTGTACCATTCCTGTTTAACAAATGCAGAGGCATCGGCGATAAGGCGAAGGCTGTCCAAACCCGTTAATCCAGCCGGATTAACACTATTAATAAACATGGATTCACGCATCCCGTTAGAAACTCCCCCCATACCTGCGTTCTGACCGTATTGACCATCAATAAGTTCGCCGATGCCAAACATGGAATAAGGAGAGGTTGTCATATCCTGCCCGGCTACACTGCCAGCCCAAAGGAGGAAGGTAGCCGTAAGGAGTACTTGTATCTTTTTAATAACTTTCATAAATGGTGTATGTTAACTGCAATGTGATAGGATTCTTTCCTTTCTGACTCGAGAAAGTAAGATTATTAAAAGTAGAGTTATATTTTGCTGAAGGAAATACCAGTTGAAGATTATGCTTGTTTGTACCAATTGCCCCCAGCTCTTCCTTCATGAAGGTTGATACATCGAAATAGTAATAAGTCTTCTCACGAAAAGTATCATCCTTAACCAAAACACCCCCCTGAACCTGAGTTCCAAGATAATCTGTAACAGCCTCCGTTACAACATTATTTTCGTCCGCAATATAGAGATATATACTATCCGGGAGAGAGTTGAATTCCGAATAGGTATCGACCTGGGGATAGATGCGCAAGATGGCATTCTGCACGTCGACCTGCACTCCTTGCTGCATGATGTTGTTAAGGTGCGGAAACTCAAGTCTTGTATACCAGCCTAACCCACCAAAAAGCATACCACGGTCGCCTAACTGAGCAGAAGAGACTTCTTCGTTTTTGGTAGCCACTGCGGGTAACAATGTGCCGGACCTATCATGGTCAAAGTGGTTAAACTGCGTAGTCGTATTGGGAGAAAATACCAATGTTTGCGGATTTTCAAGTTCATCTTTAACGTGATAATACAGTGTGATAACCGACAATGTATCACCCACCGAAAACCCCAACAGATTTTTACCTGAGGCATCTGGCACCACAGCTATCCCCTTGAAATAGTCCTCGAACTTGTCCACCGAAACGGCTTCGGAACGGTTATGAAAACTGGTGAGCAATTGCCGCCCCAATTCGTCCGATAAACGAATTTCCACTGGCTCGCCACGCCCGGGATGGGGCTTGAATGTTTTCTTACCCAACGCTTCCGTACCGTAAGCAAAAGAGGCGTTGGAATAAAGATAATCGTTGTCGTTAAGTACCACCTTTTCTTTCAGAGGATAAACAGACAGCGTTTGCATGAGCGTTGTATCGCCCAGGTAGTAACCATTGTAATGAAGAGTGAGCATGAGCGAATCGAGTATTACAGTCTCTTCAATATCGGTACCATAGGATGGACGCTCGTAAGGAATGTAGCTCATGGAAGTAACAGTTCCCCATAACGGGTGCGTATACTGTCCCAACAGTACGGTATTGGTACCGGAAGTCTCCAGGGAGTCTATCCGGACATTGGTAACGGTAACCGTGCTGGTATCGGCTGTAACGTTGCGGAAGGAAGAATCGACCAGGCTTTCTCCGAAAGTTGCACTTTCGTCGTAACAGGATGAAAGTCCGGCAAACATAATTATCAGTCCGGCAAATGTAAGGAATGTGCGCATATACCTATATTTAACTTTTGGTCGCAAATAACGGAGTTTCGGCTTCTGCATGCAACTTGAACTTGCAGATACCCCTTCCGAATCCATCAAAAGGGAATTAAAGCAGGTGAGCAAGGCAAAGCATCTGTTAAAGGTGTTTGGCGAACAGGTAACGTGTTTGACCGATTCAAAAACACTGCCTACCGATTAGATTTGTAGCGATGGGCTTATCTCCTTTCATTTGCGGCAGAAAAATTGATACAGAAAACGTATATGAGACACAAAAAATTAGTGACAATCCTGCTGGCGATGCTCCCATTTGTTTTTGGAGCTTGCAGCAGCGACGACGACGATGATTTAATTGGTACCTGGTACCGGGTATCCGATCTAGACGGTTTGGCGCGTAGCGACGCCTCGTCGTTCACGATTGGGAATAAAGGATATCTTGTTTGTGGTTATGATGGAAAAGACAGACTTTCTGATTTATGGGAATATGATATGGATCAGGATTCCTGGACACAGAAAGCTTCATTTCCTGGTACAGCAAGGAACTCTGCCGTGAGTTTTGCTGTAAACGGTAAAGGTTATCTGGGTACCGGATACGATGGCGAAAATTACCTGAAAGATTTCTGGGAATACGATCCAACAAGTAATTCATGGACACAGCGGGCTGATTTCCCAGGTTCTGCACGATATGGAGCAGTAGCCTTCGGTGCAAATAATAAAGGATATATTGGTTGCGGGTACGATGGAAATTACCTGAAGGACTTTTATGCATTTAATCCGTCGTCCAACTCCTGGGACCAGATAATCAGTATTGGTGGTTCAAAGCGTATGGGAGCTACGTCTTTTGTAATTGATAATGTGGCATACGTTGTATGCGGTCAGAATAACGGTGAATATGTAGACGATTTCTGGAAGTATGATGCTCAAAGCGGACAATGGACTCAGCTTAGAGATATCACAGATACTTCGGACGACGACTATGATGATGATTACAGTATTGTTCGTACTAACGGCGTTGCTTTCGTGATTGATGGTGCAGCTTATTTTGCTTGTGGTGAAAGCGGAAGCGTACGCAGTGATACATGGAAATACTACCCCTCAACCGATTTGTGGGAGAATGTTTCGAAGTTTAAGGGAACAGCACGAACAGCTACTGTTTCTTTCTCTACAGGAGAAAGAGGTTTTGTGGTAACCGGAAAAAGCAGTACATACCGCTTTGATGACATTTGGGAATTACACCCATATGAATATGACGATGATGAGTATTAAAGGTAGAAAGGCCCTTTGGGGCCTGCTACTGCTTCCGGTTATTCTATTGATTTTCTTTATTTTTTCCGGAGAACTGGGAACTTCGGAAACATCTCAGCCTACGTTACAGACAGTTCGCTCGATGGACGGGTGGGGTTACCAGATTAGTCTTAATAAAAAGATCTTAATCAACCAACCAACCATCCCTGCTATTGACACTGTGATGGCTTTCCCTTCAGAAAAAGCGGCTGCGGCCGTGGGAAAAATCGTTTTGAAAAAGGTGAAGAATCACAAGAATTTCACTGTAACGAAGGATGAGGTTGAGCACACTCTCTCTCTTTTTTAAATAAAAGGTTCTATACTGAGAGGGCTGGCTAGGGGTTAGTCGGCTCTCTATTTTTTTTAAGAATACTTTACATTATTTTCACACAACCATCTATCATATAAAAAAAAGACTACCTTTGCCACATCTATAAAATAAACCAGAAGGTTGCCTTATTTGCTAAACACTATTTTTGATTAATAATAAAAGCCCGCTTTCTGTTAAAGGATGAGGGTGAATTACGTGCAGGATGAAACAACGGGATCTATCGTACGAATTGTATCTGTTGAACGGGTTGCGGAAAGGCGACCAGAATGCTTTTTCTACCCTGTTTACTATCTATTACAAAGACTTGGTTATGTTTGGCGGTAATTTTCTGACTAACAGAAAGGATTGTGAAGATATTGTCCAATCTATTTTTCTAAAGTTGTGGAACGACCGCGAAGTAATAAAAATTGAAACTGCACTAAAGTCTTATTTGCTTACAGCCGTTCGTAATGGTTGTCTGAATGAATTACGCCGCAAAGGAAGTAATCAGGAAGATTTATCCTTAGCCGAACAAGAACTTAACGGAGTAATGAATGAGTATGATACAGCAAACTATATCCTTTATTCGGACCTGAATCAACAATTGGAAATGGCTTTGGGCAAGTTATCGCCTGCAGTGCGGGAAACCTTCGAACTTAATAAGTTTGAAGGACTTCGATATAAAGAGATAGCCGAGCGACTGAGCGTTTCTGAACGAACTGTAGAGGTTCGGATAGCCAATGCTTTGAAATTTCTACGGATTAGTCTTAAAGAGTTTTATATGTTTACTTCATTCCTTTTTATCAATTATATTATTAAATAATGTTATAGCTATGTGGAAAAACAGGACTAATCTGTCTTATTTGTAAGAATATTGGCATGAACACAGACAATTCTATAGAATCCCTTATTATAAAGTTTCTCTCCGGGCAGGCTTCTGCCGAGGAGAAGGAACTACTCATCTCATGGATAAAAGAGAGTCCGGAGAACCGTTTGCAGTTTAAAGAATTACAAAATATATGGCAAGGACTTAATCCTCCCTTTGATCCTGATGAGATTGAAGTGGAGAAAATTCAAAAAGACCTTCTGAAGAAAATAAATAAACGTCATTGGCATCAGCATCCGCTCGTGATATTCTGGCAGCGAACAGCTGCTATTCTGGTAATTCCCCTCATACTTACGGTTGTTTACTTGTTCATTTCCCATGAACCGGAAAAAATTACTTTTCAGGAAATCTTTGCTCCTTACGGTACTTACACCCAGGTTAATCTGCCTGATGATTCCAAAGTTTGGTTGAATGCAGGAAGTTCTATTAAGTACCCTACCCGCTTTAAAAAAGGATCGAGAGAAGTCTCTTTGAATGGCGAAGCCTATTTTGAAGTTGAGTCTGACCGGAAAAACCCGTTTACCGTTCATACGAGTCATGTAGATGTACGTGCCACAGGAACTGCCTTTAATGTAGAGGCTTATCCAACGGATTCGATTGCTTCTGTTACTATGGTACGTGGAAAACTAGGTGTTACAATGAATAATCAAAGCCAGATAGGCTTAATTCCCGGCGAGCGGGCTTCGTTTAATAAAAACACCTTACAGTGTAGAATTGAAAAAACCGATCCCTATAAATGGTATGCCTGGAAGGATGGTTTAATGGTATTCAGGGATGATCCGTTGGAATATGTGTTCAAGCGTCTGGGACAGACGTTCAATGTTGAGATTAAAGTGATGGACAAAGAGATTGCCAATCAACTCTATCGCGCTACTTTCAGAGAAGAATCTCTGAGTGAAATACTTCGTTTGCTAAAAATATCAGCTCCGATAAGATATGTCGACCACGATCAGGATCCGGCATCCAATAATGGTTTGAGAAAACGAAAATTGGAAGTTTATAAATTGAATTAAAAAAAACACATTTTTGAATGTGGCTTTTCAGCTTCCGACTGTCTTATATGTAGATGTAAAGAAAATTTAACCTTATTTACTATTAAAATTGGTAGCCTATGGTATAAAGAATAGTGTCGCTCAATAAATGAGTCCGGCTAATTAAAACAAGAGAAGGGAAGGTCTCGTACACCCTCCCTCCTGAATGTTCTGCTTGACTAAAAAGATTATCGTTAACCAGATTTTTCAAACCTAACACACAAAAATATGAATTCAGTTTCGATTTATGAAATCAAACGGCAAGTATTTGCTTCTAAACAATTTCGTATTATGAGATTATGTTTATTATTCCTGCTTTGTGGTATCCTACAAGGAATGGCATCAAACACCTACTCGCAGACAACCACACTCTCTATGAAGCTTTCCGATGTTACAATTGAAGAGGTTCTCAATCAAATTGAAGAACAATCGGATTTCCGCTTCTTGTATAACAAAAAAATGGTAAACGTTGCAAATAAAGTAAACGTTTCGGTTAAAAAGAAAAATATCACAGAAATTCTGGATAATATCTTTGCCGGTGAAGATGTGACCTACACTATCAGTAACAGGCAAATTGTGCTGAGCCGGAAGAATGATATCGCGACTGTTGCTCAACAAGCTAAAAAAGTAACTGGTGTTGTAACAGACAAATCCGGCGAAGTTGTCATCGGTGCTAATATTATAGTAAAAGGAACGCAAAATGGGGTTATTACCGATCTGGATGGAAAATTCTCCATCGAAGTTCCTTCGGGTAATGCTATTCTCGTGGTTTCTTACATTGGTTTTAAACCTCAGGAAGCAGCCGTTTCAAATCGTTCGGTTGTAGACGTAGTACTTGCATCTTCCGTTGAAGAATTAGACGAAGTAGTTGTTACTGCTTTAGGCATTAAACGTGAAAAGAAAGC
>JAGPJL010000197.1 GCA_018054455.1 Parabacteroides sp.
CGCTGGGTCAATGTTACAATTACACCCAGGGCTGCAAGGGCAATCTCTTTTTCTTCCAGCACAAGGGCCAGGAGGATAAGGATCTTCAGGAACGAGAGGGTGGCTTTCTTGCTGTTTCCTTTTCCGAAAAAAGCAGCTTGCCACTATCAGAATAAATTCAATGATCTGTTTTACTTGTTTCATCTTTCTGTTTGTTTTTTAAATGGTTTGTATTGAGAATCGTTTGTTTACTTCTTTGGAATAAAAGCTCGCACAGGAACAGTTATTCCCCAGGCAGAACCTCTATTTTTAATAGTACCCTGCCATAATAGCGGTGTACACAATCGGAGTATGTCCTTCATAAGGTGTACCAGATTTATAACAGAGCCTTTTATGTTTGTTCCGGAAACTGCAACGCTATCAGCCGTTTCATATCGGCGGAGATCTGCATGAGCATTCGTTTGTAGTTCTGGCGGTTGTCGCCGTTCACTTCGCTGATATAGCGGCTGTAGGCTATCTCCTGGGCGTAGGCTGCGGGCACGTTGCTTACGTCGGCAGCAGATGTATACGATGACCGTATGAGTCGGCAGAAATCAAAGAAGCTATCCCTGGCCGATGCATAACGGCGAAACAGCAATCCCGTTTCGTTTAACCGTACTTTTTCGCCTGCCCAATAAGCTGTAATCCCACCATAGCCGGTTATTCCAAAAAAGGAATTATAATCTTTGGATAATCTGCTTTCTGCCCACCCACTTTCGATGGCAGCCTGTGCAAGTACCACCACCGGATTCATTTTAAACTGTTTTCCGGCCGCAAGGGCCAGGGGATAATACTGTTGTACAAAAATCTCCTTTATCATGTTTTATTATTGAAGGTTTGTATCGAATTTTTTAAAAACTAAAGGCCATGCCCCGGAGGCAAGAAACCTCCGGAGTAAGGCCTATCGGTTAAATCACATGCTCTTTATCGCATTCTTCGGTAACGGTAACGGAAACCGTTTTTACCAACTGCTTTTCGAACTTTGCGTTATTGATAATATCACGCAATTTTGCTCCCGGACGGAATACGATTTTGGGTCTCTTGAACATCAGCGTCGAAAAATCGAGCTCGGTATCCGCTCCCGCGCTTCCGGCCAACATCTGAAAATTTCCCAGGTCCTGCAATTGCACCACATATCCTTCGGCCAATCTGGAGGCCAGGGTATGGGTGGTAGCATCCAGCACCGCTTTTACATCCGCACTCGAGGCGGTACAGTAACTGGCCACTGCCACACAGAACTTATCGAAGTCCATTTTCATACTCGCCTTGGTCTGACCGTAAAATAGTTTACTGTCCACTGCCGCATTCTTTCTCATATCCTTCCGTCGTACAACGGTAAATTGTAAAGCCATCTTTTTAATTGTTTTAATTGTTTGTAACTAAATCGTTTGCTGATCAACAATACAAATATACCACCGCCCAAAATCCGGAATCCACTTGTGTACACTTGTGTACAGATACGTACACTTAAGTACAGATATGTACAGATACGTCTGCTTAACTTATGCTTTACAGCATCCCGAATTGACTATTTATATGTACTAAATAGTTGCAAACCTCGACTAATAAATGTATCTTTGATAATGAATAAAAATGAATAAAAACAAATTATATAGACCTTAAATAAGAATGTTTACGATAAAAAGTTATGGATTCGGGGAACTATCTGCGCTGTTTTCGCCCGATATAAATATGGCTTCGGCCTCCAAACAACTCAAGCGATGGATTGTCAATAATCCCAAGCTCCTCTCCCTGCTTCTACAGGAAGGATGGGAAAAGGGCTGCAAACGATTAACCCCCAGAATGGTGCAACACATCGTTTCCGTATTGGGCGAACCCTGAAATTACAGGGTTTATTTCCTATTCTAAATAAGCTTATTTGCGTTTCCAAATAAGCTTATCTCATCACTTAAATAAACTTATCTGAGTCTTAAAATCAGTTGATTTTAAGACAGGGAGACCTTTTGCGTTTTTTTTGAAATGCATATACAAAATACTATCTAATAACATTAAAAACTGAATCGGATTATGACTGAATTAAAGAAAAAGAGATCTCGTTTTAAACATCTAATTGAATCCTATTGCGGAGAAAACCCTTACAATTTCGACCTGTTTGTTACCAACCTGAAAAAAGATGAAAATGCACTCTCTATTATCCTCGAATTAATTGGATACGTAAACGACCCCGACTACTTTACCACAAAGGAACAGCTCGTTTTTAAAAACAGACTGATAGACTATTTCCCACCCAGGCTACACCCTATGCATAAGGAATGGGACAAAAAATATCATTACGAAAATTACAGACTCGATCTGGTAGAACATACCGGTGGTAAGAATCCCGGCGAGAAAAACAAGTTGCTGGCCCGAGAGTGCTTTTTAGTCATTTACGGACTCACCATGGCGGGAATCTTAAAATTTACCTCCAAACGGAATATCCTTAGGTGCATCAGCAAGCTGCTAAATAAAAATTACAGATTGCAAAGTATACAAAATGAGTACAATTTCATTGATAAATATTCCGTACTAAATGCGTATGAGTCTGTAATAAAGAAGATTAAAGAATACACACAATGATTGTAAGGTTAATAATACCGTCAAAAAAGTATAACTTGCTTATCCAAACAGTTGCCGTAATATTGCAGCCGAAAGCAATTTCAGGTGAAACACGAAACAAATCTCCTCCGCTTGCGGAAGCGATTAAACGAAGCCTATCCGGATGGCAAAACAAATCCGGGACGACAAGAGCGATTGTCTGGAGCGAGCCCGGTAGTGGAAAAGTCTTTGAATTCCGGTTTTTTTTTAAAGAGTATTAGAATTGGCATAATATATTTAAGAAGAGTAGGACATGTGGTAGGACATTTCGAAGCCAAAACCCTCATCAATACAGGGAAGTAGGCGACATTTGGGTAGGACAATTAATCAAAGCAACAAGTTAACAACTAAAATCAGTACAATGAAAAAGTTTTTTGCCATGGAGAATTTACTAAAAGGTGGGTACTACAACATACCCAAAGTGATAGAAGACAACAAGCAGAGCAGCTGCGAGAAGACGGCCCTTATGGCCAACATCCTGAGCTACTTCTACAAAAAGGTGTATTTTGCCAAAGGCGATGTACTGCTGGATGGCCGGATCTACACCTGCTTCAGGGGCGAACTGATTGTTAACCAGGTGGAACTGGCAGC
>JAGPJL010000015.1:0-12624 GCA_018054455.1 Parabacteroides sp.
CGGACGGGACTCGAACCCGCGACCCCATGCGTGACAGGCATGTATTCTAACCAACTGAACTACCGAACCATTTTGTTTGTTTTAACTGCATTTCCTCTGAATTGCGATGCAAAGATAGATGATCTTTTTTTATCCTGCAACACCTATCTGCAATTATTTTTTATCTTTTTTTATTATTAGCTGATTCTTAAGTGATTATTCGTTAAAAAAAAATCATCCTAAAACTTCCACCATGAAAGCATTTGAAAAGGATTTTATTGAATCACCAAGGGTCATTAAGGCATTTTATCACAAAACAGCTTCATTATCATACTTTTTACAACTCAAAATCAGTTTTGTGTTTATAAATTGTTACTTTTGTGCCCTTAATCCAAAAAGGTTGAATAATGGAAGAAGTACAACGTCCTGCTACGGCAATTTTATTGATGCACTGCCCGGACTCACCGGGTATTTTGGCTACACTTACTGGTTTTATTAATGTAAACGGCGGGAATATTGTGTATTTGGACCAACACGTAGACCGCTTGAAGAATGTATTCTTTATGCGTATTGAATGGGATCTGAAAAAATTCGTTATTCCTAAAGAGAAAATAGACGATTATTTCAGTACGTTGTATGCTGTAAAGTATAACATACAATATCGGATCTATTTCAATGATTACATTCCTCGCATGGCGCTTTTTGTTTCTAAAATGTCGCACTGTATGTATGATATACTCGCCAGATATACTGCTGGCGAATGGAAGGTTTCAATTCCTGTTATTGTTAGCAATCATCCGGAGATGGAAGTTGTTGCAAAGAGATTCGGAATTGAATACCGATATTTCCCCATCACCAAAGAAACGAAAGAAGAGCAAGAGAATCTCGAACTGGAGCTTCTTAAAGAGTATAATATCGAGTTTATTGTCCTGGCGCGCTATATGCAGGTGGTGTCCGAATCATTTATCAAGAACTTTCCCAATCGAATTATTAACATACATCATTCATTCCTTCCGGCGTTTGTTGGGGCCAAGCCTTATCACGCTGCCTTTGAAAGGGGAGTAAAGCTGATAGGTGCCACCAGTCATTATGTTACGACCGAACTGGACGCTGGTCCGATTATTGAACAAGATATTGCCCGGGTTTCTCATAAAGATACAGTAGAAACCTTGATAAGAAAGGGAAAAGATCTGGAAAAAATCGTACTTTCGCGAGCTGTAGAGAAACACATCGACAGAAAAATTCTGGTGTTCGAAAATAAAACGATTATTTTTAATTAATCAGCGAATGAACGTTGCTATTGTTAAATATAACGCGGGTAACATCTACTCGGTTGCCCATGCGTTAAAAAGACTGGGTATCAACGCCTTGGTTACGGCAGATCCGAACGAATTAGCTGCGGCCGACAAGGTTATTTTCCCTGGAGTGGGTGAAGCTTTTACTACTATGCAGTATTTGCGGACTCATAACCTGGATAAGGTTATCTGCGATCTTAAACAACCTGTGCTGGGAATTTGCCTGGGTATGCAGTTAATGTGCGCATCATCGGAAGAGGGGAATACAGACTGTCTGGGTATTTTTGACACCTCAGTGAAAAGATTTATTCCACAAAGACATGAAGATAAAGTACCTCATATGGGTTGGAATACACTTTCTGATTTAAAAAGCGGACTGTTTTCTGATCAACTAGCCGATAAATTTGTTTACTTTGTACACAGTTACTATGTTCCGGTTAACGAACATACAATAGCTACTACCGAATATATTCTTCCGTTCAGCGCAGCAATGCATAAAGACAATTTTTACGCTACGCAATTTCACCCGGAAAAGAGTGGTTCGGTAGGCGAAATGATTTTGCAGAATTTTCTAAATTTATAACAGATATGATTGAGCTTATTCCGGCAATCGATATTATTGACGGCAAGTGTGTACGACTTACTCAAGGCGACTACAACAGCAAAAAGATTTATAACGAAGATCCGGTAGAGGTTGCCAAGTCGTTTGAGGCGCATGGCATCACACGCTTACATGTAGTTGACCTGGATGGGGCACGTGCCGGGAGAATTATCAATTACCGTATGCTGGAAAAGATTGCAACGCGAACAGCTTTGCGGATTGATTTTGGCGGAGGACTTAAACATGAACAAGATCTGGAGATTGCTTTCGAAAGCGGAGCACAGATGATTACCGGTGGAAGTATCGCTGTAAAGGATCCGGAAACGTTTATTTCATGGATTAATAAGTTCGGTAACGAAAAAATAATTCTGGGAGCGGATGCAAAAGATAAACAGATAGCAGTAAGTGGCTGGGAAGAAACTACCGACAAGGACTTGATTCCGTTTATCGAAGATTATTACAAAAAAGGAATTACCAAGGTTATCTGCACAGACATTAGTAAAGATGGAATGTTGCAGGGTCCTTCCCTGGAATTGTATAAAGAGATTCGTGAAGCTTTGCCTTCTTTGCATATAATTGCCAGCGGCGGGGTTAGTTCGATTGAAGATATTGAGCAACTTGAACTAGCGGGTATCCCTTCTGTTATTTTTGGGAAAGCGATTTACGAAGGAAAAATTCAGTTGAAGGATTTCCTTCGGTTTCTATAATTATTTATTCTGTAAGAAAGGATTAAGATGCTTGCTAAACGTATAGTTCCCTGTCTGGATATAAAGGATGGGACCACGGTTAAAGGAATTAATTTTGTAAACTTCAGGGATGCCGGCGATCCGGTGGAATTGGGGGCACAATATAGCGACCAGGGAGCCGATGAGTTGGTTTACCTGGATATTACGGCTTCTCATGAAGGGCGAAAAACATTTACTGAATTAGTAAAGAAGGTGGCTGCCCGTATTAGTATTCCATTCACTGTTGGGGGTGGTATAAATGAATTGAAAGATGTAGACAGGTTGCTTAGTGCGGGAGCCGATAAAGTTTCGATAAACTCTGCCGCATTGCGTAATCCATCATTAATCAACGAAATTGCTTCCAACTTTGGTAGTCAGGTTTGTGTTGTAGCCATCGATGCCAACATGGAGAAAAATGGCTGGCTATGTTATCTGAATGGAGGTAGAATCCCGACAGACAGACAATTGGTTGAATGGGCTAAAGAGGCCGAAGACAGAGGGGCTGGCGAAATATTATTTACCAGCATGACGCACGACGGTGTAAAAACCGGTTATGCCAATGAGGCCCTCGCAACCTTGGCCAATAGTTTACATATTCCCATAATTGCTTCTGGAGGTGCCGGTAAAATGGAACACTTCCGTGATGCGTTTGTTTTGGGGAAAGCAGATGCAGCCCTTGCTGCAAGCGT
Source organism: Parabacteroides sp. (assembly GCA_018054455.1). Classification (GTDB taxonomy): domain Bacteria; phylum Bacteroidota; class Bacteroidia; order Bacteroidales; family Tannerellaceae; genus Macellibacteroides. The sequence continues at coordinate 3,290 of JAGPJL010000015.1, forward strand.
GTTCCACTTCGGCGAGATTGGCATTGGCGATTTAAAGAAATATCTCCGTGATGAGGGTATTAACGTACGAATATAATTAAACGATATAAGATGAAAATTGACTTCGAAAAAATGGGTGGACTGATTCCTGCCATTATACAGGATAGCGCAACGTCCAAGGTTTTGATGCTGGGATTCATGAATGAAGAGGCTTACACCAAAACAAAAGAAACAGGAATGGTCACTTTCTTTAGCCGCACAAGAAATACATTGTGGACAAAAGGAGAAACCAGCGGACATTTTCTGAAGGTTGTTTCGGTTTTGATTGATTGCGACAACGATACTTTGCTTATTAAAGCCATTCCGGCAGGTCCGGTTTGCCATACAGGAAAAGACACCTGTTTTGGAGAGAAGAACAATGAAGATATTATGTTCCTTAAATTTCTGCAAGATTTTATTGAACAACGCAGACAGGAGATGCCGGAAGGTTCTTATACCACTTCTCTGTTTAACAAGGGAATAAACCGCATGGCTCAGAAAGTGGGCGAGGAAGCAGTTGAAACTGTTATCGAAGCTACCAACGGAACCGAAGATGGCTTTATTTATGAAGCATCTGATTTGGTTTATCACCTGATTGTATTACTTACAAGCAAAGGTCTTCGTTTAGAAGATCTGGCAAGGGAATTGAAAAAAAGACATAAAGGATAATTAGGATAAAATGGAAGATACAACCCTGTTGAGACTTGAGAACGTTGATATTTGCCGGGAAGAGAATGTTATTCTGCACAATGCTTCATTCCATTTGAAAAATGGAGAGTTTGTATATGTAATCGGCAAAGTTGGTTCCGGTAAAAGTAGTTTATTAAAGTCTTTGTACTGCGAAATTCCGGTTGCCAATGGCGAAGCATTCCTGATGGAGTATAATCTGTGCAAAATTAAACGCAAAGAGATTCCTTTTTTACGCAGAAAACTGGGTATAGTCTTTCAGGATTTCCAGTTGCTTACAGATCGTTCGGTAATTAAAAATCTGGAGTTTGTACTTAAGGCTACGGGTTGGAAAAGCAAGGATCTGATTGCCGAACGTATAGAAAGCGTTTTACTGCAAGTTGGTATGCAAAATAAAGGGTATAAGCTACCCCACGAACTTTCTGGAGGCGAACAGCAACGTATCGTTATTGCCCGGGCACTTCTGAATGATCCAAAACTGATTCTGGCTGATGAGCCAACAGGTAATCTGGACCCGGAAACAAGCGGACAGATTTTACAGCTGCTGCATGATATTTGTAAAAAGGGAACTACCGTTGTAATGACTACTCACAACTATACGTTGGTACGTAATTATCCGGCCCGCATAGTGAAGTGTGAAAATGGCTTTTTAAGCGATTTGAACAACGAGAAAGAGGGGGAATAATTTGTAATCCAGACCTTGTAAAGTTGCACAAAATATATACCTTTGCACACGGTTTAAGGCATTGAGAAATAATTTAATATAGAAGAAAAAAATGAAAGTTTTAAAGTTTGGCGGTACTTCTGTGGGATCTGCACAGAGAATGAAAGAAGTGGCAAAACTTATTTGCGACGGAGACCGTAAGATTGTGGTATTATCTGCCATGTCTGGTACAACCAACTCGCTAGTTGAAATATCGGATTATCTTTATAAAAAGAATCCGGATGGAGCCAACGAAATCATCAATAAACTTGCTCTTAAATACTTTGAGCATATTGATGAACTTTATACAACTGAAGAATATAAACAGAAGGCAACTGAACTTGTTAAATCTCATTTTGACTATATCCGTTCGTTCACAAAGGATTTGTTTACATTGTTTGAAGAAAAAGTTGTTCTGGCACAGGGCGAACTTATTTCAACAGGCATGGTTAACTTGTACCTGAATGAGACCGGCGTGAAATCTGTATTGCTTCCTGCTCTGGATTACATGCGCACAGATAAAAATGCAGAACCAGATCCCTTGTATATTAAAGAAAAACTAAATAAATTGCTGGAGCAGCACCCTGATGCAGAATTATTTATTACCCAAGGATACATTTGTCGTAATGCATATGGCGAAGTAGACAACCTGCAACGTGGTGGAAGCGATTACAGCGCTTCGCTGGTAGGGGCTGCAATCAATTCGGAAGAAATCCAGATATGGACAGATATTGACGGCATGCATAATAACGATCCGCGTGTGGTTGACAAAACTTCGCCGGTTCGTAATCTGCATTTTGAAGAAGCTGCAGAACTGGCTTACTTTGGCGCCAAGATTCTTCATCCTACTTGTATTTTACCAGCTAAACTGAATAATATTCCGGTTCGTTTGTTGAATACAATGCAACCTGAAGCTCCAGGCACATTGATCTCTAATAAGACAGAAAAGGGAAAGATTAAAGCAGTTGCTGCCAAAGATAACATAATAGCAATTAAGATAAAGAGCGGCAGAATGCTGCTTGCTCACGGATTCCTTCGTAAGGTATTCGAAATTTTCGAGAGCTACCAGACACCCATCGACATGGTCACAACCTCTGAAGTAGGCGTATCGGTTACCATTGACAACCGGAAGCATCTGGAAGAAATTGTGGATGATCTGAAAAAATACGGTACAGTAACAGTTGATACCGATATGGTGATTGTTTGTGTAGTTGGTGATATGAAGTGGAATAATGTTGGCTTTGAAGCAAACATTATCAGCTCGCTTAAAGATATTCCTGTTCGCATGATCTCTTACGGTGGAAGCAACTATAATGTTTCTCTACTTGTAAAAGCAGAAGATAAAAAGCGATCATTGCAGGCATTGAGTGATCATCTTTTCAATAACAAGTAAAAAGTCATTTATGAAAGGGAGTTTTCCAATCAATAAATTAAGGGAGTTAGAAACTCCCTTTTATTTCTATAATACCGATCTTTTGAGAGAAACACTTGCTCTTGTACGCAAAGAAGCAGACAAGTATGGCTTTCATGTTCACTATGCAGTAAAGGCAAATGCGAATCCTAAGATTCTGTCCATTATCCGTGAAAATGGTTTGGGTGCCGACTGTGTGAGCGGTGGTGAAATTAAGGCAAGTCTTGCGGCTGGTTTCCCGGCAAAAAAGATTGTGTATGCCGGTGTTGGTAAAGCCGACTGGGAAATCAATCTTGGTCTTGACAACGACATTTTCTGCTTCAATGTGGAATCGGCAGCAGAACTTGAGGTTATTAACGAACTGGCTGCAGCCAAAAACAAAGTAGCATCAGTGGCGCTTCGTGTTAATCCGGAAGTGGATGCCCATACCCATGCGTATATTACAACGGGTATGAAAGAAAATAAATTCGGAATAAATTTAAGTCAGCTCGACGGTGTTTTGGATTTATTTGAAAAGTTTCAAAACGTTAAACTGATCGGATTACATTTTCATATTGGCTCTCAGATTACAGATTTATCCTCTTTCCAGGACCTTTGTATCAGAGTAGCCGAAATTCAGGAGAATATGTCTTACCGCAAGATCCATGTCGACAATCTAAATTTTGGTGGTGGCCTTGGAATCGACTACTATCATCCTAACCATTTATCAATTCCTGATTTCGAAGAGTACTTCTCTATATTTCACAAACATATTAAGCTACAACCGGGACAACAAGTTCACTTTGAACCGGGTCGTTCCATCGTTGGACAGTGTGGTACGCTTATAACCAAAGTACTCTACGTAAAGGAAGGTGCAAGCAAAAACTTCGCCATAGTAGATGCCGGATTTACGGAATTGATTCGTCCAGCATTGTACCAGGCATATCATCGTATTGAAAACCTTACCAGCGAAGAGGCCGTTGAGCCGTACGATGTAGTAGGTCCTATTTGTGAATCGTCCGACAGCTTTGGAAAAGCCGTTGACTTAAACAAGGTACACCGGGGAGATCTTATTGCATTACGTTCGGCCGGAGCTTATGGTGAAATTATGGCTTCGCAGTACAACTGCCGCCAGTTACCCAAGGCATATTTTTCGGATACGTTATAAATATACGGATACATAAGATTTATATAAGTAAAGTCGTATTCCACGTAAAAGGAGTACGACTTTATTATTTATCAAGTGAAAAACTTTATGTACGTTTGTAGTCCCGAAGAGGAGATAAAACAATGGAACAACTGTTATTTTTTAGTGATTTAGAGATTGGACTTATAGGTATTCTAGTCCTTTTATTTTTAGTTCAGATTGGCTATTATGCAGGGATTTACGCCAAACCGCTGCGAACAGCCAAACGATTAAGATTACTTGTCGATGATCAGCAGAAAAAAAATCTTCCGCCTGTGTCTGTAATTGTGTATGCAAAAAATGAATCTGAAAATTTGAAACGAAATCTTCCTTCGTTGCTTTCACAGAATTATCCCGATTATGAAGTAATTGTTATTAATGATGGCTCAACAGATGAAAGTGACGAAGTACTGAAAATCCTTGAAAACGACAACAAACATCTTTATCACACCTATATTCCTGAAAATGTAAAATACCTTAGTCGTAAAAAACTGGCGTTGACTGTGGGTATCAAAGCTGCCAAACATGATATTCTACTTTTTACCGAAGCAAATTGCTTTCCTCAAAGTGAGAATTGGATTGCAAGCATGGCTGGAAAGTTCACGGAAGGCGTCGATTTGGTTATAGGCTTTTGTGCTTATGAAAGCAAACGCGGTTTTTTCCATAAACTAGCTGCATACGACAATCTTATGATAGGTATTCAGTATATTGCATCGGCATTGATACGGCATCCATTTATGGGATATGGACGTAACCTTGCCTACCGCAGACAGTTGTTTTTCGATCACAAAGGTTATTATAAATCATTGAATCTGCATGCCGGAGATGATGATTTGTTTGTTAATGAAGCTGCCACCCCTCAAAATACCCGCGTCGTATTTAGTCCGGATAGCATTACGCGGATGATAGCTATCGATCAGTTTAAGGTTTGGAAAGAAATGAAGGTTTCGCGTGCGGCCACCCAAAAGTTCTATCATGGTTTTTCTCTTACATTCTACCGAATAGAATCAGTAAGCCGAATCTTGTTTTTAGGTACTGCAATCATTGGCATTTGTTGGAGTTGCATTGGGAATCCACTCGTAACAGCTGTTGCAGTAATTACGTGGCTTACACGCCTTGGCGTCCAACTATCCGTATTGCACAGGTCGTCGGCTATGCTAAGTCAGAAACCTGTTACTCTTTGGATCCCTATATTGGAAATAATACAACCTATTTGTAGTTTGTACGTACGATTCTATAGAATATTCAGAGGTAAAAACGACTATACGTTTCGGATGCAACGATAATCTATTCGAAACGGATACTTTTAGCCGGATCTATTTTTGTAATAAGGTAAGACGGACCAAGCATCATTAGCATTGCTGCGGCCAATGTTCCAATGTTAATAAGAACCCATGTAAGAATATTCAGGTCAACTGGTACTGCATCTAAGTAATAGATCGATGGATCGAGTGAAATAGGCTGGAACTTTGCCTGAATCAAACAAAGACCAATTCCAATTACATTACCCCAAACCATCCCTTTCCCGATTAGGAAAAAAGAAATGTACAGGAATATTTTACGGATTCCCTGATTATCGTGTCCGAGAGCCTTTAATATCCCAATCATATTTGTTCGTTCCAAAATAATAATAAGCAAGCCCGAAATCATAGTAAAGCCAGCTACTGCCATCATAAGAACAAGAATAATAACCACATTAATATCGAGAACATCAAGCCAGTTAAATATCATAGGATTCAAATCCTTTATAGACCTGACATAATAGGTATTGCCGTTTCTGTCTAGTTTTTCGGAATAGGTAAAATAAAGTTGCTCACTTATGGAATCAAGATTGGCATAATCATTAACTTGTAGTTCAAGCCCGCTTACCTGATCATCCTCCCAGTTACTGAGACGTTGCACCTGTTTGATATCTGTGAGTACAAACAACTTATCATAATCCAAAAATCCGGTTTCATAGATTCCTGAGATAGTGAATTTGCGGGCACGTACATTTTCCTGAACAAAATAGGTAAGAAATCCATCGCCCACCTTTAAATGAAGACGATCGGCCAGATATTTAGAGATAATAACATCGGTTCCGCGCTTATCGGGGGTAACCGTAAAAACTTTACCTGCGCGAAGATTCTTTCGGAAGAATGTCCAGTCGTACTCCTCTCCTATTCCTTTAAGGACAATTCCCTGAAAGGCCGAATCAGTCTTAAGCAGTCCTGGTTTTGTGGCAAATCTTTCAACATGACTAATGCCAGCCGTTTTGGATAAATCAGCAAGCAGCGTGTCATTTACTGCAATTGGACTTGTTTCGTAAGAGATATTGCTATCAAGATTGGTTATCTGAATATGACTTCCGAAACCAATAACTTTGTTGCGCACTTCTTTTTTAAAACCGATAACAATAGCTACTGAAAGAATCATTACAGCAAGCCCCAAAGCAATGCCTATCATAGCTATACGAACAGCAGGGGGGGTGACTTGCTTGTCGCCCTCCTTGCTGAAATGAATTTTCTTTGCTATAAATAATTCCAGATTCATGCGCTTACATTACCCGCCCCGGATAGGCTTCCAAAGCTTTTGCCAATACAATCAGCGACTTGGCTAAGTCTTCCTTCTTGAGAACATACGCGATTCGAACTTCATTTTTACCTAATCCAGGCGTTGTATAGAATCCGGATGCAGGAGCCATAAAAATAGTTTGACCTTCGTACGAAAATTCTTCCAAACACCAGGCACAAAACTTATCAGCATCATCTACCGGAAGTTTAGCAACGGTATAAAAGGCCCCCATAGGAATGGGTGAATAGCAACCTGGAATACGATTCAGTCCGTCAATTAAAAATTTACGTCGTTCAACATATTCGTTGTACACTTCCAACATATATGAGTCGGGGGTATCAAGAGATGCTTCTGCAACGATCTGACCAATCAAAGGAGGACTCAGACGGGCCTGACACCATTTCATCACATTAGATCTTACCTGTTCGTTCTTGGTTATTAATGCCCCAATACGCAATCCGCACTCACTGTAACGTTTGGAAACGGAGTCGACCAACACTACATTATTCTCGATTCCTTTCAGGTGAAAAGCCGAAATATAAGGAGCACCTGTATAACAGAACTCACGGTAAACCTCATCTGAGAAAAGGAACAAGTCATATTTCTTTACCAAATCACGAATCTGATCCATCTCTTTTTGTGTATAAAGATAGCCAGTAGGATTATTGGGGTTGCAAATCAGAATAGCTTTGGTTCGGGGGCTAATCAGCTCCTCAAACTTTTCCATGGAAGGCAAGGCAAAACCTTCTTCAATTGTAGAAGGCACGGTTTTAATTACTGCACCACACGAAATTGCAAAAGCCATGTAGTTGGCATATGCAGGCTCTGGAACAATAATTTCATCTCCCGGATCCAGACAAGCCAAAAAAGAAAAAAGCACAGCTTCCGAACCTCCGGTTGTAATTATAATATCATCCACATCAACCTCGATATTAAACTTATGATAATATTTCACAAGCTTTTCACGAAAGCTGCGGATACCTTCACTGGGAGAATACTCCAACACAGTACGATCCAGGTGGCGCGCCGCCTCGATCGCGACTTCGGGTGTAGGTAAATCGGGTTGACCGATATTAAGGTGATACACCACAGTACCTTTAGCTTTAGCCTTATTGGCAAGCGGAACGAGCTTTCTGATTGGAGAAGCCGGCATGTCGATTCCTCGTTGTGAAATGTTAGGCATCCTATCCTATGTTAATTAGTAAATAAAAATAATATTACAACTATAAAATCACACAAAAGTAGGGCTATTTATAGTATTATGCAAATATAAAAGGAACTATCAGCCTTATCGGCCGGGCAGCGGAGAATCTTTGCTGGCGTGCATTGTTGATACAAAAGCATCCGGATCAACGTCCTTTATCTCGTTCTTGAGTCGAGGCAGATCTTTTCGCTCGGCTATAGTAAAGATAATCTCTTTTTCTTCTCCCTGATACATGCCTTTACCATGAAGAAATGTACCTTTCATGCCCAGCTTATTTACAAGTATATCTTTCATCTCATTTGTTTTGCGGGATACGATAAAAACAGCCCTACTGGGATTTTCTGTTTGCAACATCTCTACAATCTTTCCGAAAACAAAAATAGTAAACCACGAATACAAGGGAACTGCCCAGTCCTGAAAGGCTATAAGGCCTATTAATACAACCGCAGAATCTATTGCAATAATCATATCACTTACTCGCAGGTTAGAATTGTTAGCCAACACCCTGGCCAAAACATCTGTCCCGGCACTTGTACTTTGTGCTTTAAAAATACAAGTAACTCCCATACCAAGAATCATCCCTCCATAAAAGCAGGCAATAAAGGGATCGTTCTCAACCAAAGTACCTTCACCCAAAATATAGGATAAAGAATCGGTAAAAATAGAAATCAAAACAAACGTCAGTACTGTTTTAGGACCCGATGCCAATCCTATTTTTTTCATAGCCAGAAACATCAGAGGAATATTAAAGCAGAGTGCTGTTGCTCCGATTGGTAATCCTTCAGGAAGAAGAGGGATCAATCCCTTTGTTGAATAGTGTAATACAATGGAGATGCCATATACTCCGCCTGGTACTATTTTGTATGGAGCAAGAAAAAGCACATAACTTAGTGCTTGTAAAAATGAACCGATTACTATAAGCAAATAATCAGATGGCTTGATGTTTGACGCTTGTAAAGCGAACTTAGATTTCATGTTATTTGTGTCTGTTTTAGAATCGCGCAAAGATAGACAAAAAAAAGAGACTACATACTTTCGTAAGCAATCTCTTATTTCCTGATTAGAATTCTTTATTAGTTACTTTGATTCTGCAAAATAAGTTTCTTCATTAACTTTGCTAAACAAACGGTTATTATTGTTTGCCACATTAATCAAAACTAAGTACTTACGATATTGATCTTTGGTAAGCGCATTTTTCATCAATTTCAAGTTGCCATATACAGCTTGATGGACTTTCTTATTGAAACGGCTTTTACTTGCGTACGAAGCTTCTTCAAGTTGGATATTGAAATAATCATTAATGATAGCCACCTCGTCCACTTGAGAAGATTTAAGCTGCAAATAGCGGCTTAAACTCTCGAAATTAATATCAGAAACTAAATCCACTTTCTGACTCTGACCAAAACTCATTATTGCTACCAATACGATAGCCGACAGAACTAAACTTAAGCGTCTCATAATACCTTTAAATTAAAATTGTTTTTACTCTTTCTTGTTTTGTTAATGCCTTATATTAAGAATGTTATCTGAATATTAGACGGGTTGAACAAAAAAAAGGTTACATAAAAAGAGGGTACAATAAAAAGATATTTTT
>JAGPJL010000015.1:12724-24598 GCA_018054455.1 Parabacteroides sp.
AAAAAAAAAGAGACTACATACTTTCGTACGCAATCTCTTACATCTAAATCTGTTTGCTTAATTAATCGTTAACCTCAGCCAGGTATGTGTCTGAATAACCCGGTGAAAACAAACGGTTGTTGTTATTTGTAACATTAATTAAAGTCAAATACTTACGATATTGATCTTCTGAAAGAGTTTCCTTCATCAATTTCAAATTACTATAAACAGCCAGGTGAACTTTCTTATCGTAACGACTTTCACTTGAGCTTGCAGCTTCAGATAACTGTGTGCTGAAAAATTCATTGATGCTCGCTACTTCATTCATCTGTGATGGTTTCAGCTGCAAATAATTGCTTAGCTTTTCGAAATTAATATCTGAAACCAAATTTACCTTACTACTCTGACCAAAACTCATTGTTGCTACTAATACCATAGCTGACATAATCATACCTAAACGTCTCATAATACCTACTAATTAAAATTGTTCTTACTCTGGTCTTCTTAATTTGTGCCTTAATTCAGACCGCTGTCTGATACTATGACACAAATGTAAGAAACCGTTTAATACCTAAAATAGTGGCTACGATTAAGAGTTAAAATCTGTCGGTAAACGAGTAAATTGTCCCGACTAATTCTCAATCCTGTAATTTTCATAAGATGGTTTAGCATAAAGGAGATAAACAAAGAGGGAAAGCAGACAACATATAGCTCCTACTAAGTAAGCCGTAGACAAACTACTGTAAGAAGCAATAAAGCCTGTTGAAAGCATTCCTATACCCATTCCCAAATCAAGTGATGTGAGATAAGTAGAGGTTGCAGTTCCCCGTCGGTTAGGGTGTGCCACGTTTACAAAAAGGGACTGGAAAGCAGGAATACTTACCCCATAACCAATGCCAATAAAAAACGCGGCTACGAAAAAAACAAATACGTTATGCACTGTTGCAAAAACCACAAGCGATATTATTATCCCGACTATTGCACTAGTCAGCAATAAATGAAGCTTACCCCTATCAATCATCCTCCCGGAAAAAATACGGGCAGAGCCTACACCTGTAGCCATAAAAATAAAGAAATAACCCGGATTACTCACTTGAATCTCTTTACCATACAACACTGCAAAAGAAACAACCATTCCATACCCGATGGAACAAAGCATATGCGATATTCCTGCAGGAATTGCTTGAAGCAGGATAAACCGATCCAATGAAAAAGGAGGACGAGAAACCTTCTCTTTTTGGATATGCTTAATGTTATAAACGGCTATCATTCCCAGTATGGCTGTCAGCAAACAAATTACAATCAGGGCATGAAACCCGAAAGCTTCGTAAACCGGCACCGCCAGAAGTGGAGCCAATGTCATAGCCAGACTAAGCGTAAGACCGTAAAATCCGATCCCCTCGCCCCGGCGTTTAGATGGAATAACATCAATGGCAATAGTATTACCAGCCACAGATGAAAGCCCAACAGATCCTCCCTGTAGAAAACGAACCAGCATTATAGATACCACCGTAGCAGCAACTAAATAACCGGCAAACAGGGCTGTCGACAATGTGAATGCTACAAGATAAAGCGGTTTACGTTTAACCGAATCTACCACATAGCCTGAAAAGGGACGGACACACAACAATCCGATTGTATAACTTGACAGCACCACTCCTACCCAAGAGGTAGAAATTCCCAATTCCTCAACGAGGTATACCGGGATAATTGGCATCAACATATTCATCGGCAAACTCATCAAAAAGTGCGCCATACAGGCAAACACATAACTCCGGTTCCAAAGTACCGGTTTCCGTTCATCCATTTCGCTAACCTATTGTCAGGCCCACTCGCTTAATTCTAACCAACGCATCGTCTTTTCATCAATCTCGTCCAGCAACTCGGCTACACGTTGCGATTTGGCCAGCAGGTCATCATTATTAAGAGAACCACTACTCATTGCTGTTTCCAGCTCAGACTTTTCGGTCTCCAACGAAGGAATTTCCGCTTCCAGGGCTTCAAATTCCTTCTTTTCTTTAAAACTTAATTTCTTTTTTTGTTCAGGAGCGCTATTCCGCATTATTTTATCAGCGGAAGGAGCCAATTTTATCTGCCGGGCCGACTCTTCAGCTTTAGCAGTTTGGTCCTGGATTTCTTTCCATTCGCGATACTGAGTATAATTGCCAGGGAAATCCTTAATTTCTGCATTTCCTCTGAAAACAAGCAAATGATCTACTACTTTATCCATAAAGTAGCGGTCGTGAGAAACAACAATAACGCAACCTTTAAAACTCCGAAGGTATTCCTCCAGTACATTTAAGGTTACGATATCCAAATCATTCGTGGGCTCGTCGAGCACCAGGAAATTAGGGTTTCTCATTAAAACGGTGCAAAGATACAATCTTCTTTTTTCTCCACCGCTCAATTTGTAAACAAAATTATGTTGTTTATCGACAGAAAACATAAAATAAGTCAAAAACTGTGACACATTCATCGTTTTACCATCTCCCAGCTGTACAAACTCTGCCAAATCCTGTACAACATCAATCACTTTCATTTGTTCATCAAATTGAAGGCCATCCTGGCTATAGTAACCAAACTTAATTGTTTCGCCTACATCAAAGACGCCACTATCAGGTTCGACTTCACCCATCAACATTTTTATAAATGTAGATTTCCCTGTGCCATTGTTCCCAACGATACCCATTTTCTCGTAACGGGCAAACACATAATCAAAATTCTCAACAATCTTTAAATCGCCAAAACTCTTTGACACCTTTACTGCTTCAAAAATCTTAGATCCAATATAGGATGCTTTCACTTCCAAACTAACATTTCCTTCAAGTCGTTGTTGTTTTGCTTTAGCCTCGAGGTCATAAAATGCATCAATCCTATATTTGGCTTTCGTTCCTCTGGCTTGTGGTTGCCTGCGCATCCAGTCCAGCTCTTTACGAAGCAAATTATTAGCCCGCTCGATTTCGGAGTTTGTTGACTCGACACGTTCCTGACGCTTTTCCAGGTAGTAACTATAATTTCCCTTGTATTGGAAAAGCTTCTGACGGTCTATTTCTATTATCTCCGAACAGACTCTGTCCAAAAAATAACGATCATGCGTTACCATCAAAAGGCTGATAGTAGAACGGCTAAGATACCCTTCAAGCCACTCTGTCATTTCCAGATCAAGGTGGTTGGTAGGCTCATCAAGAATGATCAACTCCGGATCAGTAATCAGAACGTTGGCAAGAGCCACTCGCTTAAGCTGACCTCCCGAAAGTTCTTCCACTTTTTGATCAAAGTTGGTAATCTTTAGCTGCGATAATATTTGTTTCGCTCTTTGTTCGTAATCCCAGGCTTTACTATTATCCATCCGAAGCAAGATATCATCGAGATTGGAATGGTCGTTGCTAGCCATAGCCGCTTCATACTCGGCAATAAGTTTCACAGTTTCATTGGGGGAATAAAAACAAGCCTGAATCACAGTTAATCCGGCTGGATATTGGGGCGATTGTTCCAGATAACCTACCCGCAGGTCGTTACGGAAAACCACTGCGCCGGCCTCATAATCTTCTTTGCCTGCTATGATATTTAAGAGCGTTGTTTTTCCCGTACCATTTTTAGCGATAAGTCCTATTTTTTGACCCTGGGCAATACCAAATGTTATCGATTCAAAAAGCACAAGTTCGCCGAAGCTCTTGGTTAATCCGTCAATCTGTAGGTAGCTAATCATCTATAACTAAACTTTATTTTAGGTTGCAAAGGTAATATAAATATTGCGAAGGTAAAAAAAGAGACTGCTACATTAAATATCTTTTAAGCTAACAAATACTTAAAACAGATATTATTTGCTAAATTTGCGGCGCTTTAGAGCAGGCACAAATAAACTACAACAATATGATAACAGCAATGATTCTTATATTTTTGGCGGGTTATACAGCAATTGCGCTGGAACACCCTCTAAAAATGAACAAAGCAGGTACCGCTTTGCTTACTGGAACCATCCTGTGGGTAATTTACACCTATGCAGCTCCCGGATGTATCCCATTAGTATCTTCAGAGGCGTTTAAATTTTTCCTTGCATCCCGTCCGGAATTATCATCACTCCCTTTTATTGAACAATGTACTCATTTTGTTGTGGAACATCAGGTACTGGAAAGCATCGGCGAGATTTGCGAAACACTTATTTTCTTAATTGGAGCAATGATTACTGTAGAGCTTGTAGATGCTCACGGTGGATTTTTATTTGTTACCAATAGAATTACCACAAGAAACAAACGAAAACTTCTCTGGATAATAGCGACAATCACTTTTTTCATGTCTGCAGTTTTGGATAATCTTACAACCTCTATCGTAATGATTATGGTAATCCGGAAACTAATAGGCAATTATAAGGAACGGTGGGTATTTGGGAGTATTATCGTAATTGCAGCAAATAGTGGAGGAGCCTGGTCTCCTATTGGCGATGTAACCACCATAATGCTTTGGGTAAGAGGTAATATATCCACGGCGTCGACAGTTCCCCACTTATTTCTTCCAAGCTTGGTTTCTGCATTTATTCCTGTGCTTATCGCCCAAACATTTCTACATGGCAACTTATCGCAACCCCATGCGGCCGACACATCTGAAGAAAACGAGATTATCAAGGAACTTAAAACAAAAGAACGACTGTCTATTCTTATTTTGGGAGTTGTCTGTCTGTTGTTTGTTCCAATATTTAAAACGATAACTCATCTGCCTCCGTTTCTTGGCATTTTATTTGGATTAGGAATTCTGTGGTTCTTTACAGAAATGATGTATAGCAAAAAAGAACGTATAAGTGAAGACTTAAAGTTACGGGTTGCCAAAATTGTACAACGCATTGACGGTACGACTCTTCTTTTCTTTCTAGGTATTTTGCTCGCTGTAGATGCTCTTCGTCACGCAGGTATTTTAGCTACTGTATCACAGAGCTTAGATACATATGTGGGTAACGTATATGCTGTAAACTTAATTATCGGAGTGTTATCTGCAATTGTAGACAACGTACCACTTGTTGCCGGAGCAATTGGAATGTATCCTGTAGCCGGAGAAGCAATGATTGCAGCGTCAACGAATCCCGAGTACATTAGTCACTTTGCGCAAGACGGAGTATTCTGGCAGTTTTTAGCTTATTGTGCCGGTGTAGGAGGCAGTATGCTTATAATTGGTTCTGCAGCAGGAGTAATCGTTATGGGACTCGAAAGAATAAACTTCATTTGGTATCTGCGGGTTATTACTCCAATGGCAATTGTTGGCTATCTGGCTGGTGCAGGAGTTTACATCTTGCAGAATATAATCTTCAACTGATCATGGATTGCAAACAATCAACATGCAGTATGTAGAGAAGATGGCTTTTGTTTAATAATTAATATTCAATATAAATATCAAACGATCATAACGAGAAACTAAAATGGTTCTCGTTATGATCGTTTTCATTTTTCGCTATGATTGATTCAACTTATTGCCTGAAACAATTATATAATAGCATAATCTATGTCTGGACAAAAAAACAATTTTATATTAATTAGCAAGAAATTTTAATCCTGAGAAACAACGTATACCGCACAAATAGAAACGGATAAGCAAACTACGCCTCATTATTTGGGGGATATGATTAAGAACTCTCTGCTCAAGATTTGCTTTTCTCACGCTTTCATACCTATATTGCATCCTAAAAAATTCCTGACGAGCATCAAATACGGCTTTTGCATTTGCCGGATGTCCAGTCAATAAAAATTTAAAGGCAGCTATGTAATCTAGAATTTTTCTGATAGTCATCACCCTCCGAAGGTCGCATTCAGGCAAATTCTTATAAAGCATCAACATATTATTTCTGAAATTCAGATAAGTTTTTCTGGGACTTTCGGCCTCAAGCGTACCTCCGCCAACATGGTAAACGACCGACCTTGGAATGCAACGCAATCTAAATCCCCGACAGCGCATAAGCCAGCACAAATCGATTTCCTCCTGATGAGCAAAAAAAGTTGCATCCAATCCACCTACACATACATAAACATCGCGCCGAATGAGCATACAAGCACCTGAAGTCCATAAAACATCTATTGGATCATCATATTGTCCATTATCAGTTTCGACAACATGTAACAAACGTCCCCTGCAGAAAGGATAACCGTAGCTATCCAAAAAGCCGCCACAGGCTCCTGCATATTCGAAAGATGATTTACAATTCCATGATAGTATTTTGGGCTGAACGGCTGCAACATCTGGATTTTCTTCCAGCTCCTCAAGAAGAGGTTCCAACCATCCGGGAGTAACTTCCACATCACTGTTTAGCAAAACTACATAAGGCGTTTTCACCGCAGCAATGGCCTGGTTATACCCATCAGCAAATCCATAATTCTTTTCCAGTCTGATTATTTCGACCGTCGGAAAATCGTTTTCCAAAAGAGAAAGAGATTGATCGGTAGATCCATTATCGGCAACAATCACATCAGCAAGCTCAGCCGACGTGTGTTCTACTACAGAGGGTAAAAACTGCTTCAATAATGTTTCCCCATTCCAGTTAAGAATTATAACGGATACTTTTCTCATAAGGCATCCTGTCTTTTATGTTTCCACCGTTTATGAGTCCACAACCAATAAGCAGGATTATTTAAAATAGATTTCTCCATTATACGGGCGTATTGCTCTGTAATCCAAAATTCCGGAGTCTCACCAGGCGTTTCTGTCAACAATTTCATATCTACCTGATAATATCCTCTGCGTAATTTCTTCGTATCCATATATAGGACGGGAAGATTTAACTTACGGGCAATACGTTCGGGTCCGGTAAGAATGGAACTTTCTTGATTCAGAAAAGAAGTCCAGTAATGTAAATTGGCTTTACTTGGCGTTTGGTCGGCAAGAAAGACAACCACACTTGGTGTTTTTTCTTGTTTGAGTTTAATAATATCGCGTATTGTATCGTTCTTTTTTATGCCCCTTGCCCCAAATTTATTTCGCAAGCGAATAAACAGGCGATCGAAAGCCTGATTTTTTAACGGACGATAAACCTGATAGATATGGGCCTTTTTAAAGCGATTAGTAGATCCGCAAAACCACTCCCAGTTCCCATAATGTCCCATTAAGAGAATAAAGCAGGTATGTCCTTTTTCCATAAGTTCATCCACCAGTTCAGGATTACTTAGATAGGCTCTGCGTTGCAATTCGTCGAGCGATACATGAGCCAACTTCAAAGTTTCCACTATATAATCACAGAAATGATGGTAAAATTCCTGTTCTAATTTTCTTAGTTCGGATTCGGACTTTTCTGGAAACGATTTTTTCATATTCCGGCGAACCACCTTTAAGCGATAGCCTATCAGCTTGTAAACAAAGAAATAAAATATATCGCTTAATACATACAAAACTCTCATTGGTAACAAAGCATGAAGCTTTACCCATGTATATAATAGGGTATATAAAAAGTTGTTTAGCATCGTTCTCCAATTATTTTAACAGTTAAAGCTGTACCTTCTTCATTATAATCTCCCAGTAAGACTGCTTTAGTCTCATTGATAAGCTCTGTTTGGTAAGGAGTTTCCACTTTTATGTAGTTGGCTGTAAATCCATGCATAAGACCATCATGTTTGGTTTGTTCAAACAAAACTAGTTGTTCCGTTCCAATATGAGAAGCATAAAACTCATGTAGTTTTTTATCAGAGATATCTAATAACTGCTGACTACGCATATGTTTAACTTTCGGATCAACCGAATGAGCTATCTTCAACGCTTGCGTTCCCGGACGTTCTGAATAGCTAAAAACATGTAGCTGTGAGATATCGAGTCCATCAATAAAAGAACGGGCTTCTTCAAAAAGTTCGTCTGTCTCTCCCCTGGTACCTACAATAACATCAACGCCAATGAAAGCTTGAGGCAGAACCTCCTTTATTTTTTCTATTTTATGACGGAACAGAGCCGTATCATAACGGCGCTTCATTAACTTAAGCACTCCATCGCTGCCACTTTGCAAGGGAATATGAAAATGAGGTGCAAATCGTTTCGAATTGGCAACAAAATCAATAGCTTCATCTGTAATAAGATTAGGTTCTATGGAAGATATTCGATAACGGACAATGCCATCAACTTCGTCAAGCGCTCGAATTAATTCCATAAAATCTTCGCCGGTTGTTTTTCCAAAATCGCCAATATTTACGCCTGTGAGTACAATTTCTTTTCCTCCTTTCAAGGCAACCTCCCGAGCTTGTTCAACTAAAGATTCGATGGTTCCGTTACGGCTTCTGCCCCGGGCAAAAGGAATGGTACAATATGAGCAGAAATAATCGCATCCGTCCTGAACCTTCAGAAAATGTCGGGTGCGGTCGTCTGAAGAACAAGAATGAGAAAAAGTACGAATGTCTTTTGTTTCGGAAGCAACTATAGCGCCACCCTCATTCTTTTTATTTAAATTTTCCAGATAAGATAGAATATCGAGTTTCTGTTCAGCACCCAAAACAAGATCAACCCCTTCGATGGAGGCAACTTCTTCAGGTTTAAGTTGAGCATAACACCCTGTAACAACCATAAAGGCACCAGGATGCTGCTTACTGATACGTCGAATGGCCTGACGGCATTTCTTATCTGCCAATTCAGTCACCGAACAGGTATTAATCACACAAATATCTGCTTTTTCTCCATTCCGGACTTTACGAATTCCTTGAGAGGCAAGAGTCTTACCTATAGTAGAGGTTTCTGCAAAATTAAGCTTACACCCTAAGGTATAGTAAGCTGCAAGTTTATTTTCAAAAACTGAATTATCAATCATTTTATCATCTAATTTCGGTGCAAAGTTACACAAAAGAAGCAAGTTCCTTACTTTTTTAGTTGTATATCTGAGCTTTTGTCCATATTTTTGCACAAATTTCACTATTTTGTGCTATGATAAAAGAGAATTTTATAAAGATTTACGAAGATAGTTTTAAAGAAAACTGGGACCTTCCAGCGCTGACCGATTATAGCAAAGGTACCTCATTTACATTTGGAGAAGTGGCAGCTGAGATAGCTCGCATTCACATTTTGTTTGAGGAATGTCAGATACGCAAGGGCGACAAAATCGCATTAATTGGTAAAGACAATGCCCGCTGGTGTATCACCTACATGGCATCTGTAACCTACGGAGCTGTTATTGTTCCTATATTACAAGACTTTAATCCAAACGACGTCCATCATATTATCAACCATTCTGAATCTGTATTCCTTTTCACAAGCGACCGCATATGGGATTCCCTGGAGGAAGAGAAAATTGAGCATATACGTGGCGTATTCTCTTTATCTGATTTTCGTTGTTTACATCAACGTGATGGCGAAAGCATTCAGAAACTGCTAAAGTCATTAGAAGCAAAAATGGCGATCAAGTATCCATCCGGATTTTCAAAGGAGAACATAAAATACGCAGAACTAAGCAATGACAAAGTACTTGTTCTCAATTACACCTCTGGGACCACTGGTTTCAGCAAAGGGGTAATGCTTACAGGAAATAACCTTGCAGGAAACGTAACTTATGCCAAAACACTTGGCTTAATGTTCCGGGGTGACCATGAACTTTGCTTTCTACCTCTTGCACACGCATATAGCTGTACTTTTAATCTTCTTACTCCAATGGCCGTAGGAGCACACGTTTTCTTATTGGGTAAAGCTCCTACACCCAAAATACTACTTACTGCATTCGAAGAGGTAAAGCCTAATTTAATTCTTACAGTTCCTCTTATCCTGGAAAAAATCTATAAAAAAATGATTCTTCCGCAACTCAATAAGCGAACTGTTAGACTAGCATTAAACATCCCTTTGTTAGACAATCGTATATACGCTCAAATTCGAAAAAAACTAATAGATGCGATGGGAGGTCGCTTTAAAGAAATTATAGTTGGTGGAGCAGCGATGAACCAAGAAGTAACAGATTTTCTCTATAAAATTAAGTTTCCATTTACAATTGGATACGGAATGACCGAATGTGCTCCCCTAATCAGCTACGATTCTTGCGATTCATTTATCCCCGGCTCGTGCGGCCGGGTCCTGAAAGGAATAATGGATGTTAGAATAGATTCCGATGACCCTTATAATAAGGTAGGAGAAATTCAGATTCATGGAGAAAATGTAATGAAAGGATATTATAAAAACGAAGACGCAACTAAATCAGTTTTTACTGAAGACGGTTGGCTAAGAACAGGCGATTTAGGCACTATCGATGCCGACAAACGAATTTACATCAGAGGTCGTAGCAAAACTATGATTTTAGGAGCCAGCGGTCAGAATATCTTTCCGGAAGAAATAGAAGCAAAACTCAATAACCTTCCTTTTATTATGGAGAGCTTGGTTATTGAAAAGGAAGGAAAATTAGTTGCTCTGGTTTATCCTGATTATGATACTGTAGATGGTACTGGGATTTCTCATACAGATCTTCCAATTATTATGCAACAAAATCTGGAAGAGATTAATAAATTGGTAGCTCCTTACGAAAAAGTTGCCTCCATCCAACTTTATCCTACAGAATTCGAAAAAACACCGAAGAAAAGTATTAAAAGATATTTATATCGCAATTTTTAACATTAGTAAAGTACCTAATATTCAATGTATTGCGAAATAGTAAAAAAATAATCAAAAAAAAACTCTTCATGTTGTACAACATAGACAATTAATATATACATTTGCATCGTTTTACAACAACAAAGATATTATTGACCGTTTTAATTAAAAGACAAAATGAAAAAGTTATTTGCTTTCGCTGCTATCGTTGCAGCTGTTTCTTTCTCTTCATGTGGTAACAAATCTGCTGAATCTACAGAAGCTGTAGCTGAACAACCAGCAGTTGAAGAAGTAGCTCCTGCTGTAGAAGAAGCTCCTGCTGTTGCTGATTCTGCTGCTGTTGAAGCTGCTCCAGTTGAAGCTGCTCCTGCTCAGTAATTAGAAGCTAAGAGTATTAAAAAAAAGTCTGTATGTTTATAACATACAGACTTTTTTTTTGTTTATTAATAAAAGATAAACATATGAAACTAATTTTCATTTACCTGTTTTTTTATTTGCTTTCTCTACAAACCCTCTCAGCACAGTTTATAACAGATACAGTTCTGACTCTTCAGAATATTGAAATACAAGGGCAACGTTTTCCCATAATTAACAGTGGATCTGTAAAGCAACTTAGTGTACAAGAAAATATAACAGGTGGCTTGGGTAGTGCATCGGATGTTCTCCGACAACTTCCTGCTGTAACCTCGGATATCGAAGGAACAACATACTTCAGAGGATCCACAAAAACAACTCAACTTATTAGTGGAATTCCCTATGGGTTCATGGAAGAGCAGGGTGGTGACTTACTAATCCAGCTTCCTGCTTTTTTCTTTAAAAGAATAACACTCCTATCTCAACCTGATTTATCTTTTATTCCAGATGGAGAAAGTGGAATTCTATCTTTTTCAACAAGCCCGGGTATAAAAGAATCGATACCTTTTCAAATTATTGTTGGTGCTGGATTAAAAGAGCGATATACTGCCGGAGCACATTTAAATCTTAACCCTGGAAGATGGCAAATTGCAGCTAACTACAACTACAGACGTGAGTACCGCGAACGATCCTTTAACAAGCTTACCAATAATGCGACCGGTTCAACAGAAATGAACAACAATGCGACAGCCCGACCAAATGTACATGTGACTGATCTTTCCATTGGTTATTCCATCACTAAACAAGATTTTTTATCTGTTTATTCCTTATATCAACATATGGGATATAACCGATACGGGGGAATCAATAATATCAAAAAAAATGCTGCAGGCGATATTCTAAATAAAATAATTCGCCATCGTTACAACAAGCAGGAGCAAGAAGCTTATGCCATAGAAGGTTCATGGAGACATCTATTCGAAAAAGAGGGTCAGATGACCGTTCGCTTCAATTACAATAATT
>JAGPJL010000015.1:24698-34038 GCA_018054455.1 Parabacteroides sp.
GCGGCACAAGTAAACAATGATATTATATGGACAAAACAGAATTTAGGGAACAGTAATACATACGGTTTCGAAGTTTCGGTTAATTGGCAACCACTTCGTTGGTTTAATGCCGGAGCATCAGCGGATATATATCGTGATGAAATTGACGGGCGCTCGATTGGATACGATGCACAAAAGAAAATGAACTGTTTTCTTACTAAAGCTAATATACAGATAAAACTATCCCCAACTACCCTATTGCAAGGTGATGGCTTTTATATCTCAGATCAGCTTACGGCTCAGGGAGAAATAAAAAGTCGCTATAGTGTAAATGCAGGGATAGCTCAATACTTAGCAGATCGTAAGCTGAAAGCAACACTTAGTATTACAAACTTGTTCGACAGTCTGAAAGAAACTACCGTTATATCGACTGGAGCATTTCAGCAAACTCAGATACGTAATCGTGACGCTTGTGTATCCTGGCTAACTCTTACCTACAATCTTTAATGCTGTTATAAACAAAAAAAGAGGCATTCCTTTCGGAATACCTCTTTTTTTTATGAATAAAAGTTGATTATTCAGCAACCACTTCAAATGAAATTTCAACAGAAACTTCTTTGTGAAGTTTAACCGTAGCTTTGTAGCTACCAACTTCTTTTACAGATTCTTTGATGTAGATAATTTTGCGATCTACTTCTAATCCAGCTTTTGCTAAAGCTTCAGCAACCTGAATGTTAGATACAGAACCGAAAATAGTACCTGTAGAACTTGTTTTAGCTCCAATTGTCAATGAAACACCTTCCAATTTTGAAGCCAGAGCCTGAGCATCTGCCTTAATCTTAGCTAGCTTGTGAGCGCGTTGTTTCAAATTTTCCGCCAAAACTTTTTTAGCAGATTCTGAAGCGATCACCGCTTTACCTTGGGGGATTAGAAAGTTACGTCCGTAACCGTCTTTAACTGTTACGATATCGTCCTTGTAGCCTAAATTTACTACGTCTTCTTTCAAAATAACTTGCATATTCTGTTTCCTCCTTTTTTTATTATTTCATTAAATCGGTTACGAAGGGAAGCAACGCCAGGTGACGAGCTCTCTTAACTGCCTGCGCAATACGACGTTGGAACTTCAATGAAGTACCTGTAATACGACGAGGAAGAATTTTACCCTGTTCGTTCAAGAATTTCTTCAAGAATTCAGGATCTTTGTAATCGATATACTTAATACCGTTCTTTTTGAAACGGCAATATTTCTTTTTCTTAACGTCTACTGATGGAGGTGTTAAGTATCTGATTTCTGATTGTGCTGCTGCCATAATTAGTTCTCCTTTACTGTTTCTTTAGTTGATTTCAAATGTCTTCTCTTAGCTGCGTATTCTGCTGCATACTTGTCCTGACGGAAAGTCAGGAAGCGAATCACACGCTCGTCACGACGGAATTGAATTTCCAGTTTGGCGATTGTTTCAGGATTTGCTTTGAATTCAACTAACTGGTAAAATCCAGTAGTTTTCTTGTCGATAGGATAAGCAAGCTTGCGCAAACCCCAGTTCTCTTCATTCACGATTTCAGCACCTTCTGCCTTGAGAAGAGTTGTGAATTTTTCTACCGCTTCCTTCATCTGTGCGTCAGACAAAACGGGAGTCAAAATGAAAACGGTTTCGTAATTGTTCATAAAACGCTGTTTTGTTTTGTAATTAATAAAAATTTAGCGGTGCAAAGGTAGGGATTATATATTTTTCGTGCAAACCTTTCAGTATGTTTTTTCATTAAAGTATTTCCTTCCTGTTAGTTATCTTTCTGAACAAACGCTATCTTTGCAGTAAATGAACATACACATCAGATGAAAGACAAAAAGATAAAACAATTTCTTATCCTTTTACTTTTAGTTTCAGGTTGGTTTACAGCTAAGGGGCAGTATCAGATTGAACTTCCGGGCAACAGCTACAGTTTCAGAACAATACATATGGCCGACGACTATACAGGTTCTGTTGTATGCACGCTGATAAAACGAACGCCTGTACCCAATCAGAAACAAGCCATACTTTACGTACACGGCTACAATGATTATTTTTTCCAACGCGCTTTGGGGGATAGCGCTGCAGCTCATGGTTATAACTTTTATGCGCTGGATCTACGCAAATACGGCCGTTCGATTTTATCTGGACAAGATGCATTTTATGTAAGGAACCTTTCTGAATATTTTGCAGATATAGACACAGCTCTTGCTATAATAAAAACAGAAGGTAATAGCGACATTGTGCTTATGGCTCATTCAACCGGTGGACTAATCACCCCGCTGTACCTGCAAAGCAAAGGGAATAATCTTCCTGTAAATGCTCTCGTACTTAACAGTCCCTTTTTAGA
This sequence comes from Parabacteroides sp., assembly GCA_018054455.1. GTDB lineage: Bacteria > Bacteroidota > Bacteroidia > Bacteroidales > Tannerellaceae > Macellibacteroides. Next base: position 27,036 of record JAGPJL010000015.1, read on the forward strand.
TATGAACATGAGCTGGTTTATGGAAAAAATTGTAATTCCTGCTATTTCGTTTATCGGACGTTATTTCCCTAATCTGAAAGTAGAGGGTAACGGAATATCACAATATGCTCATAGCTTACTAAAACGATTTAATGGAGAATGGGAATATAATGAACAATGGAAAAAAACTTTCGGACACCCTAAAAGAGCAGGATGGATACATGCAATTCACAATGGACATGTAACTATACAAAAGGGATTAAAAATAGGATGCCCTATACTTGTAATGTCGTCCGACAAATCCATTCCAGAAACGAAAGAATGGAACGAACTATACCACACCTCAGACATAGTACTGGATGTGAATGACATACAAAAATACGGTAAAAAACTTGGCAACAACGTTACATGCAAGATAATACCTGGAGGAAAACACGATCTTATCCTTTCAAAAGAACCAGCAAGAAAGCAAACTTATCAAGTAATGTTCGGCTGGATGGATCAGCAGCTAAAGAAACAAGAATAAATCTACTAGCGATTTAAACCAAAAAATTTACGCTTTTTCTGAGATGTTTCCTGAGCCATTGCTCCTTTCAGGAAAACATCTGTAGAGAAACAAGAACCATTAACTCCATTTTTAAGCGTATTGTAAATAAGCCCCCAATCGGGTAAACCACCAAAATTACGGTCGTCGATAAATAAATCGGCTGTTAGTTTACGCGGACTCTTGGTTGCATCCTCCTCTGGGTTATTTTTATTCGCCGCATAAAACACCAAACCTCTTTCTTTACAAAAAGCCACAGCTTCATCAAGTAGATCGCCCTCACGTACAGTCCATAGAATTAGCAAATGACGACCTTCTTGCTGAATCAATTTTAAAGATTCAATTGCAAAAGGAATCTCCTCACCTATCTTGGGATATTTATGTGTAACAATTGTTCCATCAAAATCAACCGCTATAACCATAGTGTATTTTTTCTTTTCTTGTTTAAGAATACAAAGGTAGTTTTTTCTTACAATTAACGAGGGTTGAAGTTTCATTTAGTTTTTGGGATCATATATTTCATAGGGAGAATGACTGCTGATAAACTCGGGTACTAGCTTCTTCATTGACAAAATAACCTGTTCAGATTCTTCAGAATCTGCCATTGAAACGAGTCCATCTACCGCCCCTCTAACTACCGCCCAGTCACAGGGTCTCACTTGGGCAATCCGTATTTTAGGATGCCGTGTAGGCAATGTATATTCATTATCGGTAAGCAATTCCTCGTATAGTTTTTCTCCCGGACGTAAACCCGCGAATACAACTTTAACTTGTTCATCGGGAACAAGTCCTGCAAGCTGAATCATTCTCCGTGCCATATCTGCAATTTTAACGGGTTCACCCATATCAAAGACAAAAATCTCGCCTCCCCTTCCAAGAGTTACCGCTTCGAGTACAAGTCGGGAAGCTTCCGGAATTGTCATGAAATAACGGAAAATGTCCGGATGAGTCACCGTAACTGGTCCCCCCCGGCGAATTTGTTCACGAAAGCGAGCAACAACAGATCCATTAGATCCAAGAACATTTCCAAACCGCGTGGTAATAAATTGAGTCTTATTTAATGCCTTCCCCAATGAAATGCTCAGGCTTTGCACATACATTTCCGCAATACGTTTCGATGCACCCATTACATTTGTTGGATTAACAGCCTTATCAGTCGATATCATTATAAAACGTTTAACGGCATAGGCAACAGCCGTATCTGCCAGTTTTCTGGTCCCATCAACATTCGTTCGTATGGCTTCACAGGGATAAGCCTCCATAAGAGGTACGTGTTTATAGGCAGCAGCATGAAAAACCACTGTCGGGGCATACTTCTTAAATACAAAATCCAAGCGGGATTGCATCCGGACATCGCCAATGATAGGGACAAAATTAAGGAATGGGAACCGATCCTCCATCTCAAGTCTCAAGTCATGCATGGGTGTCTCTGCATTATCGAAAAGAATAAGTTGTTTCACATTTATGGAGGCAAGCAAGCGCGTTATTTCACTTCCGATAGATCCCGCTGCACCTGTAACAAGAATTACTTCCGGTTTAAGCATCGTAGATATTTCCTCCATATTGATATAGATCTGATCTCTTCCAAGCAAATCTTCAATTTTTATTTCACGTATTTGCGACCTGGCCTGATCGGGATTACTCAAAGCTTCTACTGAAGGAGCAACCAGAAGTTCTATTTTTGTCTCCAGACAAACTTCAACGAACCGGTTACGTTCCTGTTGCACCGAAGTATAATCCGGAAACATTACCGTCTGCATATGTTCCCGAATCAGTATCTTCCTCAACGATTCGGAATTACTTACTCCAAAAACGGGTATACCAGCTATTCGCATTCCATCTTGCTCCATATCAACAGTTAATAAGCCTACAGCTACGTAAGGTTGAAATGCCCCACTCCTAACCCAGTTAACCAAAGATATACTATGATTATCTGTTCCATAAATAAACATGCGATGGTTACCATAAAAACTCCCGCCTACAAGCGAATAATAAAGACTGACTAACAATGCCCTGACACTTATCAACATAAAAAATGAAAGTAACATATCCAAACAAACCACAGCTACCCATAGGGCAGAGAATTCACTGATCTGCCATAAAGAAAGAAACAAAAGCAGTTCTTTAGTGAAGATGGCCAATAGCAGACGACTTGCTTCCTGTATGGACGCATGCCGAATAATACCTCTATAAAGCTTAAAAATTAGCTGAACGAACACATTAACTCCACTGGATAATATAACAATCAGATAAATAGTAGCGGTAACAGGGCGAATCTCTAATAGGACTGAAATAAGAAGATAAGCTATAACTGTACAAAGGACTGAAAGTGACAGATCAATACAAAATACGATCCATCGATTCAGATACTTCATAGTTATAAGTTTACGCACCAAAGCAGAAACAGAACGAACTAATTGTTGTCTCATATAACTATGTATTAGTTAAATGAAAATCGTAATCCTTTATTATCTTATACCTTTCGTATAAAAATAACAATACATGATTACAGAATGTTAGTTCCTTTTTCTTTTAATAACACAATTACTTACAGCGGTACCCTCTAAAAGCGTAAAAAGCTACAAAAACAAAGCAAATCAAGGGAATTAAAAATCCAACAGCCATTTCCTTCTCACCTAAAATCCCCATGCACACAGGAGCAATCGCCCCTCCTACAATGGACATAATAAGAAAGGAAGATGCCTTTTCCGTATGGTCGCCTAAATCGCGGATAGAAAGAGCAAAAATGGTAGGAAACATAATGGATTCAAACAAATAGCAGGCAAAAAGAGCTCCTACTGATAACCAATCAAGCTGCAAAATAACCAAAATCATAGAGGTGATTGCTCCAACAGCACAAGCAGCGAGAAGCTTAGCCGCAGGAATACGACGCATTAGCCAACTACCAAGTAGACGACCTGTCATAAAAAGTCCCATACCACCAAATGAAAGTAACAAAGCAGCATCCCGGTTACTTATTGATGGAACTTCTTCTGTAACATAATTAATAAAAAAACTATTGATTCCTGTTTGAGCAGCAACATAGAAAAACAAAGCAATTACTCCCCATACAAAATGAGGATAATGCCACAAGGTATTCTTACCCTCTATTTTATCTGCCGGAATAGAAGCCGGACGAATAATCGGAAGCGGCAATTTCAAAAACAATACCGCAAGTACAAGTACAACACAACCAATTACCAGATACGGCAAGGCTATATCTCCCACAGATCCATCTTCCGGAAAAATAACCAGCCCTCCAACAAAAGGACCTACAATCCAACCTAGCCCATTGAATGATTGAGAAAGATTAAGCCGACTGGCTCCACTTTCCGGTTCACCAAGAATGGTAACATACGGATTTGCAGCAGTCTCGAGACAAGTAAGTCCGCAGCCAATTATAAACAAAGAGAATAGAAAAAAGTTGAACGACATCAGGATGCTACCCGGATAAAACATAAGAGCACCAACTCCATAAAGTGATAACCCTAACACTACTCCCCATCTATAACCAAACTTCTTCATAAACAATCCGGCAGGCAAGGCCATCAAAAAATAGCCGCCATATACAACTGCCTGAACCAATGCTGAACGAGCTTTGGATATAACTAACACTTCCTGAAAATGTTTATTTAGCACATCCAGGATACTATGAGCAAATCCCCACAAAAAGAAAAGAGAAGTAATTACAATAAAAGGCAGCAGATAAGAAATCCCCTCCTTAGTTTTTACAATAGATTGTTTCATCAAGTATATTATCTCAGTTTAAATCAACTGCTTTTCTAAAGAAGGGCCGGCAGGTGACTTGTATTAGTTCGGACAAATATAGTTATTAATATTACTAACTCCTACGTTTTGTTTTACGAAACTTAATCTTTCAAATCAGCTACCGACATTTCTTAAACCTTACTTAAATTTGAGAATAGGCAAGCGGAGTCAGATAAATACTCTCATTCTTCGTGGCCGTATAGGCATACTCTGGTTTCTTGCTCATAGTTTTCCACTCTTCGCTGGAACCAAAAGCTTTCCATGCTGCTTCACGGGAAGCCAAATCTTTATTCCATGTCAGATACATTAATGCAGGCATGGACGGACCAGCTAAAATATCTCCGTAGCATACTGATTGTATCCCTTTATTATGAAAAAGATCAATCTCTTCAACATTAAACATGCGTACCTTACGTCTATTGGCATCTTCGTTAGGACTATGGTAGATACGGAGCTCATAAAGGTTACTGTTCTTTTCGGGAGTAAGCATCTTAGGGATACGGTCAAAAGCCTCACACAGGTATGTCTCATAATTGGAATACACTGGATTAGGGGCAGTAAAATCAAAATAACTTTGCGCGGCTTTACAAAAAAGACGATCATCCCAAAGATTCTTTTGTACTTTATGGTAAATTTCAATAGATGGATATACAAAAAGATAATATTGCTTTTTGACTACTTCTTCTTTAAACTGCTTAAAGGCACCCACTCTCACATGATGCTTTTCAAGTGCAGGGATAAAGGCTTTCTCGTAAAAATTGTCCAAAACTGCAGCATCACCAGTAAGGCTATAGATTCGCCATTCATAGATTTCTTTACTTTTACTTTCTTTCTTAGAAGATAAGGCTTTTAATTCATTTGCGCCGGCAAGCAATCCGGCCAATGCTGATAATCTGATAAAATTTCTTCGTTTCATTATTACAAAGTTTTTACATAAAAGAATAATAGAATTGTATATGATAAGGTCCAAATACACTTTGATAAAATTTCAAAGACAGCAATACAAAGCTTGTCAATATCTGCTTATCACAAAGTAACTACTATTTTGGATATAACTCAACGAAAAAACAAAAAAAAGAGGAAATGCTATATTTGAGTAACATTTCCTCTTCATTCTATTCAATTGAAATTACTTAAATTCAATCGTTTGCAATATATCAGAACTTTATCACAATCATTTTCAATGGTAAAAAAAAATCATGAGTTGTTCTTATTGAACTACTAAAAACTGCAAAAAGCACTAAGAAACCCGAAGGAATCCAGTGCTCTTTGAAGAAGCTAACATAAAATATTAGTATGATGCAAATAAAACGGTGCAACCTCTAACAGCGAATATAGCTGCGGATAATGACGTAACCAGGTAAACGATACAGAAGAAATTACTCACCCACCTGGAGGTTTGTGGCATCTTCTCAATTTCTTTAAGTATGGCGCGATATCGTTCGTTTTTACCGTAATAAATAGTATTAAAAATAAGAATAGCTCCGGTAAGTAGCATACCTCCTAAATTAACATATATATTAATTTCATCTTGTGAGTCGTAAGCCATAAGAATGCAAAGGCAAATAGTAAATATATTTAGTACCTGATAAAATGACACCCCTACAATAGAAGGAAAAACCGGGATTTTCAGTTCTTTTGAAACTGTGCTATTCAGGCAATAGAGTCTGCAGAATAAATAATTAAAAAATTTCATATAGTTTTCTATATTTAATATCTTTTACAATTAATCAAGACCAAGCTCTGGTCTCAATGGCATTTTTCTTAGCAATAATTTGAATCGTGCTCCCCGCAGGAAGAAGGTGTATTTCGTAAGAAATTAAATCGGAAATAATTTTTTGTCCCAAAACAGGATTCCATTTCTCAAAAAAGTCTTTATCTTTCTCTTGAATGCATCCTTTAACAACGTAATTAACAACATCACCGGCAACAATTCCAAAGTTCATTTTCATGTCTACCTTGAAAACGTCATTGAAATGTATGCTATACACCTTACCATCCACTGTCAGCTTCATCAAGAAAGAATCAACCACACCTGCAGCACGTCTGTCAATGTAGAACTCATTTATAATCGCCTTATGTTTTAATACATCATTAATATCCATACTTCTTAAATTTTAGTACAGTAAGATCTTTTTTTAAGTAACTGCCTCCGGAATAAATTCCGGAGGACAGTTCTCCAGTGAACACTATTTAGTATAGGGGTTAGTGCCTTTTTTATTATAAGTCAGCTAAAGTGAAAACTGTATATAGTAAACCTTCGCTATTTTCAATTGTTAAAACATACATGTCTGATGAATTCAAAGTTACAGGAATAACAAAGGAACCATTCGACACCTGTGGAAATCCGCTGTACAAAGTCTGGCCCTCAACTGTAGAAATAGTAAATGTTGATCCAACCAATGCCTGATCATAAGACACCTTTAATATTTTGTTTGAATAATTAAAAGTCATAGGTACCGGTTGATCATCTCCGGCTCTTAAATCCTGAAAATTCACTTTTGTCAAAAATAGAAGCGCGTTTTCAGAAAAAGCGGATACCGAAAAAAGCAAGGCCACTAATAAGAATAATAATTTTACTCGTTTCATTTTGCATTAATTTAATACGTTAATATTTTATGTTTGACGAACCCACCGCAGATTCATCCAATACAAAATTAGAGTATATGGATCGTGCAACCTAATAAAACGATGAAAAGAGTGTCTACAAGG
>JAGPJL010000198.1 GCA_018054455.1 Parabacteroides sp.
GAAGCCGAGATAAAAGTGGCTCCATAGGAGAGGGCCATTATAACTGGATTTACATTTCTGCCACCAAGTAAATAGTCGCTGGCGTTTTTTGTCGCTTTATATCCTAAGTAGCCTAAATAGGCTACTAAAAACATGTAAATAATTACTACAATACCTAAGGTTAACGTACTCACTTGACTGAATTTTTAGAGTTAGTATCATCATCTCCATCCTTGTTCCAGTTCCTGATTCCAAACCAAACAGAGAAGGCCACACACAGAAAAGCCAATAAATAGGCTGACCAAATACCCGGATCGTCTATTCCAAACATAGTCTTGTTATTATAAATTTAGTAAATCTGATTCAACGATACACTCCATGTTTTTCCGACGAATCACATCAAGGGCAGCATCTCTGTTATTTGTCCGCAGTATCAAAATAGCCTTTCCATACATGGAAACACAATACATATATTCAATGCTTAATCCGGCTTGTGTAAAATTAGTAAGCGTGTTTGCAAAACTTCCGGCTTGAGAGCCAGAAACGATAGCCATTACTTCCGTTAAGTTTGCACTTACATTGTTACTTTTAAGAATGTTGTAAGCTCTTTGAGGTTCACTAACAATAATGCGAAGAATACCATATTCGGAAGTGTCTGCTACCGTGGCGGCAATTATCCGTATATTTTCTTTTGCAAGTAAACCCAGAATTTCGCTAAGCTTGCCATATTTATTTTCAAGAAAAATAGAAATCTGATTAATTGTCATGGTTTTAATTTATTAGAGTTATTGATGTTATGATAACTTGCGTAAATCCTTCACACGCACAGCCTTACCTTCCTGAACCGGAAGAGATCCTTTAGCCACCAGCTTCAAATGTGGGGTAATCAGTAATTCATCTTTAAGCTGACGCGTAATCTCTTTAGATAACTTTTGAAGTACACCGTAGTCGTCAGTAAACAGATCGCTGATTTCTACTTCAACTTGCATTTCGTCGCTGTTGCCTACGGTCTCGATGGTAATAAGGTAGTTACTAGCCAACTCTTTGAAGTTCATAAGAATCTTTTCTATCTGAATAGGGAATATGTTAACACCTTTAAGTATAATCATATCATCACTTCGTCCTTTAAATCGATCTATTCGTTTGTGTGTACGTCCGCATGGACATTCGCCCGGCAGAATCCGGGTAAGATCGCGGGTACGATATCGGAACAAAGGCATTGCCTCGCGGTTGATGGTAGTAAGTACAAGCTCTCCAACAGATCCTTCGGGAACAGGTTCGAGAGTTACCGGATCGATAATCTCTACTATTACATAATCTTCCCAAATATGAAGCCCGTTTTGCTCCGTACATTCGAACGCCACTCCGGGACCGTTCATCTCGGACATCCCAAAACAATTGTAAGCCTTTACTCCAAGCAGTTGTTCAATACGTTGCCGTTGTTCTTCGGAGTGAGGTTCGGCACCAATACAGATTGTTTTAAGTTTAGTATCTTTCTGTGGATCCATACCCAACTCATAAAATACTTCAGCCAAACGGGTAGCATAACTGGGTATAATATGCAAACAGGTAGTCCCAAAGTCGGTAATAAACTTTATCTGACGCTTCGTATTACCTGCCGCAGCCGGTATTGTTAAAGCACCAAGCTTCTCGGCCCCATATTGAAAACCCAGTCCGCCTGTAAACATCCCGTAACCAGATGTATTCTGAAATACATCCGTGTCTCTGAGACCTACCATATACATACAACGGGCAACCTGATTGGCCCATTCATCCAAATCTTTTCTTGAGTGAAGTACCACAGTTGGATTCCCCGTAGTGCCGCTTGATGAGTGAATACGAACACAATCCTTTAGAGGAATTGCTGCCATTCCGAATGGATAGCTGTCTCGTAAATCTTCTTTAGTTGTAAATGGAATTTTCCGAAGGTCGTCCAATGATTGAATGCTATCGGATGAAATTTCTAATTCTTTGAAAAGCTTTCCATAGAATGGAGAGTTTATTGCTGATTCGATTGTAGATTTTAGTCGTTGAAGTTGAAGTTTATCCAAATCAGAACGATTCATGGTTTCAACATCTTTCTGCCAATACATCATAACTTTTATATCTTTATAAGTGTGTTTTCATTTATTAGAGATACAAAAGTATGTTTATTTTTTGATATTTATTACAATTTTATATCAAAATAAGAATATATCTACGAATTCGTTGCATTTATACGAACCATTCATGCAGATCTTCAACCGATATTTCAGAGAAATCGGGTATAACTTTATATACTTTATCTTCCAGTTGCTCAGCAGGAATAGTACTGCTTACACCTATCACTTTCATTCCGGCTGCTGTAGCAGCTTTTATGCCGGCAAAAGAATCTTCGAAAACGATGCAGTTTTCAGGTTTTGCATTCCAATCGTTTGCAGCAAGCAGATAACACATGGGGTCTGGTTTACCTCTGGTAATACGGTCGGCCGTAACAATCGTATCAAATACATTGTGAAGCGAAAGTATCTGAAATGCACGTTCCATTTTAAAATCCTGCGAGCTGGTTACAAGTCCAACTTTTATGCCATCCTCTTTTATCTTATATAGAAAATCAAGCGCACCATCAATAGTGGGGAAATTCATCTGCTTCTCGAACTCATTGCTTTCGCGTAAAACGTTTTCTTTAGTTTCTTCAGTAGCATCAGAGAAGTAAGTCTCCATCACATAGGGCATGGTTGTTCCTTTTATTTTAGCTGCGAAATTATCACCTAACCCATAACGAAGACCAGCTTCATTCCAAAATATATCGTAAATAGGTTCTGTATTTACAAGCACTCCGTCAAAATCAAAAAGAACATATTTTTGCTTAGCCATAACTCTATACCCCAAATTTATATATTGAACACAAATCGAATTTCGAACTGCAAAGATACAATTTTGTTTCTTGGGAACAAATTAGTCTACAACCGGCTGCCAAATACCTGTTAATGTCGATTTAATCTGTTATCTATCACAAAAGGCGTCAGATCCCTTTGCTGGTCGGGGTTGTGCGAGTGACAGATGCCTTGTGAGGGATGCAAAACAGCTCTCACCTGTCACTAATGAATTTTATGGTCGCAACAGGAGGATTCCCGATCAACTTATAATTAGCACCCGACTAAACGATAAAGTATAAGAAAGTAGTAAGTAAACTAACGTTAAGACTACGAAC
>JAGPJL010000111.1 GCA_018054455.1 Parabacteroides sp.
GGAACTGATGTTACTTCGGTATCTGTTGTTGATATGGCTGGTAAGGTTGTGTATAACAGCAAGCCTGAACTGGGTCAGACAATTATTAATCCGGTTAACCGTGGCATTTATATTGTTGTGGTTAAAGGAAAGAAAGGAAATGTTTCAAGTAAGGTGATCGTCAAATAAAACGGGTGTTGTATTTACGATTATTGAAGAGGGGAGTCCGTTTGGATTCCCCTCTGTCATTTCGTTATTTATACAGTCGTACGGTATTGCCTTAAAATATCCGATTCTCACGGACTTCAGCTTTTTGTTATTTGCCGGCTGTTTTTTGTTTCAGGTAAGCCAGTCTTCTTTCGCTTTTCTCTTTTTCCTTTGTCATCCGGTTGATGTCTGAAAGAACAATGGCAAAAGCATAGGTGGTAACGATTGCTTTTTTGTCTCCGTCTGCCAGATAAATGGTATAAGGTTTGCCTCCGGTATATTCCACTTTAATTCGTTCCTTTTCGTTGGACGATATAAACTTTATGGCTTCTTCTCCCTTTTCTGCCTTGTAGGTAACTACCTCCGTGGTATTGCCCAAATCTTTGAACCGGTAATTTAATCCTCCATCGTAAGGGACGATATCCGTTTCGGCAAACATTCCGTCTTTTGTACTAAGCTTCATGCTTGTATGGTTTATAGGTGAGCCACCAAAGTAGACGCTAGCCAGATACATTTCACCTTTTTCGTTCACGCCGCTTCGGACATACGACCGGTTTATGTTTTTTTCGATAGTCTGCTGTTTCCAGATATAGTTACCTGTTTCTTCGTAAAGACTGTCTTTCTCGAGAATGAAATCCTTTTTAAGGACTTCAAGCTCTTGCTGTTTTACAGGAAGCAGACTGTCGCAGAAAGCTATTGTTCGTTCGTTCTCCTTTGTTTCGACCAAACGCATAAGAGATAGCGTTTCTTTCAATACGTCGAACTCCTTTGGATAGAGTGTGCGGATACTGTCAATTTCATTTTTCGCGGCAAATAATTCGTTGTTTTCATACATTGCCTGAGCCTTTGCTAATCTGGCTTTTGCTTCTTCGCCCGAGTTACCGCAACTAGTCATCAGGGATACAAAAACCAAACCTAACAGATACTTCTTCATAAGAATTGTTTATTAATGCGTTCTTAGTGCAAAGATATTGGAAAATGGGGAATTAGCAGCAATGGAAGAATTTAATTATCTTTGTAGCCTTAAAAGTGTGAGTATAATCCATGTATATAGATAAAGAAGTAATTGATAAACATCTCTCGTCGCGGACTTTCGGGCTGGTGAGCGAAGCAGCCGACGAATTAGGTCTGGAAGCTTACGTGATTGGGGGATATGTTAGGGATATTTTTCTGCGCAGACCATCTAAAGATATTGATATAGTTGCTATTGGAAGTGGTATAGAGCTGGCTAAGGCTGTTTCCCGTAAATTGGGACGCAATGCACGTCTTTCCATATTTAAAACTTTTGGAACCGCTCAGGTTAAACTTGGTGATATTGAACTGGAGTTTGTTGGGGCGCGTAAAGAGTCGTATACCCACGATAGCCGGAAACCGATTGTGGAAGACGGCACGTTGGAAGACGACCAGAACCGTCGCGACTTTACGATAAATGCGTTGGCTCTCTGCCTGAATGCCTCTCGTTATGGCGAGCTAATTGATCCTTTTGATGGGATAGGGGATATGGAGCGCCTTACAATCAAGACTCCACTTAATCCGGATATTACATTCAGTGATGATCCACTCAGGATGATGCGTGCGGTTCGTTTTGCCTCGCAGCTGGGATTCGACATCGATCCGCTTACTTTTGAGGCGATAGAGCGTAATAAAGAACGTATTGAGATTATTTCTAAAGAACGTATTATCGACGAGTTGAACAAGATTATCCTTTCGCCCAGGCCTTCGGTTGGTTTTGTTTTGCTTGAGGCCTGCGGGTTGCTTCCTATTATTTTCCCCGAACTGCATGCTTTGAAAGGTGTTGAAACAAAAGAGGGAATTGGTCATAAGGACAATTTTTCGCATACATTGATGGTTTTGGATAATCTTTCACGGAATACAGATAATCTCTGGTTGCGTTGGAGTGCCTTGTTGCATGATATTGCCAAACCGGTAACGAAACGATTCGACCAACGTTTGGGCTGGACTTTCCACAATCATAATTTTATTGGCGAAAAGATGCTTCCGGGTATTTTCCGCAGGATGAAGCTTCCCCTCAATGAGAAGATGAAATATGTACAGAAGATGGTTAGCTTGCACATGCGCCCGATTGCTTTGGCTGATGATGAGGTTACAGATTCTGCCATACGCAGACTCCTTTTTGATGCCGGCGATGATATAGACGACCTGATGAAACTGTGCGAAGCGGATATAACCAGCAAGAATCCTGATAAGGTGCGCCGGTTCCTGAATAATTTCCGTTTGGTTAGGGAGAAGCTTGCAGATATCGAAGAAAAAGATCGTGTGCGTAATTTCCAGCCACCTGTTTCGGGCGAGGAAATCATGGAATTGTTTGGTCTTGGTCCATGTGCGCAAGTAGGGGCTATTAAATCTTCCATAAAGGATGCCATTTTGGATGGAGTTATCCCCAATGAATACGAAGCGGCTTATCATTATATGATAAAAAAAGCCGAAGCTATGGGATTAAAACCTGTTCAGAAATAATTATATGTTTTGAAGTTCAAAGATATAATCTTTGAACTTCAAACATGCAATTTTAAACTTTCAAACATATAATTATGAATCGTGCCTTCAGGAGTTAAGTCTTTCTACAGTCTTGACTCCCTTGACTGTTTTTATTTTTTTCACCAAGGTATTAAGCATATTGGTATCCCGTATCAATACGGTGAAATTACCCTGAAAAAGACCGTCTACCGAATCAATATTAAATGAGCGTAACGTTACTCCCGACTCTTTACTTATCACTGACGTGATGTTGGTAACAATGGCAATGTCGTCCCGGCCTACAACCCGAAGGGTAATGGCGTAACCGGCATTGCTTTTCCCGCTCCAACGTGCTTTAATAATACGATACCCGAAGCGGCTGAACATCTGCTGTGCATTGGGGCAATCCATCCTGTGAATCTTGATTCCCTGAGTGGATACAAATCCGAACACTTCGTCTCCGTAAATAGGATTACAGCATTTGGCAAGTTTGTATTCGATCCCGGTAAGGTTTTTATCAATCACAAGCACGTCCTGCCGTGTAGATATTTCTTCTACCTCGGTTGTGGTTACGTAGTTACCAGCACTTCTTAACTCGGAACGATCAATAACTTCCTTTTCTTTCCGGTCAAGCTCCAGATATTCGTCAATCACGTTGTTCAGATCCAGCTTCTCATCAGAAATATCGAGATAAAAATCCGTAACCGTTTTGTAGCCTTTCTTTTTAATTAGACGCATCAAGGTTCCTTCATCTACATCGATTTTCCGGTTCTTGAAACGGCGTTGCAGCATCTCTTTCGAGAAGTCGGCATTTTTGGCTGCTTCTTCGCGCAAGGACTGCTTAATTTTAGCCTTGGCTTTCGAGGTGGTAACAAACATCAACCAGTCCCTTTTGGGTGACTGGGTAGGCGATGTTACTATATTTACTGTATCTCCATTATTGAGCACATACTTGATAGGAACGTTTTTCCCGTTAACCTTGGCAGACATGCACTTGCTTCCCAACTTTGTGTGAATGGAGAAAGCAAAGTCCAATACTGTTGCCCCCTTGGGCAATTTAATCAGTTCGCCCGTTGGTGTAAATACATAGATTTCATCAGAATAAAGATTGAGTTTGAAATCTTGCATCAGGTCGGACGAATTAGCTCCTTTGTTTTCGAGAGCCGCCCGAACGGTATTCATAAACTCATCCAACCCGTTCTCGGCCTTTATTCCTTTATATTTCCAGTGAGCAGCTAAACCCCGTTCGGCAATTTCATCCATCCGTTTGGTGCGTATCTGCACTTCCACCCACTTGTTCTGTGGTCCCATTACGGTGATATGCAAACTTTCGTAACCGTTGCTTTTGGGAATGGAAATCCAGTCCTTCATGCGTTCGGGATTTGGTTGATACATGTCCGTAATAATCGAGAAAACCTGCCAGCACTCTGATCTTTCTTTCTCGAAAGGTGTAGTAAGAACCACACGAATGGCAAACAAGTCGTAAATGCCTTCGAAGTCTATCTGCTGTTTTTTTAGTTTGTTATTTATAGAATGAATGGACTTTGTTCTTCCTTTGATATCAAACTTGAATCCGGCAGCTTTTAGTTTTTCTTCGATGGGAGCAATAAACTCGGCAATATAAGCATCTCGCGAACGTTTGGTTTCGTTTAGCTTTTGCTTGATAAAATCGTATGTTTTCCTGTCTGTAAATTTTAAAGACAGATCTTCCATCTCACTTTTTATGCTGTACAAGCCCAGACGGTGAGCGAGCGGGGCATACAAAAACGATGCTTCAAGCGCAATACGGATACGGTCGCTGTTATCTTTAAACTGCTTTCCAATGCGGAGCATGTGTAGGCGGTCGGCAATCATAATCAGAATAACGCGTACATCTTCCGCAAACGAAAGTAAAAGATGATGAAAGTTTTCTGAATTAACGGCCGTATTACGCGAATATAAATCAGACGTTTTGAGCAAGCGGCTGATCATCAAAGTTACTTCCGAGTCAAATTCCTTTTCTATCTCTTCGAGCGTAAGAGCTTTTTTGAGCACAGTGCGATATAATAAAAGCGCGATGATGGGCGTACGCTTCAGTCCGATCTCTGACGTAGCGATCAAGGCAGTACTTATATTTCTCAATAATCCGTTGATACCGTTCCGGTCTCTTCCGTAACAATCCATGGAAACCATACGCTGAATCAGCATGCGCATCTTACGAATATCGTCTTTCTGCAGAGAGAATTGAATACTGCGGAGAAGCAAACGGTATTTGCAGAGAAATTCTTTCCGTTCTTCGGGTGTAAAGAATGATTGTGTATCCATAACTGTTCTTATTTTAAGCTGTTGAACAATACCAACAGTAAAACATTTTGTAAAAGTATCTTTTTTCCCCGAAAACAGACGTATCTCTAACGGGATTTTTGATACATTTGCATAAAATAGGAAGCATTGTGTGTCCGGATTCAATAAACAACACTATTAATAATATTATACTATGCTTACAACGAAAGACTTGGCTCTGATAGAGCAAAAGGGGATAAGCGAGAAGCAGATTGACGAACAACTTGCCTGTTTTGAGAAAGGCTTTCCCTTTCTTGAAATTATTGCTTCTGCCTCTGTTGAAAAGGGAATCAGAGTGATTGACAATGAGGCTCAAATTAAATATATGGAAGCCTGGGATGCATACCTTTCCAAAAACAAACGAATCCTGAAGTTTGTCCCTGCATCGGGAGCTGCAAGCCGTATGTTTAAGGATCTGTACGAGTTTTTGTCGTCGGAGGCCAATGAACCCCAAAATGCTTTTATCGAGAAGTTCTTTGCCAGTCTTACATCCTTTGCTTTTTATAATGCGTTGGATGCGGTTTGTCTGAAAAACGAGAAGCGTACAATTCCTCAGTTGCTTTCCGATAAAGAATATAAGGCAGTAGTAGATAATTTGTTATCCGAAAAAGGATTGAATTATGGTCAGCTTCCCAAAGGATTGTTGTTATTCCATTCTTACCCAAGCGGCGTTCGTACGGCGATGGAAGAACATCTTTCGGAAGGAGCTTTGTATGCCAAAAACAATGCTGCGGAAGTTAATATTCATTTTACAGTATCACCCGAACATAAAGCTTTATTTGAGCAGTTAGTTGCCGCAAAGCTTCCTGCTTTCGAAAACAAATTTTCAGTAAGATACGATATCTCTTTCAGTGTACAGAAACCAAGTACGGATACCCTTGCTGCAGATTCAGCCAATCAGCCTTTCCGGGATAGTAATGGCAACTTATTGTTCCGTCCCGGAGGACATGGTGCTCTTATAGAGAATCTGAATGATGTGGATGCCGATGTTGTATTTGTAAAGAATATCGACAATGTGGTTCCCGATACGTTTAAATGTTCGACCATTATTTATAAAAAGGTTCTTGCCGGTGTTTTGATTACCTTGCAGCATAAGATATTCAGTTATCTGCGTCTGATCGATAGCGGTCAATATACGCATGCACAGATCGAAGAGATGATTCATTTCCTTCAGGAGGATCTGTGTATTAAGCATCCGGAGATGAAAAATCTGGAAGATGCCGAGCTGATTATTTATATAAAGTCAAAGCTACTGCGTCCACTCCGGGTTTGCGGTATGGTAAAGAATGTAGGTGAACCAGGTGGAGGACCCTTCCTAACGGTTAATCCCGATGGATCTTATTCGCTGCAGATTCTGGAAAGTTCGCAAATAGATCTGACCGATCCCCGTAAGAAAGAGTTATTCGAAAATGGGACTCACTTTAATCCCGTTGATTTGGTTTGTGCATTAAAGGATCATAATGGAAAGAAATACCATTTACCCGATTTTGTAGATAAAAACACCGGATTTATTTCGTTGAAATCAAAAGATGGACGCGAACTCAAAGCTCTTGAACTTCCTGGATTATGGAACGGAGCAATGAGCGACTGGAATACTGTTTTTGTTGAAGTGCCAATCGAAACATTTAATCCGGTTAAGACTGTAAACGATCTTTTAAGACCAGAACATCAATAAAAAAAGAGAGGAGCCTTCGATTGAAGACTCCTCTCTTTTTCTCTTATATCTTAGGAAGCTCCCAAGGAGCACGGTATTCCGGAACCAGTAATTTATTGGCATCCGAATCGTTTGTAAAGCTTATTCCATCCCAAACAAGTTTTTTCCCTGTTCGGTAAGCAATATTTCCCAGTTGGGAGAATTTGGCAATGTGAGCCCCGATTTCGATGCTGGCATGACAATCGCGATTCCGGCTCTTTATACACTCCAGGTGATTTTTAACGTGAAGATTCAGGCCTCCTTCACCGTAAGATTTATGCAAGGCAACTGCTTCCATTCGTGCTTTTCCATTTACCCGTTCAGGGATTACTTCCCATCCGCTACGGTCGATAACCAGTGTTCCGTTTTCGCCAACGAATCCAAGACCGTGATTCCGTCCATAGGCGCCGTCGTCTATACCGATGGCATGATCCCACATAACGGTAAAATCGTTAAAGGTATAGATTGTTTGCAGCAAATCGGGTGTTTCGCAGGCATCATCCGGATAACCGAACTTACCGCCGGATGCCATGATAGAGTTTGGTGCAGTAACGTTCATTCCGTACAAAGCATAATCCAGCAAGTGAACGCCCCAGTCGGTCATAAGTCCCCCAGCGTAATCCCAAAACCAACGGAATGTAAAGTGGAACCGGTTGCGGTTGAACTCACGTTTGCGTGCCGGACCAAGCCACATGTTGTAATCCACTCCTGCAGGAACCGGTTCGTCGGCAAGAACCGGAATAGAAGGACACCATCCCTGATAAGAAAATACCCTCACTGTCCGAATTTTACCAAGCTGACCGCTATGTACAAACTGCATGGCATCCTGCCAGTGCGGATCGCTGCGTTGCCATTGTCCAACTTGCACAACACGGTTGTACTTTTGGGCGGCACGAACCATAATATTACATTCTTCGATACTGTTTCCCAAAGGCTTCTCGCAGTAAACATCTTTTCCAGCCTGACAGGCAGCTACCATTTGCAGACAATGCCAGTGGTCCGGAGTTCCCACAATTACCACGTCAACGTCTTTATTGTCGATAAGGCTGCGCCAGTCTTTGTACAGATTTTTTACTCTTTTCCCTGTAATCTTTTCTGTTTCGGCTGCTCTTTTATCCAAAACAGACTGGTCGATGTCGGCAAGAGCCACACACTCGACCTCCGGGTTACGCAGAAATGCTTTCAGATCTTCGAATCCCATGCCATTACAGCCAATAAGTCCTACACGTATTTTGTCACTGGGCGCAATACTGCCACCCGCTTTAATTAAAAATGGACTTGCGGTAAGTCCTACTCCCAACAAGGAAGCTTGCTTGATAAAATCTCTTCTTGAAGTCATCGATCCAGATAATTTAAGGTAAACAAATGAGTCATTATTGCAAAGAACATAAAAAATGTGCAAAGATTTATTTGAAGATTGGCTTTTAACAAATATTAGTTACTTGACTTAGGTCAAAACCGTAACCAGCTAATCTATTTTGTTTACTTAAACGAATGTATTTAAAACAATAATTATAACTTTGTGACTAGAATTCTTTTAACCTAAAAGATACTATTAACAAATTATTAAATGAATTACCATGAAGGAAAACACTAAGAATGGGGTAAGCCGCCGGGAATTTTTGGGCTTATCAGCGTTAGGTTTAGCTAGTTTGACAATTCTCCCCAGTTGGAAAATGGACGGTGTCCGTATTGCTCCAAGTGACCGTGTTGTGTTAGGTTTCATCGGATTAGGCCAACAGGCTTTATCTGATTTTGCCGGATTTGCCGGATGTCCCGGTGTACAGGTTGCTGCTTGTTGTGATGTTGACTCTATGAAACAACAACGATTCAAAAAACGTATCGAAACCTGGCAGACTGCAAAAAGTATGGCGCCACGTTGTGATATGTATGAATTTTATGAAGATTTACTTGAGCGCAAAGATATTGATGCAGTTGAAGTTGCTACTCCGGACCATTGGCATGCTTTGTGTTCTATCCATGCAGCTCAGGCTGGAAAAGACGTTTATTGTCAGAAACCATTGGCATATACCATCCGTGAAGGACTTGAAATGGTAAAAGCCATTCGTGGAAACAAACGGGTACTGCAAGTAGGAAGTCAGCAACGTTCAAGTAAAGAATTCCAGAAAGCCATCGAACTGGTACAAGCCGGTGCCATTGGTCACATCGAAAGAATACATGCCCGTGTAGGTGCGCCTCCCAAACCATTGGATTTACAAGAACAACCCGTTCCCGGAAACCTTAACTGGAATCAATGGATGGGTCCGTTGAATGATCCGAAGATCCATTATCATCCTGATTTGTGTCCTCCTATTTCGCTGGAACCCGAAGTAAATGAAAAACTTTGGGGCGCATGGCGTTGGTATCAGGAAACCGGTAACGGTTACACAGCCGACTGGGGTGCACATATGTTTGACATCGCTCAGGCTGCTATTGGTATGGATGGTTCTGGTCCAACCGAATTTATCCCAGCCGGTTATAATGGTTCTAAATATGCAGCCATGAAATACCAGAATGGTATTATCATGACCGAACAACCTTATCTTGATGATAATGACGGCGCTCAAGGTCTTAAATTTATCGGAGACAAGGGCTGGATTGAAGTTGCCCGTGGTTATATGTCATGTTCAGATAAATCATTGGTTCCCGCAGAATTGGCCGGTCAGCGTCCGCTTACCATGGAAGAAATGAAGAAGAAGTGGGAAGAAATGAAGAAGCAGGCAGAGAAAGACGGTAATAAAAAGCCGAAAGGTGGTATGGCCGGAAACTATGAAACCAGCTCTCCTCATATGCAGAACTTTATTGATTGCGTACGTTCAAGAGAAAATCCTATTGCACCGGTTGAAGTTGGTTGCAGTACAAATACTCTTTGCTGTCTGGCTAACATCGCACGCGAACTAAATCGTCCGGTAAAATGGAATCCTGCAACACTTAGCTTTATAAATGATAAAGAAGCTGCAGCACACCGTTTATATTGCTATCAATATAGAAGACCATATAGTTTATAATTTAAATTCTCAAAATCATTATGAGTAACAGACGTGATTTCTTACGAAATGTATCTTTCTTGACTGCCGGTGGATTATTGGCAGGAAATGTAGGATCACTTCACGCATCTACTACGACTTCTTCTCAAGCCGCAGCAGCAAAAACAATAGGTTTGCAAACCTATTCATTAGGTCAGGAATTGTTTAAAGACGTTCCCGGCGGGATGAAGAAACTCAAAGATATGGGTTACACAAACCTCGAACTTGCCGGATATAGTAAGGAAGGTAAAATCGGGCCGGTTGAAATGATGGAGTTTAAGAAAATGGCAGAAGATGCCGGTCTTAAAATTACCAGTTCACATGTGAATCCTGCTGTTCGCGAATTTTCAAAGGAAACATTTAATGACATTAAAGAATTCTGGAAAGTTGCTGCCGAACATCATGCTAAGCTTGGTGTTAAATATCTTATCCAGCCGATGATGCCTAAATGCGAATCGCATGCCGATGCTGCATTTCTTTGCGAAGTATTCAATGCTTCAGGAGCTATTGTAAAAGAGGCTGGTATTCCTTGGGGATATCATAACCATAACATGGAGTTCAAACGTGTTGTTAAACCCGAAGATGCAGCTAAGCCCGGAAATCCATGGATGCCTAAGGGTGATCAGATTTACGATCTTTTCTTGAAAGATACAGATCCGTCACTGGTATTCTTCGAAATGGACGTATACTGGACTGT
>JAGPJL010000112.1 GCA_018054455.1 Parabacteroides sp.
GCACCAGGCTTATATTTGTCCAGCACGTACGAAATTCCTTTAAACCATACAAGATCTATTACCCCTGTACCATCCGTAAATTTACCAACCAGGCGTTTAGTTCGACCTTCTCCGACCGTTTCGAAGTACTGAAAGCGACCTTTTAACTGAATATATGGCATATTCCCTTCAATTTCGCTGATGCGATAAACCCGGGAACGATCAATGTATTTATAAGGGAAATAATTCAGAAGATCCGCATAGGAACGAATACCCAACTCTTTTTCAAGGAGTTCGGCCTTTCTTGGACCAACTCCCGGTAAATAAACGATGGATCTTCTTTCCAGGTCTATCATAGTTTTCTAATTAGAATTCAGAACGTTGGTTCAACACCGCTTCTGTAATTAACAGATCAAATGGAGTCGTTATTTTTATATTCTCTCTGTTACCCGGGATCAGATTAACCGGGTGGCCAGACGATTCCACAACAGAAGCATCATCTGTAAAACACAGCTCATAAGGACGTTCGTATGCAGACAGAAGTAACTCACTTTTAAAAACCTGAGGAGTCTGTACCGCGCAATAACGAGCCCGATCCACAGGAATACTTCCATCTTCTGTATATTCACGCAACGAGTCGACCATAGGCAAAACAGGAATAGCGGTTCCGTGCAAGGCTGCCTCCTTAAAACAGGCTGCTATAACTTCGGATGAAACCAGCGGACGGACACCATCGTGCACAGCCACAAGACCAGGAGATGTAACCAGTTTCAACCCGTTACAAACAGAATGAAAACGAGTTTCACCTCCCGAAGTTATCTGATGAGGTATACAAAAATTGTACTTTTCACATAATTCATGCCAATAGGCTTGATGTGACTCCGGGAGCACCAGTATGAATCGCACAGTGGAATCATAGCTATTGAATGCTTCGAGCGTGTGCATAAGCACAGGTTTCCCTGCAACAGGAATGAACTGTTTAGGAAGATCGCCCCCCATTCGTAATCCCTGACCACCAGCCACAACAAGTACATATTTAATTTGTTTATCCATCTTATTCTTATTGTAGTTAAACAATTACAACCGCTTTCTTACTAATCTAGCTCTTCAAGGACTTTTTTAACTTCCTGATCAGCTTTGTAGAGTTTCTCCTTACATAACTTGATCAACCGCGTTGCCTCCTTTACCTTTTCAGAAAGGAGATCCACTTCCAGTTCTCCCTGCTCAATTTCTTCTACAATCAACCGGAGCTTCTCGATAGCTTCATTATATGACTCTTCTTTATGTTCCATATCTCTGTCGTATTATTTTGTTAAAGTATGCGGCTATCTTTGTCTCCATCAGCAAACCGGATTGTAACTAAATCGCCTGACTGCATATCGGACGCCCTTTTCACAATGCATCCATCTTTTAAGATCATACTATATCCCCTTTGCATAATATGTTCCGGAGAGGCAAGTATAATAAACTGTTCGTTAAGCTGTAAGGAATGCCTGCGTAGCGAAAGCAATTCGGAAGTAACCTGACGAAGACCATTTTCTGATTTATCCAAAACCGTCCGTTTTCGATCAATGGTTTGCACAGCTAGTCCGGGTAAGGCAATTCCCATTCGTATCAAAGAAACCCTCTTACGTTCCAACAAAGTATTCGCCAATGCGGGCAATTTCATTCCCAGATGCTGTAACAACATCTGACTGCGTTCTATCTTTCCCCCGGCTAAAGCAGGCAGGGTAGCCATAAGCAACTGAAGCGATGCACGACGATCATTCAAAACTTCCAAAGCCCGTTTACTGCATTTACCCTTCAAATCGTCCAATAAGCCAGCAGCTTCATCCAATCGTCCGATAAGAAACTCTGCCACAGCCGTAGGAGTTTTCGCCCGCGTATGTGCCACCATATCAATTACAGTATCATCTCGTTCGTGTCCTATCCCAGTAATAATAGGTAAAGGAAACTGAGCGCAATTAGCAGCCAGTAAATACGAATCAAAACTATGTAAATCGGATGTGGCACCACCACCCCGTATAATCACCACTACATCAAAATTGCCGACCTGCTCATAAACCTTATCCAGCGCAGAGATAACAGACTCTTCCGTTTTATCTCCCTGCATTACAGCAGGAAACAACTTCGGATAGAACATATAGCCAGCCTTATTATTGGTAAGCTGCTGTAAAAAATCCTCATAGCCGGCAGCCGTAGGAGACGTTATAATTGCAATTCGCTGGGGCAATATTGGAAAGGGTAATTCTTTATTCAGCGTAAACACACCTTCTTCCTGCAGCTGACGAACAATCTCAAGGCGTCGCCGTACCATATCGCCCAACGTATAAGCCGGATCTATATCAACTACAGTTAAGCTGTAACCATACAATTCATGAAACTCGACCGTAACTTTAACCAGTACTTTTAATCCCGAAGCAAACGCCTGTCCTGTTTCGCTCTCAAAGTAAGGCTTGAGCAGATGAAAAGTCTTCGCCCAGATAGAACCGCGGACCTTGGCAAGCAATTGTCCGGTTGACGGATGTTTCTCAATAAATTCAAGATAACAATGACCGGAGGATGCGTTTTGCCTGACATCGCTCATCTCTGCCCGCACCCAATACGTAGCAGGGAAAGCTTGCTGAAGGACTCCTTTAACCCGATTATTTAGTTCGAGTAACGAAATCTCCTGCCTTACACTTGACATGTCATCGTTCGGAAACATGCTTGCATTGAGATTTATAGGCTTTATAGAGATCGGGCAAACCATATCCTAACTCCGCATCCGGATGGTTGCTTAAGTGACCTGCCTGCTGAAGGGCCTCAATCATCTCGCGTGGAGAAAGATCGGGTACAGCCTGCCATAGACAAACAGATATACCAGCCAATATAGGAGTAGAAAAAGATGTTCCGTTGGCATAAGTAATATTCCCTGAAGCATCTACCACACTGCATCCGCTACCTAAAGCAACCACATCTGGTTTTACTCTGTAATCGGCCGTAAATCCTACAGAACTAAATGTACTTTTCTTTTTATCGTCTGTTACGGCTCCAACCGTTACTATTTCGTCGGCATCGCCCGGGAAAGTAATCTTTCCCCACGAGCTCGTACCTTCATTACCGGCACTACTAAAAAGTAGAATACCTTTGTCGGCAGCCATTGCGGCCGCTTTACTTATCAGAGCCGTTTTCCCGTCGAGCGAGCCCTGTGTATAAACAGCTTCCTCTGTATCAAACGTAAAATAACCAAGTGAAGAAGTTATAACGTCAACCCCTACACTATCAGCAAACTCAACGGCCGCTACCCAATAATCCTCTTCAATTGGAAACTCAGAACGATTATCTTCGCTTTTAATCAGCCAATACGATGCGTCGGGAGCTGTTCCGACCATTAATCCCGGACTATTGGCAGCCATACAAGAAAGCACTTTTGTACCATGGTCGTCGCTCTCGTATACACTTTGTTCGGGCGACACAATATTTTTAGTTCCCAACAAGTTCAGCGAATCAAAAACAGAAATGCGGTTAACATTCTGAAACCCTGCATCGATAACCGCCACCCGCATACCTTTTCCCCGAAAACCAGCTTCATGAAGCTTGATTCCGTTTAGCATTCGAATCTGATCATCGGCATGTCCGTATAAATTTCCGAGGGGAAACTCCGAAGGATAAAATGTAGCTGTATCCTGTTCAAAGCTTTGCAAATAAAGATTTTCTCCTTTCCATACCCATTTTACTGAATCGACCATCGAGAGAGCTTTCAGCTTATCAACAACAGAACTATCAGAAGAATTCATAACCACCGTAGACATCCAACGGCTTTGAGTAACCGCCTCGGCTCCTGTAGAAGTAAGACTATCAATATAAGCATTCGAAATAGGAAAATCGGCCGCTGTTACCGGAACTCTACGCTGAATACGTCTGTCGAGTGCTTCTCTGGACAGAAACTCCTCTGGCCGTTCAATACTACAACCAGCATCCCCTTTATCTTTCAGGTAAACCCGAAACTTATAAGATTCGCTTCCATTAGAGAAAAAAGAAAGTAACAATCCAAATGTGCCAAGCACACATATATTTCGCAGGGAATTAAACATGATTCTATTTTTAGTAAGCAAAGGTAGTAATCCTTCTTTAAATAAAAAAAAGGAAAATGACAAGGCTAAACAAAAAAGCCCGGTATCCAAAAGATACCGGGCTTTTTTATATTTTCTTAATTATTAAAGAGCATTACAAATTGGTATTTCACGCTTAACACTCTGACGAAGGGATATAAGTGTTTCGGTAGCCGTTACACCTTCAATCTCCTGAATCTTTGTATTAAGAAGTTCCATCAGGTGTTCGTTGTCCCGAGCATACAATTTGATAAGCATTGTGTAAGGACCAGTAGTAAAATGACATTCTACAACTTCCGGAATCTTCTCGAATTCGGGAACCACGTCCTTGTACATTGAACCTTTTTCCAGCTTCACTCCGATATATGTACATGTGTTATACCCTAATATTTTCGGATTGATGTGATACCCTGATCCAACAATTACATTCATATCAATCATACGTTGTACGCGTTGGTGAATGGCTGCACGAGAAACGCCACATTCTTCAGCAACATCCTTGAAAGGAATCCTGGCATTCTTAGATATAATGTTCAGAATCTGCCGGTCCAGTTTGTCGATCTTCTCCATATTTTGCTTTAAATTTGTATATACTTTTCAATCAAAGTATCAAAAGTATATATTTATTTTGATTCACGTATCAATCTGAAAGAAAAAAGTGCAAAATAAATAATAATGGCGGGTAAATGATGCTAAAAAGCATATTTTACCCGCCATTAAGATATTAAGAATAAAATTACTTTACGATCTCAAGCAATTCAACTTCAAATACTAGTACCGAATTAGGTTTAATATCCTGACCTGCACCTCTTTCGCCATAAGCAAGATCAGAAGGAATCCAGAATGTATATTTTGAACCTACAGGCATAAGTTGTAAACCTTCAGTCCAACCTTTGATAACCTGACCAACACCGAATTCAGCTGGTTCGCCTCTTTCGATTGAGCTGTCAAATACTTTTCCATCAAGTAAAGTACCCTTGTAGTGAACTTTTACTTTATCTTCGGCAGTTGGCTTTACACCTTTACCTTCAGTAACTACCTTATATTGCAAACCACTTTCTGTAGTAATAACGCCTTCCTTTGTTTTGTTTTCGGCAAGGAACTTATCTCCTTCTTCTTTTGCCTTTGTAGCTTGTTTAGCAGAAGCTTCCATGAAATAAGTCTGCAAGAAAGCCTGAGCAGCTTCTGGAGTCATGCTTGTTTTCTGACCCTTAAGCGCTTCTGTAAAACCAGCGATTAAAGCGTCAACATTTGCACTATCTGGTAATGTTTTCAGGTTTTCTTTGTAACCTGCACCTGTGCTAACACCGATAGCATAACTTGCGCTATCGATAGCACTTTTTAAATTTGCGCTCTTCTTTGAATCACAAGAAGTAGCAGAAACACCTACTGCAACAGCCATAGCTGCAACAAAAACACTTGCTTTTTTCATTTTTAATTTTTTGTATATATTACTTTACAATATCCAATAATTCAACATCAAAGACCAACGTACTGTTTGGTTCGATAGCTTCGCCTGCACCGTGCTGTCCGTATGCCAGATCTGAAGGAATAAATAGTCTCCATTTAGATCCTACTTCCATCAGCTGCAATGCTTCAACCCAACCCGGGATTACCTGGGAAACGCCAAACTCGGCAGGCACACCTCTTTCAACCGAACTATCAAATACGGTTCCGTTTATAAGTGTTCCATGGTAATGACATTTTACAGTATCTGAAGCAGAAGGTTTTGCTCCATTTCCATTTTTAAGAACTTCGTACTGCAAACCGCTGGGCAATTCAACTACACCGGCTTTGTGTTTGTTTATTTTAAGAAATTCTTCCCCAGCCTTCTGATTGATTTCCAGTTTCTCATTCTGCAACTTCATAAAAAAGTCATTGATAACTTCTTTAGCTTCATCGTAGCCGATTTCCGGCGTTGCATTTTCAAGTACATCTTTCAATCCTTTTACAAAATCTTCGATCTGAAGATTATTGATACCTGAGTTCTGGAAATTATTCCCGATACTTAGACCAAGTGCATAACTAACTTTATCCATTATTTATTTTATTCAACTTATTAAGAGCCACAAAAGTAACACATTTAATGATATCTATATCAAAACAGTAAAAGTTTTTGTGATGATTTAATAAAAAGTGGCACCTTGATTTGTGTGAATATCATCGCTGAATCAGACTATAAATTAAGGATATAAGTTAATTTAATTCAAGTTTCTCTCTACTCCTTTTCCTAAGGCCAGTCCATTTAGGCTGAAAATATATCATTATGACAAAAAAAATAAGCACCATGATGCGTATTTCGCATTATTTTGTAACTTCGTGGAAATTAAAATAAGGTTACAAGGGGACTCAAATGAAAAAATTAGTAGTACTTACGGGTGCAGGAATGAGTGCCGAGAGCGGCATTTCTACCTTTCGGGGGAGCGGGGGCTTATGGGAAAAGCATCGCATCGAAGAGGTTGCTTCGCCAGAAGGATTTGAGGCCAATCCGGCGTTAGTGCTCGATTTTTATAATAAGCGAAGGCGTGAATTGCTTGGAACGAAACCAAATGCGGGACATATTGGTCTGGCTAAGCTTGAACAAGATTTTAACGTTCGTATTATTACTCAGAACATAGACAACCTGCACGAGCAGGCAGGCAGCACGCATGTGCTTCATCTGCATGGTGAACTTATGAAAGCAAGGTCGGTAACAGATCCCGAAAGAATCTATGAACTGACCGAAAGCAACTGTGATATAAACCTCGGTGATAAAGATCCGTACGGCGACCAGCTACGTCCGCATATTGTTTGGTTTGGCGAGGCTGTTCCCATGATTGACCCTGCTATAGATTTGGTAGAACAATCGGATATTTTTGTAATTATAGGTACTTCGCTTAATGTATATCCAGCGGCCGGACTTCTTAATTACATTCGTCACGGACAACCGGTTTATCTTATTGATCCGATGGAAGTAAAAAGTTTCCGACAAGATATTAACTATATTAAAGCCGGTGCATCCGAAGGTGTCGGCATCCTTTCCGGACTTTTAAAAAAAGTATTTTTATGACACACTACGTTACGTTCACACACACTCCTATCGGTTGGATAGAGCTGCAGGCTACTGATACACATCTTTGTTGTGCACGCTGGGTTCCCGAGCCCGGACCCGTAAGTAATGGCATACTGAATCCGATTCTTCAGGAAACGGTATGGCAGTTGGAAGAATATTTTGATGGCAAAAGAACTGACTTTGAATTGCCGATTCAGCAGGAAGGAACGTCGTTCCAACAACGGGTTTGGGAGGAGCTTCAACAAATACCTTATGGCAAGCAGATATCTTATCAGGAACTAGCCAGGCGTGCCGGAAACCCAAAAGCTTACCGTGCGGCAGGTTCAGCAAATGGGAAGAATCAGATTTTCATTATTGTACCCTGTCACCGCGTGGTACAATCCGGTGGAGATATTGGCGGATATGCATACGGAACAGAAATGAAACGTTTTCTGCTTCAACTTGAAGAACAAAACAGCAAACGATAGAAAAATAAAAGCTTACTGTCTTTTAGGGATAATCTCCCTTATTTTAAGATCGAAACAAATAACAACTAAGGGCAAAGATTATATACTTTGCAACGTGCGCCCATGGGGGTAAAAAAATGCGCCCATGGGGGTATTTTTTTACCCCCATGGGCGCACGGCAGAGATCTTACTATTAACGAGCTTAGTTATGCAAGGATTGCATCTAAGGGTATACGCCAGTCTTCTTTATTCTTAGGACAATATGTTTTAAGACCCATCTGATCCGCCACTTCCACATTACGCACTCCGTCATCAATAAAGAGAGTTTCCGAAGGAATCATTTCGCCATCTTTCAACATATATTCAAATATCTCGCGGTTAGGCTTTGTAATGCCTATTTCATACGAAGCGTACAACTTATCAAAATAGGCAGTGATAGGACGACCGGCTTCCGTAAATGCGGGCGTACGTGCCCAATCCAGAATGAAAGGATTGGTATTGCTTAACAAATACAATTTATAGTTGTTCCTCAAATTAAGAATATAGTCTAATTTATACTGAGGAATATCCACAATAAATCCTTTCCAGGCATAAAAGGCCATTTCTTCTGTAATCTCTTTACCTGTATGCTCGCAAAGTTTTTTGCAGAAAGTTTCCCGATCTGCCAGTCCTTCCTCCAGCTCAAGGAACACTCCTTTTTGCTGATAGGCATTAACAAACTCTGTTGCATCAGAAACTCCAATCTCAATAAACCGCTTAACAGCCCTGTCCGTATCAAGATGCATAATAACACCACCCAAGTCAAATACAATATTCTTTATCATACCAATTTCTATTATTCTATTTTATACAACACTATTTCTATTTTTAGTTTCCAGCTCTAAGAAAGTCAGTCTGAATTATGCAAACGAATAAAATCGGCAGCATACTTTCTTGATACCGGAATTTCGCCCTCAACGTGTATAAGCTTCACCATATAACCGTTTGAATTGCCGCTTACCTGATTTATTTTGTGAAGGTTCAAGACAAACGACCGGTGACAGCGGTACAGGTCCGGGTGCTCGAGTGCTGCCAGATTCTTCAGCGTATTTCGTATAACCCGCGTGGCTACATTAGTCCCGCCGGACAAGTAATGAATCTTAAGCAAATTACCCATCGATTCGATATATAATATATTACCAACCGATAGCACCACATCCGGATCTTTCTTATTGGCAGAAGAGATACTGATAAAATCAGGATCATTCATCTCCGCAGAGTTGCAATCGACCGTTTCTTCTTTTTGCTGTGCTTTTAACCGGGCATTCTTAATCAATGCAAATACTATAACAAACAAGATTCCCACGGGAAAGGTTACCAAAAAGGCATTCAATAGTTGCAGAGGTTGCAGATTATCCTGCTTGAAAAAGAAGAATCCAACGGCAGAATTATAGATTCCATTTCCGAGGGCTATGGTAGACAGGAAAAAAATATCCCAAATTATCTCGCACCAGACTGTCCAAAGAATCTTCACCTGCTTCAGAAAAAAGTTAAGTAACCAATAATCAAAAAGCAGACAAACAACAGTTATAAAACCGAATCCCAGCGTGTATATAAATTTATTACCGGGAAATTGATTAAGACCAAGAGGTTGAAAGATGTATAAAAACAAAAAGATGCAGAACCCTACAACTACAGCCGACTTCCATCCGCTGTCAACATAAGGGTAGGGTTTATCAACTACTTCCTTTAATTTACCCAGACGAGCAGTAATTTTATTATTCATTTACAACACAAATAACGTTATACGTCACAAAAGTAATAAAATTTAGCCGAACAGATCAAAAGCTAGTTGTTTATCCCAACTATTTGATTTCGAAGCAAACATGTTTTTCCTTTGCTGTCGAACAAAATAGCCATACGATAATGAAAACACGTTTTAGCTTTCTCATTTTTCTTTTTGTATCCTTATTTCAAACAGCGGTTTTGTCGGCCCAGACATACACAGTAAAAGGAGTAGTTGCCGATGATAAAGGCGCTCCTCTGATCAGCGTAAATGTCTACATTCAAGAAACACTTGAAGGGACCAGCAGCGGTGAGGACGGATCATTTAGCTTTCAGACTTCTTCCAAAGGAGAGGTAACTCTGTGCGCACAGATGTTAGGCTACAATCCAACCTCTTTTAAAGGAAAAGCAGCTGTAATGGGAAATGTCCGGCTGGTGCTTACTCCTCAAAATGTAGCCTTGCAGGAAGTATTTGTAACTGCCGGCAGTTACCGTTTGCAGGGAAGCTCCAAATGGAAGGAGATGTCGCCGGTCAGCATTGCAACTACAGCCGGAGCGGTTGGCGATATCTATAATGGCATTGCCATGTTGCCAGGCGTACAAGCCGCCGGGGAAAGTGGGAAACTAATGGTACGTGGCGGAGACAGCCGCGAGTCGCAGACATATATCGACGAGATGCATGTACTATCTCCCTACACCTATACACCCGCCAATTCGGCCGCACGGGGCAGATACTCTCCATTCTTATTCGAAGGAATCAACTTTTCGTCGGGAGGGTTTACTTCCGATTATGCTCAAAGTCTTTCCAGCGTGCTTCCTCTGACCACAAAAGACGAAAGTCCGGTTACTAAGATTGGAGTCAATCTTTTAACTGTTGGTTTGGGAGGAGGAGGAACCAAAGCATGGAAAAACTCGTCGCTCTC
>JAGPJL010000016.1 GCA_018054455.1 Parabacteroides sp.
GATTAAATACATCGCTCGATATGAAAGGCAAGATTACCGACCTGCTCGGTAATCCCACAGTGGAAGCGAATGTAAAAGGAAACATTGATTTTACCCGCCTGGCTGGTGAGTTTCTGAATACCGATACGCTTTTACTGGAAGGATCCATCCAGTCGGATATCCATGTCCTATTCTCGTCGGATGACATCTCGTCGGGACAATACGGTAAAATACAGTCCACGGGTGGTTTAAAGATAAAGAATTTTAAAGCCTTAAGCCGGCCATTAGGGATCGATGTATTTATTTCCAGCGCCGCTTTGGTTATGGGTGAAGATCTTACCGAGTCCACCAGGAATGATACGGTCCGTAACAGGATGAACAAAAACCCGCTGCAGGCTACACTTACGATAGACAGCTTGCAGTTCAAATACAAAGAAGAGGCCAATACGCAGATTAGTAAACTGAAACTACTGGCTCGTACTACGCCTCAGCGGGATACGTCGGCTGTGATACCTGTAGGGGGTACCCTGGAGTTTGACCGTCTGCAGACTTTACTGCCTGATTCGGTATGGGTTATAGCGCGGAATAGTGTTTTGAGAGGTGGAATGAAAGCTTCGGCTGATGATAAGAAGGTGCCGGTTGCCCGGCTTACCATCTCCCTGGATAGCTTGTCGTATCTTATTCCTTCTATCCGAACAGCTGTAATGCTGGATAAAAGCTCGTTTTCCGTGGAAGCACTACCCTATAAGTCGGTTTGGAAAATGAGGAATGATTCTGCTTCGGTGCGCCGAAACCCTTCGGCCCGCAGAATGGCTTCGGTTGGAGACTCGGCAGCGAGAAAATCTTCGGGCAACAGTTTGCTGCGAAAATGGGAAGTGCGGGGCAATGTAACTTTCGAAAAGATGCGTCTTCTGAGTCGTCTGTTTCCTCTTCCGGTGGAGATGAACAAGAGCAACGTTTCTTTTACAACCAACACCATCAAGCTCGACGGGGCCAAACTACAGGCAGGAAAGTCCGACCTAACGCTGAGCGGCGAGCTAACCAGTATCCGAAGAGCTATGCTGCGGGGTGGAACACTCAAGGGAAATCTTTCTATTGTTTCGGATTATATTGATTGTAACGAGTTAATACAGGCTGTTAATGCAGGTGTTCTTTACAACGAAGAACTAAAGGGAAACAAGCATTCCTCCTCTCAGAAAGAAAATCCGGAAGCCTTCAGCGAACAAATTATCAACAAAGAAATAGCCGCATCGCAGACCGACACTTCCAGCCAGCTGCTTATTATACCCTCCTACCTGGATTTAGCACTGCACACCCATGCCAAAGAGATTGTTTTCAATAACCTGGATCTGAACGATGTGGACGGGAAGGTTGTGATGCGAAACCAAAGTATACAGCTTACCAATCTCTCCATGCACTCCAATATGGGTGAAGGCACGCTGTCGATGATTTATACAGCAGGGAACAACCGGGAAGCAAGCACCGGCTTTGATCTGGACGTGAAGCAGATTCTGGTAGATAAACTTATTTCTCTTTTCCCTTCAATAGATACCTTATTGCCCATGCTACGGGCATTCGAGGGGGTAGTTGATTGCCAGATGGCCGCCTCGTGCGAATTGGACTCTACAATGTCGGTTAAACTTCCGTCTTTACGAGCTACCTGTTCGCTGCAAGGTGAGAATATGGTATTGCTGGATGGCGAAACCTTTGCCGAGATATCCAAAAAGCTTATGTTCAAGAATAAAAAGCGGAATATGATCGACAGTATTGCGGTGGATATGGTTGTAAGAGACAAAAAGCTGGAGGTGTTTCCTTTTCTGGTACAAATGGATCGCTACAGATTGGCGGTTGGCGGTACGCAGAATCTGGATATGTCGTTCAATTACCATGTTTCGGTATTGAAATCGCCTGTTCCGTTTAAACTGGGCATCGACATTAAAGGGACTCCGGATAAGTATGACTACGATATAACCAAGTGTCGTTACAAGGATCTTTTCCAGCCTTCTAAAACCAACAAATTGGATTCCGTAAAGATAAATATGAAAAAGCAGATTTACGAATCTGTCCGAAAACAGATGAATATGCTTACAGATGTTACGCAACAGATCCAGCCTGCCGGCAACCTGGCCATGAAGGAGGTTGCCGAAAAGCCGGAAGATTAACTGCTTTTACGGTAGCTTATAATGGCCATCGCATTGAATAGAAAGGCAAAAAGAGACAAGGCTCCCAATTGGGTAGACAGCTCGTGCAAACCGCTTCCTTTTAGAAATATCATCCGTATGGCCTGTATAAAATAACGCATAGGATTTAGTAACGTTATATCTTGGGCCCATTGAGGCATACTGGTTATGGGGGTAAAAAGACCGCTCATCAACAACAATAAAACGACAAAAAAGTACATTACAAACATTGCCTGCTGCATGGTAGACGAGAAATTGGAGACCAATAATCCAAATCCTGTTATGGTAAATACATAAATACCCGCCATCAGGTAAATGGTGCTATAGTGTCCTACCGGAACTAGGCCATATACAAGAAATGCCAGCAAGAAGGCCAACGAAAGAACAATAAAAAGCATTACCCAATAGGGAATAAGCTTGGCAAGTATGAATGTAAATTTTCCCACTGGCGTCACATTAATTTGTTCGATGGTACCCTTCTCTTTCTCGCCCACAATATTGAGTGCTGGCAAAAAACCGCCCAACATGGTTAGCAACATGACCATAAGCCCGGGTACCATAAACACTTTGTAATTAAGGTGCTGATTAAATCGGTTCTGAGATGCGATTTGTACAGATGGAGTAACAATTCCGGAAGTCTGGCTCCACTCACCCCGAATATCCGTGGCAAAGTCGCCAAGTATCTGAGTAAGGTAAGAGCTTCCTAATCCTCCTTTCGTATTGTTTACAGCATTGGCTGAGATCATAACATCTGCAATTCCCTCACGGATAAGAGTTTTCTCAAAATCGGGTTGTATTTCCAGTATCAGGTCTGATTCGTTCGATTCCACCAACTTCATGGCATCCTGTGTACTGTTAGTTACCTGGACCAACTTAAAATAGCCCGAAGATTTAATCTTTCGGATCAGTCGCGAAGAAATGGTACTATGATCCTTATCAACCACCGAGATGTGAATATTCTTGATCTCAAAATCGGCTGCCCAAGGCAAAATAGCAATCATCATGATGGTCATCCCTATCACCATTCTGGGAATAACAGAATTCCGCAGAATCTGTTTGAATTCTTTTTCTATAAGGTATTTTATCATCTTATTCCAGTCTTTTCTTAAATTTTTTCATACTTATGGTAATCAGTGTAGCAGCCATGAGAGATAACAAGGCCATTTCCTTAACAACCGATACCACGGTAAGTCCTTCGATCATCAGCTTTTTAACGGCAATGATATACCACTTGGCAGGAATGATATTTGAAAACCATTGTAATACCAATGGCATGTTTTCGACCGGATAAATCATACCCGACAGAAGGACAACTGGCATAATAAGCACCATACCCGAAGCTAACATAGCCGCCACCTGTGTATCTACAACGGTGGATATAAGAAGTCCCAACGACAAAGCCACTATAATAAATAAAAGCGACAGAACAAACAGCCAACCCAGACTTCCGGCCACCGGCACATTAAGCAAGTATACGGAGATGACCAATATGCTTGTAAAATTAACCAGCGACAAAGTAAGATAAGGTACTGCCTTGGCCAAAATGATGAATAGCGGCCGCATGGGTGATGCCAGCAATACCTCCATAGTGCCGGTCTCCTTTTCGCGTACAATGGCTATGGCAGTCATCATGGCACAAATAAGCATAAAGATCATCCCCATTACTCCGGGCACAAAGTTATAAGCAGCCTTCATTTCAGGATTATAGAGCATCTTAATCACCGGTTTAATTTGTATTGGGACCTGCATAGTCTGCGCCCTTTCCTGTTGCCAGTCGCGTATAATATTAGTTGCGTAACCGCTCATAGTGGTTGCCTGGTTGGGATCTGTTGCATCTGTTATAAGCTGAATAGCAGCTTCTCCGGTATGATTAATCTGACCGGCAAAGTTGTCGCCAAATACCACCACCATATCGGCCTCTCCTTTTTTGAACAACTGATCTATCTGACTGGGACTATCTAAAATATAAAGTACGTCAAAATATGCATTTGCCTGAATACGCTCGGCAATCTGACGGGTATATACATCCTTCGATGGGTCAAAAATAGCCACACGCGAATTCTTCACCTCGGTGGTTATGGCAAAGCCAAACAGTACAATCTGCACGATAGGTATACCCAGAAGTACCATCATGGAACGTTTATCGCGCAGAATGTGATAGAATTCTTTTCTTACAAATACGAGAAACTGTTTCATACTAGTCGGCTTTACGTGTTGCTTTACGTGCTAATTGAAGAAATACATCGTCCATGGAATCGGCTCCGAATTGTTGTTTCAGGTTACCCGGAGTATCCAGGGCTTCGATTCGTCCGTCTACCATAATGGATACACGGTTGCAATATTCGGCCTCGTCCATGTAGTGAGTAGTTACAAACACGGTGATTCCTCGATCAGCCGCATCGTATATAAGTTCCCAAAACTGACGTCTCGTTACAGGATCTACTCCACCAGTAGGTTCGTCCAGAAAGACAATGTGCGGTTCATGAAATATAGATACCGAGAATGATAATTTTTGTTTCCATCCTAAAGGAAGTGCTTTGACAAGCGTATTTCGTTCGTCGGAAAATCCCAGTTTGGCAAGAAGTTCGTCTGTTTTAGGGGCAATAAGCTTCTCCTCCATCCCATATATTCCGGCAAAGAGACGAATATTTTCCCATACCTTCAGGTCTTCGTAGAGAGAAAACTTCTGACTCATATATCCGATGCTTCTTTTGACCGATTCAGATTGGGAGGCTATGTCGAATCCTGCCACAGTTCCTTTTCCGGAGGTGGGCTTACTTAGTCCGCATAACATACGCATAGCCGTTGTTTTACCAGCTCCGTTAGCCCCCAAAAAGCCGAATATCTCGCCCTTAGCTACCTGAAAGCTGATACGGTCTACCGCAGTAAAGGATCCGAATCGTTTGGTAAGTTGTTCGGATTGTATAACGGGTTGACTCATAATTGTTGTTTTTGGGCCAGCACCATATAGCAATCTTCAATTACCGGCCGAATGTCTTTTATCCGGATGTTGGTGTGACCTAGGTTAGTTAAATATTGTTTCATCTCATCCATTTGCAAAGCATCCTTTATGGTAACATGGTGTACCTCGCCAAAGGCAAAGCAACTAGTTACCTGAGGGTGGTTGCGCAAATGAGCGATCAATGAGTGCATACCATTGCTCTGTACCGCCCACAAGGTTTCCTTAAATTGATCAATGATTTCCAGGGGTGCAGCTTCCTGTAGAAAATGCCCATGCTGTATAAGTGCAATCTTATCGCAAAGAGAGGCTTCGTCCATATAAGGAGTGGAAACAAGCATAGTGATATCTTGCTCTTTCAACTTACGCAGCATCTCCCAAAACTCTTTGCGTGAAACCGGATCTACTCCGGTGGTTGGTTCATCCAAAAATAACACGGAGGGTTTATGTATGAGTGCACAACAAAGTGCCAGCTTTTGCTTCATTCCACCCGACAGTTTTCCGGCCTTCCGATTCTTAAAGGGTTCAATCTGCACATATATA
This sequence comes from Parabacteroides sp., assembly GCA_018054455.1. GTDB lineage: Bacteria > Bacteroidota > Bacteroidia > Bacteroidales > Tannerellaceae > Macellibacteroides. Next base: position 5,662 of record JAGPJL010000016.1, read on the forward strand.
TCTTTGATAAGATGATAGTTCTCGTGAATGGTGGTATTGAAAACCGAAGCGAAGAACTGCAGGTTTTCTTCCACCGTTAGGTCTTGATACAACGAGAATCGCCCAGGCATGTACCCGATTCGTCGCCGGATCTCCTTGTAATCTTTCACCACATCGTATCCGCCTACTTGGGCTGTACCCACATCTGCCAACAGCAACGTGGTAAGGATTCGGAACAGGGTGGTTTTACCGGCACCATCTGGACCAATAATTCCATAAATCTGACCTGCATCTACCTGAAAGGAGAGGTCGTTCAAGGCTTGCACTGCTCCGTAGGATTTATACAAGTTTTCTACACTTACGGCCTTCATTGATGCTTTGTGGCATTAAATATCACCTCACCGTACATTCCATTCTTCAGGTAACCGTCGTTCGTTACAGCAATCTTTACTGCGTAAACTAAGTTAGCTCTTTCGTTACGCGTCTGAATGGTTTTAGGAGTAAACTCAGCTTTGTCGGCTATCCAACTGATAGTTCCCGGATAAGTCCGCATCTCATCCTCCCCAAAATCTGCGTAAACACTTACTAGTTGTCCTCTTTTTAATCTTGTTAATTGATCTGATGTAATATAAGCACGGAGGTACATCTGTTGCATATCGGATACTTTAAAAAGGGCTTTCCCCGGTGCCGTAAACTCCCCCTGTTCCGCATATTTGATGAGGACAGTTCCTTGAATGGGAGTTGTTATCCTGCACTTTAGCAACTGGTCTTCAATCTGGGCAATCTGACTCTCTAAAGCAGTGCCTTCGCCAGAAATGCCCTGGTTGTTATTCACCAGTAATTCTGTATGCGCTGCCAATTGTTTTTCAAGCACCGACAGTTGTGCCTGAATATCGTCTACTTGTTTTTGGTTGGCTGCATTGAGTTTAACCAAATTGCCAAAGCGAGCAAGTTCTCTTTTCTGAGTGGCAATCTGCTCCTTTAATGAAGCTATCTGACGCGGAACGGAAGTAGAACGGCTGCTTACCGCCATCCGGCTTGCCATGAGTTGCCTCTTTTTGAGGTATAGCTGCGTTGTGTCTACATAACCAAGAAAACTGTCTGCTTGTAACTGCTGACCTTCGGTTACTTCAAACTCCATGAGCTGACCACTAATCTGCGAGGAAACAATTACTTCGGTCGATTCAAATATTCCAGAAGCATCGTAATCCGTCTTATTATTGCTGCAGGCTACAGGTAACAGCGCTGCTAGAAAAAGAATTGAGTTCTTAATTGTATTCATACGTTTCGTTATTTTTAATTATTCAAGGTATTTTTTAAGTTGTAAAGTGAAAGCAACAGCTCAATCTCGTGAGCTGCCTTCTCCTGCTTGGCCAAGTTCTCGGCATTTATCTCGCGCATAAGCTCGATTACCGTGAGTGTACCGTTGGCCACCTTGGCTTCGGCCGACTTCCGTACATTTTCCCTGAGGGTAATAATCTCGTTATCGTAGGTCATAAGTTGTTTCAACTTCTCGATGGAGTTGTTATCTTGTTTGGTTTCCATCGCAATGTTATACACGAATGTTTCGCGTTGGGCAGACACATCCTGCTTATTCAAACCAAGTTTACGTACATCGTTCTTCTGGGTATAAAGTGCTCCGAAATTCCATGACAAACGCACCCCGGCCAGATAGTAGGCCGAAAATTTATTTTCCAGCATGTTGAGTCCCGGATTACCATATCCCCCCTGAGCAAACAGATTGAGCTTGGGCATATAAGAGGATCTGATTTTAAGTCGCTGTACATCGAAGAGGTTTTCCTGGGCTTCGAACAGTTGAAGCTCGGGGCGTTTCACTTCGGCAGTCAGCGAAAGTTCCTCTACGTCCGGTTTAACGAGCTGAGTGGACTGATTGAGCGGCAGGTCCGTCATAACCCCCAGCATCTCCATATAGGCTTTGCGGGTTGCCTCAGCATGGGTTCGTTGCTGTATGGCCTTGAGCTGTTCTACTCGTACGGCATCCAGATCGGCTTGATTGGCCATTCCGTTGATAGCATATCCTGAAATACGCTGGTAATTACGCTCCAGATCGTCCTGAAGCAGACGGTTTTGTTCCAATTGCTCGTCTACCAGCAATATGCCGAAGTAGAGTTGGTTTACCCGATCGTACAGCTTGTAAACCTCTACATCGAGTTGTCGTTTCTCAACATCACTGCCAGCTTTTATGATACGCTTTTGTGCATGGGTGGTGCCTCCATCCCAAATAGACTGTGTTAGATCGAATGTTAATCCATATTGATCTTTGGATACTCCTTCGATTGTAATTCCCGGAATGCTTACCGGCATTTTGGTGACATCCGACTGGTAAGTGGCTTTGGCAAATACAGTAAATTGGGGCAGGTAGTTTTTACCGGCGTTATCCATACTGTATTCGTTACTTTTTTCAATCAGATTGTATCGCTTCACCAACGGATAATTTGCACGTGCCCGTTGCTGACAACTATCCAGCGTAAGCTGTCCGTAAACGGATGGCGACAGATTGCCCAAAAGCAGTGATAGTACGATGATTAATCTCTTCATAAACTTTATATTTTATAATTTCTATTAAATCTGCATGGGGACTAATTACTTTGCACCCCAATTAATGGTTACCTAAAGATACCTTATGGAGTAAGAAGAATACGCATCACCTTTGCCACCAATGCACGTCTCTGTTCATAAAATTCAGTAAATGCCTGACTATTCCCTTCCAAAAACAGGATAGTCAGCATATTTCTTGTAAGCATAGGGAAAACCAATAAACTCATCAAAGTCGATATTACATCGATGAGCGGTATTTTTTGCAGGATGCCTTTATCCATCTCGTCCAATAGCTGATCCTTTATTTTAAGCAGAGGAGAAAGCCTCGCCGTATTCTTTCCTATAGTTTGCAGCAAATGAAGTACATCCCGATTCATCTCCTTGGCGACAAATATGGGCAATAGGGGATTACGAGAAAGTATATCGGCATAAATCGGAATGATCTTCTCCATTTTATTCAGGAAAGGACAATCTATAGAGGCAATCGACTCGATATTGGGGACAACCTCCGCAATTATTTGTCCGAATATCGCATCAAACAGCATTTCTTTCGTTCTGAAATAGTAATGAAGAGCCGTACGTCCGATGCCAACCTCGGCGGCAATATCTGACATTTTCGTAGATTCATACCCTTTACGAACGAAGACAACCTTGGCTGCTTCAAGGATCTTAACTTCCATGTCCGGATTCTGTTCTGTATTCATTGTTTTATACTTATATTATATATTATCTTTAGATTCAACTATTATCTGCACATTGAGTAGAATAAACCAGTACTGTTCTTTGATAATCGGCAGGAGAAATTCCCACAAGTCTTTTGAAATACTTCCCGAAGAAACTTGGATTTGGGAAGTTAAGCGCGTAGGATACTTCTTTAATCGTATTTTCTGATTTATGAAGGAGGTGTTTGGCATTGTTTACCACTACATCGTTGATCCATTCGTTTGGAGTCATTCCTGTTGTACTTTTTATTATTGAATAGAGATATTTGGGAGAAATACAAAGTTTTTCGGCGTAAAAACTAACTTGCCTCTGCTCCGATGAATATTGTTTAACGAGCTTAATAAAATTATCGCTTATTCTTATGACCCGAAAGGACTTGACGGCATTACCTGTCGTAGGTATCAATGGTTTATTATTAGAATATTCATTCATGACGTTTAAAAATAACACTGCCACAAGATTTCTAATTATTTCAATGCTATATAAACCTTTATTATTCGTTACCTCATCTTCCATAAGTGAGAATATCTGTTTTGCACGGAGAATTACATTGTCGCCCGGATTGCATTTCACGTAATCCAGAAATAACTTATCTTCCGGAATTAAACCATGAAGTTTCAGAGATTCAATAAAAAAAGAAGAAAAGGAAATAAAATATCCCTCAACCTTGTTATTACCTGGAATCAATCTTAACTCACTTCCTGATGCTGAATATAGCATTGTTCCCTTTTTAAGTTCATGCAAATGTCCACTAATCTCGACTGTGAGCGATCCGTCCATTACAAATATAAAACCAACCATTTTAAATTGCTTAAGCATTGTTTCTCCAGAAATTGGTCCTATCAACTGTAAAAAACAAAAGTCATTGCTTATTCTTGCCAATCCCCTGTTCAAAATCTGTTCTGTATTCATCGTTTCCTAGTATTACAATATGTTATATACTGTTTAGACTATAATGTCTGACACCGGTGTCAAAGATACATACTAATAGTTGAACATTACAACATTCGACGTATAAAATTAAATATTATTAAACATTGAGCAGGTGAACAAAAAAAAGGAAGGCCTTCAATTCCTTAACATTGTAAGAAAATGAAGACCTTCCTTTTTATCAAAATTAGCTAAACCGCGTCTTTATTTAATTGGACGGCTCTTTACTCCTTCGAAAGTAATCTTTACAGGATTAATATGTCCATTTTTATCGAAAGTCATCTTATCGATACAAGTTACACGATGATCGCGGCCGGTATCATTAAGAGGACGACGATGATAAACAATATAGTAATCGTCTGAACCGGCAACATGCATTACAGAATGATGACCTGCACCAGTTGCTACCTCAGGATCCTGTTGAAGGATCTTTCCGATGCGCTCGAAGGGTCCAAAAGGAGAATCAGCAATGGCATAGGCAACCGAATAATCAGGTCCACCCCATCCGCCTTCGCTCCACATAAAATAATACTTGCCATTCTTCTTAAACATGAACGGACCTTCTACATACCCCTTAGGTGTCACTTCCTTAAACATTTGACCGTCTTCGAAGGGAACCAAACCTGTAAAATCGCTGTTAAGCTTCACAATGTTACAATGGCCCCATCCACCATAATACATATAGTAGGTACCATCCTTCTCATCGTAAAACACAAACTGGTCGATAGGTTGAGCTCCGTTTACTATTTTATCAATAAGCGGCTTACCCAACAAATCCTTATAAGGACCTTCCGGACGATTGGCTATTGATACACCAATACCTCCTACTTCTCCTTCGTGCACATCATTGGCTCCGAAAAACAAATAATACTTTCCTTCTTTACGAATAACAGAAGGTGCCCACATGGCACGGTTCGCCCACTTAACTTCGGCCGTATCCAGGACAGAAGAATGCTTTTTCCAATTGACAAGATCTTTGGACGAAAAGCAATCAAAATAGGTCTGCTTTTCGTACACATCACTCCAGGTAGGATAAATCCAATAGGTATCATCGTAAATAATACCTTCGGGGTCTGCATACCAACCTTGGAAAACAGGATTACTACTTGAAACAACCGCAGCCGGCTGCTTACATGAGAATAAAAATCCAGAGAATAAAACACTTAACACAACGCACTTTTTCATATACATATATAGATAGTAATAATTAGCCAATATCTAAAAGCAAAAGGGCGTGTTCACTCATCCAACGAATTGTACGGCGAACACGCCTGTTTTTTATAAATTCTTCTTAAAACGATCGTACGGCTTAGCAAGTCCACCTTCCGAAGTCTCTTTATACAGACTGGGCAAGTCGTTTCCTGTCTGACGCATAACCTCGACCACCTGATCAAAACTTACACGATGCTTACCGTCCGAGAAAGTAGCGTACGTATTAGCATCAAGTGCACGGGCCGCTGCAAAAGCATTTCGTTCGATACAAGGAATCTGTACCAGTCCGCAAACAGGATCGCATGTTAAACCCAGGTGATGCTCGAGACCCATTTCGGCAGCATATTCAATCTGTGCAGGAGAACCGCCGAAAAGCTGGTTGGCAGCAGCAGCAGCCATTGCGCAAGCTACACCAACTTCACCCTGACATCCCACCTCAGCTCCGGAAACAGATGCATTTGTACGAACAACATTACCAAAAAGTCCGGCTGTTGCCATGGCTCTTAAAATACGCGAATCACGAAAATCTCGTGTTTCACGCAAGTGATACAACACAGAAGGTAAGACTCCGCAAGAACCGCAAGTGGGTGCTGTAACAATTCTGCCTCCTGAAGCATTCTCTTCCGAAACAGCTAATGCATAGGCATAAACCATTCCCCGGCTCTTTATGTTACTTCCATATCCTTTTGCCCGAATAAGGTAATTAGATGCTTTTCGCTGAAGACCTAATCCTCCCGGCAATACACCCTCGGCTTCAAGTCCACGCAATATTGCTTCCTGCATTACTTTCCAAACCTCATTCAGGTAATCCCAGATATCGGAGTCTTCATGCTGTTCTACATATTCCCAGTAAGCAAATCCTTTTTTCTCACATAAGTCTTGTATATCGCGGATAGTGTGCAATTCGTACACATCCGATGTTTTTAGCTCATTAAAATCTTCATTAGCCAATGTGCCACCCCCAATGCTGTATACTTTCCACGAATCTACGCATTCATCTTTTGCGTTAAACGCTTCAAATTTCATACCATTGGGATGGAAAGGCAGAAACTGCTTAGGTTCCCAAATAATGGTTGTAGGACAATGGGGCTGCAATTCGCCAAGAATAGCTGTATCGGTCATGTGTCCTTTACCTGTTGCAGCCAGACTTCCGTATAGCGTAACCTGAAAACGAGCAGCATCATGTTCTCTTTCCAGAAACATACGTGAAGCCCTGATAGGCCCCATCGTGTGGCTGCTGGAAGGTCCATGACCTATTCTGAATATTTGTTTTATTGATTCCATCTTAAAAATTAATTGCGTTATACCTTTAGAAATAGTTTGTGTTTATACATAAGCCACAAAATTACATAAATAACAGATACGTTGCAAAGAGAAATTAACACTGGGTAATAATTTCCAAGATAAGGTTGAAGACCAAAGAAAAGACTTTCGCCAACGCATCTAAAGCTCACCACGTTTGTGATCATATAGGCTGTTATTGAATTCATCCCGTATACTTTAAACAGAGTCGTATCACGGTTATGTTTTTTGTAATCGATCCACCAGTAAAACAGTGCCATAAGTAAAAAACAATACCCACTACTCACCAGCACCATAGAACTGGTCCATAGCTTTTTGATAACCGGCATTTGGAAACCCCATAACCAACCAAGAGCAACCATGATCAATCCGGCATAAAGCAACCATTTTAGTTTGATTATTTCTGATCGGTTGCTTTTTAGTAATTGTCCGGCAAAAACACCGCTCATCACCGTAACACCGAAATTAAGACTGCTAAGAATCCAGGTATATCGGTACCAGGGAGCAAACGACCATACTCCATTTTCCCAAGAAACACCATCACGGAAGCGTCCCAAAAATGTCCGGTCTATCCATTCGGCCAGGTTACCATCCGGTGTAAAGTTTCCTCCGCCAAAACCATCAACTGTAACGAATGTCATTACCGCCCAGTAGATAATCAGGAACGACCCGGCAAGAATCAGTTGATTCATCTGTTTAAGATGAAGAAATGCCAGGGAAGCAATCAGGTATCCCATTGCGATAGATTGCAGCGTATTGGAATAAAAAGCAATATTTTGAGAATCGAAAGCCAATAGATTACCCTGACACATCATCCCAAATATCCAAAGTAAAACAACTCGTTTCGCTATTCGGCGATAAATCAAAGTCTTGTTCCGTTGTGCTTTGTAACGTGAAAAAGCAAACGGGATAGATACACCCGACATAAAAAGGAAAAGCGGCATCACAAGATCCCAGCTGGAAAAGCCTTCCCACTCCATATGCGTGAAAAACCACATCATTTTATGAAACCATTCACTGTCTATCGCGTTACTAAGCGGGTGAAGCATAGACTCGAGAACAACCAAACAAAAAAGATCGAACCCCCGAAGGATGTCCAATGATGCCAAACGCTGAGGCTGAATTAATTTTTCCATGTGTATTATCTGATTTAAGGAACGACAAATATAATAAAAGTTATTACAGATAACATATTTTTTATACATTTGCTGTATGAAACATCTTAAACCCATTATGTTTGTCGGCACCTGCTCCGATGCAGGAAAAAGTGTTATCAACACAGCTTTTTGCCGGATCTTTAAACAAGACGGTTATCTGCCTGCCCCCTTTAAGGCGCAAAATATGTCGCTCAATTCCTATCCAACGCCCGAAGGAGGAGAAATAGGTCGTGCTCAGGTTGTACAAGCCGAAGCTGCCGGAGTTATACCTCATACAGATATGAATCCGGTTCTGTTAAAGCCCACCAACAACCAAAGTTCGCAGGTAATTTTAAATGGGAAGCCCGTTGGTAACCTTTCGGCCTACGAGTATTTTGGAAATCATCTCAGAAAAAACGAACTCTTCGACGCGGCCCTGACTGCCTTTGAACGGTTAAATATAAAATATAATCCGGTTGTACTTGAAGGTGCAGGAAGTATCTCAGAGATTAATCTTCGTGACAGAGACATTACCAACATGCGGATTGCTATGGCTGTAGGGGCCGACACCTATCTGGTTGCTGATATTGACCGTGGTGGTGTTTTCGGTTCCGTATACGGCACAATTATGCTGCTTCGTCCGGAAGAAAAAACCAGGATAAAGGGAATCATAATTAATAAATTCCGAGGTGATATCCGCCTTTTCGAAGAAGGAAAGCACATGCTCGAAGAACTTACCGGCATTCCCGTTGTAGGTATTATCCCCTACTATACCGAGATAAAGATAGAGGAGGAAGACTCTGTCGCACTTGACAGTAAAAATCAACAGGCTACCGCAGGCAGAATTAACGTAGCCATTGTTCATCTTAAACGGTTGTCGAACTTCACTGACTTCAATGTATTGGAAATGGACAAGCGTTTCCACACTTATTACACCGATAATGTGGAAGAGATAGAAAAGGCAGACATAATAATACTTCCCGGAACAAAAAACACGTTGGGCGATTTACAAATTATCCGGTCCAACGGAATATCCGAAGCTATTGTGCGAAGCTATAAGGCCGGAAAAAAAGTTATTGGCATATGTGGAGGTTACCAAATGATGGGTATGCGAATAGAGGATCCGAATGGGATGGAAGGAGAAATTCCCATGCTCCCGGGATTAGGTCTCTTACCCATGTGTACGGTTATAGAATCCGAAAAAGTTACACAACAAACAAGCTTTACATTCCTTGACAAAAAAGACACTTGTTCGGGATATGAAATTCATATGGGAAAAACCTCGCTGCTTCCAAATGTAGCCGATAGCCCCCTTCTGCAAACGGAAGATGGGCGTACTGACGGATATCTTCAAGATAATTGTTGCTGGGGAACCTACATGCACGGCATAATGGATAATCCAGTCGTATTGGATTTTCTGGCAGAGGGACTATCCAAGTCAGGAGATATATCGTTCGATTATGCCTCCTTTAAGGAAGCGCAATACGATAAACTGGCAGCACATATCCGTGCCCATGTAGATCTGGAGTCTATTTATCGGTCGTTAGAGGGTAATAACTAAAGCCGGGTAGTTCGGGTTACTGTTTCCAGCTTAACACAAACTGTGGCACTTAGCTGTTCCAGACTTAATACCAAATGCGTTTTGTTGATTTGCATAACAGTACCTGTAACCCCCTTCATTGCACCGCAAAGAATTTCCACTTCTTCACCTGAACACAAAGGATGAGCTTCAGCCTCGATAAGGAATTTTTTAATGGCATCTATTTCCTCTTCTCTTACTATGGCGGGTTTACCATCGTAATAAACGATACGCACCACACCGTATATCCGGATCAGGGAGCGAAGGACAGTTTCAGTGCAGTAAACAAATATGTAGGAATTAAACAACGGAACATCAACGAGTTTTACCCGGTCCGACCATACTCGTGGCGAACGATGTAAAGGAAGCCAACAGGTTACACCCTCCTTATCAATCCTTTCTTTCACCTGTTTTTCTGCACGTGGAAACGTGTATAAAACATACCAATTAGTATCTTTAGGGCTCATCTCTTTCATTGTTTATTAGTGTTCTGAAATACAAAGTAAATCTAAATAATTGATTTTACATTGATTTTAATTGATTTTTTTGTAGTATTGCACATTGTTAATAAAAATCCAATAATAAACAGATGAATAGACGTAATTTCCTGCAAAAATCAGCTTTTACCGCAGCCGGATTAGGTATGGCACCTCTCTTTGGCTCATCATACCAATCGATATACGGACAAACAGCACCAAGCAATAAAGTAAAAGTAGGCTTGATTGGTTGCAGAAGCCAGGGATGGTCGAACCTAAATACATTCCTTCAGTATCCCGAAGTTGAATGCGTAGCTCTTTGTGATATCGACGACGAATGGCTGAATAAACGAGCAGACGATGTATTTAAAAAAACTGGTAAAAAAGTAAAGAACTGCTATAAGGACTGGCGCAAACTCATTGATAACAAAGATGTTGATGTAGTAATTATCGGCACGCCCGATCACTGGCACTGTCTACCTTTAGTTTACGCTTGTCAGGCTGGTAAAGATGTGTTTGTGGAAAAACCCCTTGCAAATACCATCGAAGAATGTAATCTGATGGTAAAAGCAGCGCGCAAATACGACCGTGTTGTACAAGTTGGACAATGGCAACGTAGCGACCCTCACTGGAACGAAGCAGCCAATTATTTGAAAGCAGGGAATATCGGACGTATCCGTACCGTAAAGGTTTGGGCATACCAAGACGGGAAACCGACCCTTCCTGTAATACCTGACAGTCCTGTGCCGGCTGGAGTTGATTACGACATGTGGCTTGGTCCGGCTCCAAAACGACCGTTCAATACGTATCGCTTTCATTACAACTTCCGGTTCTTTTGGGATTACGCCGGCGGATTGATGTCCGACTGGGGTGTGCACCTTTTAGACTATGCTTTGGAAGGAATGGGGGCAGATCTTCCAACATCCATTTTATCCAGCGGAGGTAAGTTTGCCTACCCCAACGACGCTATGGAAACACCAGATACCCTGATGGCGACTTACGCGTATAAGAACTTCAATATAATATGGGATCACGCATGCGGAATAAGTCACGGACTTTACGGACGAAAGGAAGGGCTTGCTTTCTTCGGCGAAAACGGCACCTTGGTTCTCGATAGAGCTGGCTGGGAAGTTATACCAGAAATTTCCAACAAAATAGCCCGCATGGATGCGGTTCCGTTCAAAAAAGGTGAAGGTAAAGGCTTGTATAACCACGTAGGAAATATGCTTGAATGTATAAAAACCCGTGAATTACCAAATGCAGATGTCGCCATCGGTGCCAAAGTTGCCAAGATGTCGCACCTTGCAAATATTTCCAGCCGTGTAGGAAGGGGATTGGTTTGGGACGATGCAAACAGCCTGTTCGTTAACGATCCTGAAGCGACTGCACTTGTTAAGGCACACTACAGAGACCCATGGAAGTTGCCTGTTTTATAACCTCATCGATGTGACTGACGGTTCTCATATCTTTTAACGGAAAAGGTCGTTAACTTTTATATAAAAGTTAACGACCTTTTCCGTTAAAAGTATACTGATTCAAAATAAAATCAGCACTCTATTTAAATCAGCACTTAATACTTAGCTGACGAAGAACGTCACGAATCTTTTCGTATGTTGTAATGCGTGTAGGAACCAAAGGTAAACGAAGCTTGTTTTCTATGTATCCCATAGTATTTAAAATACTCTTTACACCAGCAGGATTACCATCTACAAATAGCAACTCTATTAACTCCGTAAATCTATGATGAATGGTTAGAGCATTATTATAGTCGCCGTTCAATGCAAGTCTTACCATTTTGCTGAATTCCTTCGGGAATGCATTTCCTATCACAGAAATAACACCTACAGCCCCAAGGGTAATCAATGGGAAAGTGATTCCGTCATCACCAGAAATTACTTCGAAATTTGCCGGTTTATTCTTGATAATATCATCCATCTGGGTGATATTGCCTGACGCTTCTTTAACAGCTACTACATTTTTAAAATCCCGTGCAATACGGAGAGTAGTCTGCGCAGTCATATTTACGCCCGTACGTCCCGGAACATTATAAATAACTATTGGAAGAGTTGTAGCTTCTGAAATAGCTTTATAGTGCTGATAGATTCCTTCCTGCGATGGTTTATTATAGTAAGGAACAACCGAAAGAATCGCATCAATACCGTCGAAATTGTCGTTTTTAAGCTTTTCAACAATCGATCGCGTACAGTTGCCTCCTAATCCAAGTACTACCGGAATACGGCCTCGAACTTTAGAAACAACCAAACTTACAATTTCTTTCTTTTCTTCCTCCGTTAACGTAGGTGTTTCTGCGGTAGTACCTAAAACTACCAAATAATCGGTGCCGTTTTGAACCTGATAATCTACCAGTCGTCCTAACGCTTCGTAATCGACACTCTCATCTTCTTTGAAAGGAGTGATCAAAGCCACACCCATTCCTTTTAAATTTATATCTACCATCGGGAAACTACACATTTTGTTATTTCGCACTGCAAATGTAAGAATTTATATCATTTCGTACGGATATTCTGTAAGTAAAATAGGATTTGTTCAAATAAATAATCAATTTCATCTCTGTCTGTAACAAGAATGGAGAAGTCGTGAAACTCTCTTTCGAGCTTTTTAATCCCTATCTTAAAATTACAAGGATGCTTTACAAGAAGATACTGCATTCCATAACAGCCGGCATGAGTCAAATCAATTATAACATCCGGACTACACGCAAGTACTTGTTGCAAAACGGCATCCGTTGGGACTCCATGAACAGAAAGCGCGTTTTTTTCTACCACAAACCTGTAAGAATCATCTAGTTCGGGTATTGCTTCTTTTCTTACGTATCCAAATGAAACAACCTGTTTTCCCGATCGCTTGAGTTCTGAAATGCCATGTTGAACATTTTCGAAATCTTTCATTTCATACATTACAAGCACAGACTTTAACTGGTTGTATGACTTAAAAACAGATTTTCTGTCGCCTGCTGAATCGATCAGCGACTTAATCTTTTTCTTTATAAAATAGTTGGATATTGTCATTCGATCAGTTTTAAAAAATCAGTTTCATTGATTATTTTCACGCCTAACTTAGCTGCCTTTTCGAGCTTTGCAGGCCCCATATTATCACCTGCCAAGATGTAATCTGTTTTTCCCGATACAGAGCCACTGTTTTTTCCGCCATTCTTTTCTATCATCACTTTGTATTCATCTCTGGAATGCAAAACAAAAGTACCACTTATTACAATAGTTAATCCATTCAGCTTGTCGGAACGATTTGCCATCACTTCTTCCGAAATGGACATTTGCAGGCCTGCCTCTTTCAGCCTGTTCACCAACTTACGGCTTTCCTCGTTGGCAAAAAACTCCGTTACACTCTGAGCAATCCTACCACCAATCTCGTCAACTGTTACTAACAAATCAAGCGGAGCAGATTCAAGCGCTTCCATTGTATGAAAAGTACCTGCCAGCCGTTTGGCAACTGTTTCGCCAACATAACGGATACCCAGACCATAAAGAACACGTTCGAAAGGAACTTGTTTCGATTCTTCGAGACTTGTCAGGAATTTCTTTGCACTTGTGTCTGCCCAACGTTCCAATCTTAACAAATCGGCATATTTTAAATCGTACAAATCAGCGACATTACGAATCAATCCTGCTTCAAACAAAGCATCCACTGTTTCGGGTCCTGCATTAATATCCATCGCCTTACGGGTAACAAAATGTTCTATCTTTCCTTTTATCTGAGGCGGACAGCCCATCTCGTTGGGACAATAGTGCGCTGCCTCTCCTTCCGGACGAACCAACGGGGTACCGCATTCGGGACAGATTTTGCAGAACTGAACCTTGTCTCCCACCATAAAACGGGAACCCATATCCACTCCTACTATCTTTGGAATAATCTCCCCTCCTTTCTCCACATATACCTGATCGCCAATATGCAAATCCAAACCTGCTATAATGTCTGCGTTATGAAGAGAAGCTCTTTTAACAACAGTTCCGGACAACTGGACAGGCTCCAGATTGGCAACCGGCGTAATGGCTCCGGTACGTCCTACCTGAAAAGAAACCGAATTCAACCGGGTAAGCGCTCTTTCGGCCTGAAACTTATAGGCTATTGCCCATCGGGGACTCTTGGCTGTAAAGCCGAGATTCTTTTGCTGACGCAACGAGTTTACCTTAAGAACAATCCCGTCTGTAGCTACCGGAAGATTCTTCCGTTCCTTATCCCAGTGATTTATATAGGTAAATACCTCATCCAATGTGCTGCATTTCCGTATCACGTCTGGCACCTTAAATCCCCACGATCTTGCCAACTGCAAATTCTCGTAATGCCCTTCGGCCGGCAAGTTATCACCAATTAAGTAATAAAAATAGGCATCCAGCTTACGGGCTGCCACTATAGTAGGATTCTGCTGCTTAAGTGTGCCAGAGGCCGCATTACGTGGATTGGCAAACAGAGGCTCCTCCTGACTTTCGCGTTCTTTATTTATCCGATCGAATTCTGCCCAGGGAAGTAAAATCTCCCCTCGTATTTCAAAATATTCGGGATAATTATCTCCCATCAGTTTCAGGGGAACAGAACGAATGGTTTTCACGTTAGCCGTTACATCATCGCCCTTGCTTCCATCACCTCGGGTAACCGCCCGAACCAGTCGTCCCTGTTCGTAGGTAAGGGAAATGGACGTTCCATCGTATTTTAGTTCGCATACAATCTCGAATGGCTCATTCAAAGTACGGGAAGTACGTTCGTAAAAATCGCGAACCTCTCCTTCCGAGTAGGTATTACCCAACGACAACATCGGGTAAGTATGCGCAACCTGTTCAAACTCTTTAGACAAATCGCTTCCCACCCGCTGTGTCGGCGAGTGAGGGTCTGCATGCTGAGGATAGGTATTTTCCAACTCCTCTAGTTCTTTCATCATCTCATCAAACACCTTATCCGGTATTTCGGGTGCCGACAAAACATAATAGGCATGGTTGTATTTATCCAACGCCTCTCTCAATGCGGCAATTTTTGATGCTATCTCATCCATTCTCTTTTCAATATCTTTATTAGTATACTATTTACGAACACGTTCGGTTACAAACCACGGATTTGTAAGGTCTTCTTTATTATACGTCAGCGGGGTATTACCGTTAAGCTGATAGATCTCGCATCCGGCTTCCCTGACGATAGCATGACCCGCTGCAGTATCCCATTCCATACAAGGAGCAAAACGAGGATAAATATCAGCACTTCCCTCGGCAACCATACCTAATTTTATGGAACTACCGCAGACAATCAATGAAACTTCACACCCTTGCTCACGAAGATTATCCACAAAAGCAGCCACATGAACATTCACATACGACCTCGAAGAAGCGACGATTACTCCTTCATGTTTATCCGCAAGCGGCAATCTCTCTTTCTTATCCAGCAATGTTTCCATTCCTTGCAAATAAGCATACGAACAGTTTCTTATCTTAAAGGCTCCATCCCCTTTGGTTGCATAATACAGAACCTGTTTAACTGGAATATAAATAACACCCAAAACAGGCTCGCTGTTCGAAATCAAAGCGATATTTACTGTAAATTCACCGTTCTTTCTAAGAAAATCCTTCGTTCCATCAAGAGGATCAACCATCCAAAAGGTTTTCCAGTTTTTTCGCTCATCGAAAGGGATAAAGCCTCCTTCTTCACTCAAAACCGGATGAGCGGTATCACTCAAATAGGAAAGAATAATGCTGTTTGCATTCCGGTCGGCCACAGTCAGAGGGGAATCATCAGCTTTCTGTTCCACTTCAAGTTCTTCATCTGCTCCAGCATAAATCCGGCTAATCTCCTGTCCTGCATGGAGTGCAGCCCTGATTGCAACGTATAAATCGCATTTTGATACTCCCATCTGTTCTTTCATTCTTATTTGACTATGCAAACATAGTAAAGAAATGTCCTTTTATTGTATAACCCCCGCAATTTATAACTTATTTTTAGGAGCTCTTCTGAAAATAATTGTAAATTTGCATCGTCTCTAACTAAATAGAGTTTCTTTTTTTGCATATTCATTTGCAGTAAACCAATTTTTTAGGTAATGAAAAAGGACAACATCATTTTCGACATCAT
This sequence comes from Parabacteroides sp., assembly GCA_018054455.1. Lineage (GTDB taxonomy): Bacteria > Bacteroidota > Bacteroidia > Bacteroidales > Tannerellaceae > Macellibacteroides. The sequence continues at coordinate 21,648 of JAGPJL010000016.1, forward strand.
TGAAAAAGAACATCAGCGGCAGCTTAAGGGTATTGAGCTAATAGCTTCTGAAAACTTTGTAAGTGACCAGGTAATGCAAGCCATGGGCAGCTGTCTTACCAATAAGTACGCCGAGGGTTATCCCGGAAAGCGTTATTATGGAGGATGCGAGGTAGTAGATCAAAGCGAAACCGTAGCCATCGAAAGACTGAAAAAGCTATTTAACGCCGAATGGGCAAACGTGCAGCCACACTCTGGAGCGCAGGCAAATGCTGCTGCATTCCTGGCAGTATTAAATCCAGGGGATACTTTCCTTGGGCTTAACCTCTCGCACGGCGGGCATCTTTCTCACGGTTCGCCCGTAAACAGCTCAGGTATTTTATACCATGCGACTGAATATAACGTAAAAGAAGATACCGGTCTGGTTGATTACGACCAAATGGAAGAAGTAGCTCTTCGCGAACGACCTAAATTGATTATAGGTGGTGGATCTGCTTATTCGCGTGAATGGGATTATAAGCGTATGCGTGAAATCGCCGACAAGGTAGGTGCATTGTTGATGATTGACATGGCACACCCAGCAGGTTTGATTGCTGCCGGATTATTAAATAATCCGTTAGAATACGCACACATTGTTACTTCAACAACTCATAAAACCTTGCGTGGACCTCGTGGTGGTATTATTCTTGTAGGCAAAGATTTTGAAAATCCCTGGGGTAAAAAAACTCCAAAGGGCGAAACAAAGATGATGTCTCAATTGCTTGATTCGGCTGTATTCCCTGGTATCCAGGGTGGACCACTGGAACATGTAATCGCTGCTAAAGCTGTATCATTTGGTGAAGCATTGGAACCTGAATACAAAGTTTATCAGGCACAGGTTAAAGCCAATGCCGCAGCAATGGCCAAAGCCTTTACTGAAAGCGGATATAAGATAATTTCCGGAGGCACAGACAACCACAGCATGCTTATCGATTTACGCACCAAGTTCCCTGAATTGACAGGTAAAGTGGCTGAAAAAGCATTGGTTGCTGCAGACATCACCGTTAACAAAAATATGGTTCCCTTCGACAGCCGTTCTCCATTCCTTACATCAGGTATCCGAGTAGGTACTCCCGCTATCACAACCCGTGGCGCAATGGAACCTTTGATGGAAGAAATAGTAGAAATGATGGATACTGTTCTTTCTAATCCTGAATGCGACAAGACAATCACGTCTGTTCGTGAAAAGGTAAATGGTATCATGAAAGAGTATCCCATCTTTGCATGGTAATATAACAAAGACGAGGTATGTCCTTGGCATACTTCGTCTTTTCTCTTCTTAAGCTAAAACACTCTATTAAATTTATAAACAACATGAAAACACTCGTTATGCTCTGTGCAGCCACTGCACTCAGCCTATTCGCATCGTGCGAAAGTCCAACGAAACAGATGCCTTACAATCAGGGTATCAATGTGATTCCCAAACCAGTTAGTTTGGTTCAGAATGAAGGGAACTTCAAACTTGACAAAAACACAACGTTCTCTGCTCCCGGCGCCGAAGCAAAAACAATTGCTGAGTTCTTTGCTGCAAAGATGAAATCGTCTACAGGTTATACACTTGCAGTCAGCGACAAAGAAGCCTCTTCCAACGCTATCACTCTTTTAATTGATGGATCTCTGGATGTAAACGAAGAAGGTTATACACTTGAAGCCACAAACAAACTTGTAACTATTAAAGCAAAAACAGCTAAAGGACTTTTCTACGGTATGCAAACTCTCATGCAGTTGTTACCAGCCGAAATAGAAAGTGCTGCAGAGGTTAAAGGAATAGCATGGACGTTACCTTGTGTTACGGTAAAAGATCAGCCTCGCTTTGCCTATCGTGGCATAATGCTTGATCCTTGCCGCCATTTTATCCCTGTTGAAAATATCAAGAAGCAACTGGATGTACTTGCTTTATTCAAAATAAACAGTTTCCACTGGCATCTTACAGAAGATCAGGGTTGGAGAATTGAAATCAAAAAATACCCAAAACTTACCGAGATCGGTTCAAAACGTATCGACGGTGAAGGAACAGAATATAGCGGTTTTTACACACAGGAACAGATCAAAGAAGTGGTTGCATATGCTACAGCCCGCTTCATCAATGTAATTCCTGAGATTGAATTACCTGGTCATGCTCTTGCAGCCATCTCTGCTTATCCGGAGCTTTCCTGCACTGGAGAACAACTTACTCCGCGTATTATCTGGGGAGTAGAAGAAGATGTTTATTGTGCTGGCAAAGAAGAAACTTTCAAGTTTTTGGAAGATGTAATTGCAGAAGTAGCTCCTTTATTCCCTGGAGAATACTTTCATATTGGCGGAGACGAATGTCCTAAAACCCGTTGGGAAAAGTGTCCATTGTGTCAGAAGAGAATGCGCGAAAACAAGCTAAAGGATGAACACCAACTGCAAAGTTATTTCGTACAACGCATGGAAAAGGTACTTGAAAAATACGGAAAGAAAATGATCGGCTGGGACGAGATACTGGAAGGCGGATTGGCTCCTTCTGCAACTGTTATGTCTTGGAGAGGTGAAGAAGGCGGTATCGCTGCTGCAAGCATGGATCATGATGTAATTATGACTCCCGCAGGTAATGGTATGTACCTTGACCACTATCAGGGTGACTCTAAAATAGAACCTGTTGCCATTGGAGGATTTACTTTGCTTGAAAAGGTTTATAACTATAATCCTGTACCAGACACATTGGTTGGACTAGGCAAAAGCAACTTCATCAAGGGAGTACAAAGTAATATCTGGTCTGAGTACATGTATAACACCGATATCATGGAATACCGTATTTATCCACGTATTCTGGCATTGGCAGAAATTGCATGGACACCGCTTGAAGGAAAAGATTACAAAGACTTTGAGCGTCGAATCGACAATGCGCTGGTACGTTTGGACGGACACGGTATCAATTATCATATTCCTCAACCTGAACAACCCGGAGGTTCTGTTAACTTCGTAGCCTTTACTGACAAAGCAACGCTTGAGTTTAAAACCTCTCGTCCGATTAAGGTTGTTTACACAACTGATGGCTCTGAACCGACTGCTACTTCTGCTGTATATGCAACACCTCTTGAATTCAGCAAAACAACTGTATTAAAAGTCCGCTCGGTATTAGTTTCAGGCAAAATGAGCCCGGTTCGTACTATCACAGTGGAGAAGCAAGCCTTGGCTCCTGCCAAAGAAGCAGCCACTACAAAACCAGGATTAAAAATGCAGGTTACCTATGGCAACTATCTCGAGTCGTCCAAACTGGCGAGCGTTACAGACTGGAAAGAATCTACAATCAAAGATTTAATGGAAATTCGCTCTGTTGAAAAGACCGACGAAGCTATGCGTAACGTTAAACAATACGCAGCCATTGCAACGGGATACATCAACATCCCTGAAGATGGTGTTTATTTCTTCTCTTCAGATAATGAAGAAGTCTGGATTGATGGCAAGTTGTTAATCAATAACGGCGGCGAAGTAAAACGCTTTTCTCGTCACGATAGCTCAGCTGCTCTTGCAAAAGGTCTGCACGAAATTAAAGTTGTATTCCTTGGACACATAATAGGAGGATGGCCTTCTAACTGGAACGATGGTAGCGTTAAGTTACGCAAAGCCGGAACTGAGACGTTTGAGACTGTTACTCCAGAAATGCTATCATTCTAATTAAATCCATAATAGCTTAGGACTGTCAAAATTAAAACAACCCTAAGTGTTATCCATAAAAAAGGCCCTTAACCGGAATTCGGTTTAAGGGCCTTTTTATGAATAACAATTTAGGTACGCATATCTGGAACAGGAAAAACTGGCAAAGAAAAATAAAAAACGCTCCCTTCTCCCGGCTGAGAAGTAACTCTAACAGAACCTCCCATAATTTTAACCAGCCCTTTGGTAATAGACAAACCAAGACCAAATCCATTCTGATTAGCAGTAAGCTTTACAAAGCGATCAAAAATTGTTTCCAGTTTATTTTCAGAAATACCTACGCCAGTATCTTTTACATAAAACTCCACCATATCGGCGTTAGCTGTATAACCAAATGAAATTGTTCCCTGTATCGTATTATTTAACGCATTATTCAATAGATTATTCATAATCTGAATAAAACGACTTTTATCAGCCATTAGCAATATATCAGTCTCAGGACAATCATATTCCAACATCACTCCCTCTGGCATGCGCAATTTTGTAATACGATATACATCATTCAGCAATTGATTCAAAGATAATGGCTCCAATTGAATCGTTATGGTGTCCGATTCAATTTTTGAGAGATCCAATATGTCATTAATCAACCTCAACAACAATTCATTATTCGTTTTAATGATCTCACTATATTTTTTCCTGTCATCCTCATCATCTGCATATGCCAGCAAATCAGAAAATCCTACAATTGCATTAAGTGGAGTTCTTATCTCATGACTCATATTTGCAAGAAATGCAGATTTCATTTTATCAGCCTTCTCTGCTGATTCTTTCGCTTCAATGAGCGAAGTAATATCCCACCAAAGTGAAACAATTAAAAAATGATTATCTCCTTGCGGAACCAAAAACTTCATCAAGTCCTGGTATTTTTTTTTACCCGAAGGCATTATCCGATGAGTTTTTAAAGTCAACGACACACCAGTTCGTAACAACTCCTCCTCCTGCAATCGAATTTCCTCTCTTAATGAATTGCTAAACAACCCTATTTCTTCATTTGATTTACCTATTGCCTGAATGGCAGGTATTCCGGTATCTCTCTCTAATTCTTTATTCCAGTAAAGATAACGAAATTCATCTGATGGATCTTTGATGGAAAGTTCCATCGGAATAGTATCAAGTATGGTATTCAACAACTTATTTAGCTCATCTACCCTCTTTTGACGTACGAATCGCTGAGTTATATTATGAGCAAAAACCATCACTCTTTGTTCGTCAAATGCAATAGCCTTTGCTTGATAATAATATTTATTTTTATCATCAAAAATCATATATTCAATAGATCGAGGAATTCCGTCCTGAAGTATTTTTGAAACGGTTTCTCTTATTAAAAGTAAATCTCTTGTTTCATGCCTCCGGTCCAGATTTTGACCAACAATCTGCTGATTATAAATCACATCACTACCCGGGGTGACGATTTCTTCTATAACACCATCTTTACGTGCAATAAAAATTGTATCCGGAATGCATTCCAGAATTTTTCGACTTCGATAGTTTTCTTTTGAAATCGAATTTAATTCATTTTCATGTAGTATAGAAGGAGTCAATGACTCCGTAAATACCATTCTACCATAAGAAAAGTCTATTGGAGTTTCTTTGATTGAATCATTCGTGGCTTTATTTGTCATTACTAATATTCATCAGCTGGTTATAAAACGGCTGCAATATAACTAATAATTATTTTTCAATCAAATTTTATACGTAAAATAGTTAATGAACTAGGAGGAAACTCATAAACGACTGGTCCGCCGATAGCAAAACCAACTTTCTTCTTTACAGGAGACACCTTGTTTGTAGTCGAAAAAAAGTTTTCTGACTCAGGTTCACCCGATAATTCCGTAACCTCTGCTTCAGATCCAAAACTTCCACCATTTACGTTCAGTTGCGTTTTTTCAGGATGACGGGTTGTATTCACCACCTTTATGATAAATTGCTTGTTTTTTTCATCCCGGGTCGTTACAACTACAAGCGAAGGAATAGGACGCATGCTTGCTTGCTGAACAAGTTTATCATTTACAAAACATTGAATCAGATTATCCTTACATACAATTTGCACCTTATACCAACGATTACTTTCAAAAGCAAAAGGCACATCAGGGGCCAGATTATCTTTTACCAGACCGGCCATTCTATACAATTCGCAGCTCTCCAGTCCAATCGTAAAACAAATATGGTTAGCTTTTGTCTCATACTTTCCGTTATCTCTTACTCTTAATTGAACCTGACCGCTTCCTTTTGTTCGCTTTACAAAAGTCGTAAAACTATAATCATGCTCGGAAGAATCACCTAGCAAAATATAATTCCAACGATTAGCATCGGCCGTAAACATTCTATCCGAAAAGTTCCATCCCCCATTGGCTATTACCTTACGAAAAACATTTGATCCATTTATCGATATATCCTTAAATTCAAAACTGTTATCAAACATAGAAATAGATGCAGCCCCGAAAGTAACCTGCGGTTTCTCGTAAGATTCAACTGTGGTTTTCAATATCGCATCACCCCGATTTTCACCCAACATTTTAAGAACATAATAAGAAGGAGTTGGGACTGCCTGTTTATTATTAAAAAGAATCAGACCTTTCGACCTTTTGTCAACCTGCACATTAGCAAGTAAAGGAGCATATGCAATACGTTTCACGGCATCAGGATTTCGTTCCAAACCGAAAAGAAAACATGCTTCAGCAAGTGCCGCCTGCAAAGTTCCACGAGATTCTTCTCTAGCCGTGCCGAACTCTCCGACAAACATTGGAGGTTGGCGACGCTTATATAAAAATTCATCGAAACGACTTTGATTCGAGATAAAAAACGATTCATCTGCGTAATAATGACTATCCACCCAGTCTACCCTGTTTCGACTGTCTGTAATTGTGTTCCCAATCACAGTAATACGAGGATACGTTTTATGAATAGCATTTTTGAATAACTCATATCGTTTTACATATTCTGAACCATAATTTCCACTTCCTATCTCTATAAAACGAAGATTGAATGGTTCCGGATGACCATGGAGCGCCCGCAAGGCTCCAATCGCTGAATCTTTCGGGGCATTTGCATAAGCAATGGCATCCAGTGCATCCTGCACAATCTTATCCATGGCTGTAATATCTTCGAAACGAGGACGTCGTTTCTGACTTGTTACCCCGCTATTGATCACATACACCGGTTCAGCACCAACTGCCTCGCAAAAACGCAAATACTCAAGAAAACCCATTCCGTTAGTAGTTCCATATCCATTAGCCGACCAAAAATGCTTTCGTTTAGAAATGTCACCAACTGTTTCATGCCATACGGGAAACGTCCCGCCAGTATATCCCTCAACAAAATCGCCGCCCGGAAACCGAATAAATGCCGGATGTAATTTTTCTATCAGCTCTGCAATATCGGGGCGCAAACCATTACGCATACCTTTCCATGTCTTTTGCGGAAACAACGAAACCACATCCAGCCAAAAAACAGTGGACGAATCTGCCGTAAAAGTAAGAATCGCTTTTCTTGTATTAGCAGTTGCGGTGAAAGTATGCTTCACTCTCCTCCAATCAGCCCAAGGCGTAATTGTATACTCATCACTCAATAGATGTTTAGCTGCAGAATCTTCCAAAGCAACATGTACCACCTTTGGGTAAGGTGATGCCGATTTAATGTAAAAAGACAGTTCATATTTTTCGCCTTTGGTAAGAGAGATTCCTCCATATCCTTCAGCAGCAATTCCGCCACGTCCAGAAGAATCACCAGCAGCGACTGACACAAGCAACGAACGCTTATTTGTATCGTTGATAAGCTCACGGGTATCAGGATACATTTTCGACCCCGAAGTTAGCGCACGCCAGCCAATAATGCTATCTGGTCTCACAAAAGGCATTACATACCCATTGGGGGTAACCATTACATTTTCAGTAAAATTATAAGCATTATGTAAAGGCAGTACTCCATCTTCAAAACTGCGGTTTTGAATTAATTCTGCATAAATACCACCATCTACCGCATGATTAATTTCCTCTAATGATAATCCATACAAATTTTTATTCACAGGAAAAGTTAGCCCATCTGCTTCTATTGTTATGGATGAAGTAACCGGCATTTCAGGCCGGCATCCATTTAATAAAAAAAACATACAGGCAGCTACAGTCCAAACAAAATACGATATACCCCTATTACTCAAATTCACCTTTCAACTATTAATTACTTTAGGTTCAAAAAAAACAAAGACATGCTATTTGATGATGCAAACTTAGCTATTTATTCTCAAAATCTATGTAAATCACCAATATCTCATTGTTTTTAGCAGAAATAATCATTAATTCACAACTATTATTTCAAAAAAAAGGTTATTTTTGCATGTAAATCTATCAAAGTATAAATACCAACATATACACCATGAATAAACAAGTTCTATTGGTTGACGACAAGCCCGAAATTGCCAAGATAATTATGCTTTATCTGGCAACTTACGAGATTAAGTATGTTGAAAACCCAATTAAAGCAATTGCCTGGCTTAAAGAAGGAAATATGCCGGACCTAATTATTTCCGATCTCAATATGCCTGAAATGTCAGGAGAAGAATTTCTTCGCTACATAAAGACAGACGAAATGTTCAGTCATATCCCAGTACTTATACTTTCCAGTGTTGAAAGCAGTTTTAACAGGGTACGCCTCTTTGAAGAAGGAGCAGAAGACTTTATATTAAAGCCTTTTAATCCTGAAGAACTTAGGGTGCGAGTAAAAAGACTTTTAAGATAATGATTTACATTTATTTGGGCGACAACCCCTCTTTTGTTGATTGGCTTCATAAAACCATCAACAGTGAGATAACTGTTTGCACTAATTATTTGCAAATTAATAATGCTATATCTGAAGCTTTACGCAAAAAGAAAGAAGAAGATTGTTGTGTCTTTGTTCAGCGCAAGAACAAACACTCAGATATTTCGATTATTTCTCAGTTACACAAACACTATCCGTCGATTTACGTTGTTTTAATTGGAAAATCCCTCAGCATAGAAGAAAAGAAAGAATACCTTAAAGCAGGAACAGATAGCCTTATTTCAGAAGCAAAAAACGAAAAAGAGCTACTTCACATTCTTGCTTTTGCATCCACATACAAAGAAAAAATTAATAACGTTTCTCATCCTTCCAATGACTTAAAATTATTCAGATTACCTCTTTGGAAAAGAATTTTCGACATTATCAGCTCATTAATAGCCATTATTATATTGTCTCCGTTTCTAATTCTTACATGGCTTGCCATCCGGATAGAAAGTAAAGGAGCTCCCGTATATAAATCCAAACGTGTAGGAAGTAACTACCAAATATTCGATTTCTATAAATTTCGTTCAATGTATACAGATGCAGACAAACGTTTAGCTGAATTTAAAAGATTAAACCAATATGCTGTAGACTACAATGTTAATGAAGACAACATTATTATAAAACCAAAGTTTCATAAGGCTGATGTGGTTCTCTTTTCAGACGATTCTATCACCTCGGAAAAAGTATATATAGCAACAAAAAGGCAGGAACGTTCTAACGCCTTTGTTAAATTTGAAAACGATCCGCGGATTACTAAAATGGGAAGAATAATACGAAAATACAGCATAGACGAATTACCTCAATTGTTCAACATCCTGAAAGGCGACATGTCGGTAGTAGGTAATCGCCCCCTACCCTTGTACGAAGCAGAATTGCTAACAAGCGACGAATACATCCAGCGCTTTATGGCTCCAGCGGGCTTAACCGGCCTTTGGCAAGTAGAAAAGCGTGGCGAAGCAGGTAAACTGTCAGCCGAAGAGCGCAAAATGCTGGACATCCGTTATGCAAAGGAATTTTCATTTCTGATGGATGTAAAAATTATCTTCAAAACTTTCACCGCATTCATTCAAAAAGAAAATGTATAACCGTTTATAAAATACCCTTTCATTAGTAATGGAAAACAAACCGGTTGTATCAATTATCACTGTCAACTATAACGGACTGCAAGATACGATTGAACTCTGCCAGTCTATTAGGGAGCAAATCCGCACTGTTACCTACGAGCTTATCGTTGTAGATAATGGATCCAAGGTGAACGAAGCATCTCAGATACAACAGACCTTTCCGTGGATTCATGTAATACGATCGGAAAAGAACCTGGGCTTTTCAGGAGGAAACAACCTGGGGATATGTCAAGCAAAAGGAGATTTCATTTTCCTGTTAAACAACGACACCTATCTACCTGACGACAGCCTTCATTATCTGGTCGACACATTGAAGGCCAACAAACAACTGGCCGCCGTATCACCCAAAATTAAATTTGCGTGGTCTCCTTTTGCCATTCAGTTTGCCGGATTTACACCTCTATCGCCCATAACCCTGCGTAACAAAACCATTGGTTTTGGCGAATCCGACGAAGGACAATATGATCAATACAAGCAAACACCCCTGCTCCATGGTGCCGCCATGATGGTTAAACGGTTTGTGATCGAAGAAATTGGACTGATGCCCGAACTTTATTTCTTATATTACGAAGAAATTGATTGGTGTACCAGTATGACTGAACGAGGATACACATTAGGCTACGAGCCAAGATGTACAGTGTTCCATAAAGAGAGTAAGAGCACCGGACAAAATAGTCCGCTTCGCTCCTATTATCTTACGAGAAACCGACTGTTATTCGCCTGGAGGCATCGCACCAACTCAACAAGATGGCTTGCTTTAAGCTATCAGATGTTGTTTGCCGTTCCTGCTCATGGAATCAAATTCTTACTTAAAGGGAATAAAGCAAACGCGGGTTCACTAATTAAAGGGTTGATTGCATTTATACTGTTAAAAGATAAAAAACAAAACATATGACACTTTATACAATTTTAGACAACATAGATTCACTCTGTTTTTTTCTGTTGGGAATGTCTGTTCTCTACTTATTTGTATTTGCACTGCTTTCGCACATCAAACGAAAAGACATATACCCTCCTGCCAGAAAATTGCATCGATTTGTTGTTTTATATCCTGCCTACAAAGAAGATCGTGTAATTGAAAATGCTGTTTCAAACTTTTTGCTACAAGACTATCCAAAATCCTGTTACGATATTGTTGTAATATCGGATCAAATGCAAGAAGATACAGTTAATAGATTGAAGGCAATGCCTATTAAATTAATAGAAATTGATTTCCGGCAAAGCTCCAAAGCTAAGGCTATGCAATATGCGATGATGAATCTGAGCAATGACTCTTACGATATGGTCGTTATTATGGATGCCGACAATACCGTAGAGCCCAACTTTCTGAATGAGTTTAACAAAGCATACCACAGCGGATGCCTGGTTATCCAAGCCCATCGAATGGCCAAAAACCTCAACACAGACACGGCCATTCTGGATGCAGTAAGCGAAGAAATTAACAATTCTATTTTCCGAAAAGGGCATGTACGTCTGGGATTATCGTCAGCGCTTATTGGTTCTGGAATGGCAATCGACTACCAATGGTTAAAAAAGAACATACACAAACTGCGTACCGCAGGAGAAGACAAGGAATTGGAAGCTCTGCTCCTTAAAGAAAACATCTACATTGAATACCTCGAACACGTAAACGTGTATGACGAAAAAACGCAAAAAGACAGCACATTCTATAATCAAAGAAGGCGATGGCTGGCTTCTCAACTTTTTGCAATCACCAATAATATAGGACAATTACCCGGTGCCTTGTTAAACGGTAAATTCGATTACGCAAATAAAATATGTCAATGGATGATGTTACCCAGAGTATTATTGCTTGGTTTTATAGGAATAATTTCTATCATTGTACTGCCATATCAATGGACATGGGCTATTAAGTGGTTCATTTTGGAATTATTGCTAATTATAAGCCTAAGTATAGCGGTCCCGGATTATTTGGTTAACGAACGATTTAAAAAAGCTATTTGGAAAGCTCCCAAGCTATTTTTACTTATGACCTTGAATTTATTCAGACTAAGAGGTGTTAACAAAAAGTTTATACACACCGAAC
>JAGPJL010000113.1 GCA_018054455.1 Parabacteroides sp.
TCCACCTCTTCCCATTCCGAACAGAGAAGTTAAGCCCACCCACGCCGATGGTACTGCGTATAGTGGGAGAGTAGGTAGCCGCCGTTTTACAAGAGGAGTTAGTTCATTTGAACTGACTCCTCTTTTTTTGTTTATACTCATCTGGTACACGCTGACATCATGTATCTTTTCACTTTCAAAGAAAAATAGCAGGAGTAAGTAATGAATGTCGAATCAGAGAGGCTTAGAAGCGACATTCTTTATCATATAAATATATTCAATTTTATTATGTAACTTTGTTGGCTAAACATGTAGAGAATTATGCCATTAAATTTACAAAAGAATCTTCCGGCCATCGAATTGCTTAAGAAAGAGAATATTTTTGTTATGGACGCATTGCGTGCGGCCGAACAGGATATTCGTCCCCTTCGTATGGTTGTGCTTAACTTAATGCCGCTAAAGATAACGACCGAGACTGACTTTATACGTTTATTGTCCAACAGTCCGTTGCAGATTGAATTGGACTTTCTTAAAATTTCGTGTCATACTCCCAAGAATACTCCTATAGAACATATGGAAGAGTTCTATAAAGATTTCGATACCATCGCGAACGATTACTACGACGGGATGATTATTACGGGGGCACCTGTGGAATTGATGGAGTACGAAGATGTAAACTATTGGAACGAAGTTACCCAGATTTTTAATTGGGCAAGTAATCATGTTACTTCAACCCTTTACATCTGCTGGGCAGCTCAAGCAGGTTTATATCATTTTCATGGAGTGCCAAAGTATGAATTACCTGCAAAGATGTTTGGTGTATTTAAGCATACACTGAACGACTCGTCAAATCCTATTTTCAGAGGGTTCGACGACGAATTTTTTGTTCCGCATAGTCGGCATACCGAAATCCGTAAAGAGGATATTCTAAAGGTACCTGAACTAACCCTGTTGTCCGAAAGCAACGAATCGGGTGTTTACATGGTAATGGCGCGTGGAGGCCGCGAATTTTTTATTACCGGTCATTCCGAATATTCACCCAATACCCTGAATGAAGAATATATGCGCGATAAAGCCAAGGGAATGGATATTGAAGTTCCGCATAATTACTTTAGAAATGACGACCCTGCCCAGGGACCTCTGGTTCGCTGGCGTGGTCATGCCAATCTTCTGTTTACAAATTGGCTGAATTATTTTGTTTATCAGGAAACACCTTTCCATATTGAAGATATAAAGAACCTAGGAAGTTTATAAAATGAGTAAAATACGTTCGATCGAACTTCTTGCACCGGCCAAAGATTTACAATGTGGCATAGAAGCCATAAACCATGGCGCGGATGCCGTTTATATTGGATCTCCTAAATTTAGCGCCCGTGCCGCTGCAGGGAACTCACTTGAAGATATTCAAACACTCTGTTCGTACGCCCATCAGTTTGGAGTGCGAATTTATGTGGCATTAAATACAATACTGACAGATGAAGAGCTACCAGTTGCTGAAAAGCTGATATGGGACCTTTATCGTGCAGGAGCTGATGCTTTGATAGTGCAAGATATGGGAGTTACGGGACTTAATTTGCCTCCCATTCCATTGCATGCAAGTACGCAGACAGATAATCGCACGCCGGATAAAGTGCGGTTTTGGCAGGAAGCCGGCTTTTCGCAGGTGGTTCTTGCCCGCGAGCTATCCTTGAATGAGATTCACAAAATTGCATCCGAAACGACAGTTCCCCTCGAAGTATTTGTACACGGAGCTCTTTGCGTTAGTTACAGCGGACAATGTTATATAAGTTCCGCACTTAGCGGACGAAGCGCCAACCGGGGAGAGTGTGCACAGTATTGCCGCCTTCCTTATTCCATGGTCGATGCGGAAGGAAATGTAATTGCCAAAGACAAACATTTACTTTCTCTTAAAGACCTGAATCAATCGGATAATCTTGAGGCTTTATTGGATGCGGGTGTTTCTTCTCTCAAAATAGAGGGGCGTTTAAAAGACGTAGCGTATGTAAAAAACATAACGGCCTATTACCGTAAAAAACTGGATGCCCTTTTTGCAAAACGACCCGAGTATAAGAGGACTTCGGCCGGACATGAAACGTTTACATTTGATCCGCTGCCAGAGAAAAGTTTCAACAGAGGCTTTACTTCTTTTTTCCTGAAGCAACGGTCGAATGATATAACTGCTTTTGATACCCCGAAATCCATTGGTGAACGTATCGGAACTGTCAAGGAGATTAAAGGAAATTCATTTACAGTTGCCGGAATAAAGCAACTGTCCAATGGCGACGGATTAATTTTCTTTAATGCGGAGGGAAAACTGGAAGGTTTTCGGGTTAATCGTGTTGACGAAAACCGTGTATTTCCACTTGAGATGCCCCACGTTACACCTAAAACTCCTCTTTACAGGAATTACGACCATGCTTTTGAGAAGCTATTGGAAAAACCTTCGGCAGAAAGAAAACTACATGCAGTTCTTGAATTCGCAGATAATGCCTTTGGATTCAGCCTTGCCGCAACAGACGAAACGGGTTGTCGAGCTATAATAACCCGACCGTTTGAAAAGGAATTGGCTCGTAAACCTCAGGAAGAAAATATACGGACACAGTTACAAAAGCTGGGCGGAACTTATTTCGAAGCCACAACTATTGAGGTTGTAATGAGCAGTAACTGGTTTGTTCCATCCTCTGTTATTGCAGAAATGCGCCGTGAAGTGATAGAGAAACTAGCAGAGGTGCGCATAATCCGGTATAACAGAGAGCTTGTAAAGAGAGACACGGTAAAAACACCTTTTTCTTTTCCCGCAACTGAGCTTACCTATCTGGGGAATGTCTATAATACAAAAGCACAAACCTTTTATACCAGTCACGGTGTAAAAAGTATAGCTCCAGCTTTTGAACTTTCCCCATTGGAAAATGTTCCGTTGATGTTTACAAAACATTGCCTGCGCTACAGTATGGGATGGTGTCCTGTGCATCAAAAACAAAAAAGCCCCTGGAAGGAGCCTTTTTATTTAATGTATAAAGATACCCGTTTACGCCTCGAATTTGATTGTAAACACTGCCAGATGCTGGTTTTTAAGGATACGAATAACAAAAAAGTTGTTAAGTTATCCGATTAGCAACGATTCCAGCTTCTTTATGTAAAGATCTGCCGCTTCTTTGTCTTCTGCAGCCGGACTCCATGGAGCCAGGTTTTCGGGAGACAAAGGTGCGAAAGGGCCTTTTTTTACTTCATAAACAACCGATCCTGATTCCAAGACCAGCATTCCATGCCATACACCTGCCTTAATCTCGGCACCGTAAACTCCTTCTGTAGGGCAAAGGATAATAGTTTCGGTAACGTTACCCGATTCATCAAAAATAAAAACGGCAGCCTTACCTCTAAGTAAGAGAAACACTTCATCTTTATCGGGATTCAAATGTCGGTGGGGTCTTAAATACGTTCCCGGTTCCATCGCATTCAACAGTCTGTTTACAGGATCATCCAGGTCTTCATGAAAGTTATAATTCATCCGAAGCCTTGGATTTACTTTTGCCCTGGCTGTTGTTTCATCAAGTAATTGTTCTGTAATAAGTTTCATTATTTAATACTTTTGAGGATTACCACAAAATCAGATATATAAAAAAAGTGAAGAAATAATAAAAAGTGAAGAAGCTTGAACTTTATTCTAATCACTATGTTTTAATGATATAGTGTTTTTTCATGGTATTAGAATTAAGTTAGATTAGGTTATCCGTCTTGTTCGTGAGAATAGGACGGTTTTTTTATGAGCGGTAGGCGGGGGTCGAACCCGTGACCTTCGGCTTGGGAAGCCGACGCTCTACCAACTGAGCTACTACCGCATTGCTGGCTGCAAATGTATGTAATTCTTTCTAAATATCGTAACTTTGCAACAAAAAAAAATTAATTCAGACATTAATGGAAAAGCTTACCGTTATAAAAGTAGGAGGGAAAATCGTAGAAGAAGAAGCAACGCTTCGTCAATTGCTGAAGGATTTTTCCCTTTTGGAAGGATACAAGGTGTTGGTTCATGGAGGCGGTCGTTCAGCGACAAAGATTGCTGCCCAATTAGGAATAGAAAGCCAAATGGTTGACGGACGCCGAATTACAGATGCCGAAACATTAAAGGTGGTTACTATGGTATACGGCGGTTTGGTAAACAAGAATATCGTGGCAGGTCTTCAGGCTTTGGGCGTAAATGCCTTAGGACTGACTGGTGCAGACATGAATCTTATCCGTTCAGAAAAACGCCCGGTAACAACAGTCGACTATGGTTTTGTTGGCGATGTGAAAGAAGTAAATGCAGATTTACTGGTTTCGCTAATCAAACAGGGTATTGTTCCGGTTCTGGCTCCGTTAACACACGATAAAGAAGGAAATATGCTGAACACCAATGCAGATACCATAGCAGGAGAAACAGCCAAAGCCCTTGCATCCCATTTTGATGTTACACTTGTATTCTGTTTTGAAAAGAAAGGAGTGCTAAAGGACGAAAAAGACGATGATAGCGTAATTTCATGTATTGATCGTGCTATGTTCAAACAATATGTAGCCGACGGAATTATACAAGGAGGAATGATTCCTAAACTCGAAAATTCTTATCAGGCCATTGACGCGGGTGTAAAACAAGTAATTATAACAAAGGCTGATGCGATACGTCCGGGACAAGGAACCTGCGTACAGTAACTAAATACAGAATATAAGCTAAGTACACATTTTACTATGCTTGACAAAGGAGTTGTAACAAGGTTACAGCTCCTTTTTTTTGACGTCTGCCCAGATATTTTAAGCATAAATACAATATTAACTATAATTAGTTAAATAAAACTGTTACTTACGAACTCCCATTAGAATTAATGAAATAAATTAATAAAAATACTTACGATTCACAACTATGCCCCAACCCTTAAACCTTAACGAAAGTAAATTAATGATCAAAATGGTTATATAATGGCTTGAAATCAAACTCTACAAGCTAAAATATAGTTAAAAACATGTTTTATAGCATGCATAATTGTAATTTTGTCCAATGTTAATTTAAAAATGTAGATTAACTAAAATTGTGTGTGAATTTTAAGTTAAATATTAATTGATGTCTATGAAAAAGTTGACTTTTCTATTTTTATGCCTTGTTTTAGGCATTGGACTGGTAGCTGCTCAGACGAGAGAAGTAACAGGTACTGTTATTTCTTCCGAAGATGCAATGCCGGTCATCGGGGCTTCCGTAGTTGTTAAAGGTACAACAACGGGAACAGTTACAGACTATGACGGTAAATTTACGCTGAATGTACCTACATCAGTAAAAACGTTGTTGATTTCATATATCGGAATGGAAACCCAGGAGGTAGCCATTACGCAAAATATGAAAGTATCATTGAGTTCGGATACTCAAACACTCGAAGAAGTGGTAGTAACCGGCTACGGCGTAATGAAAAAGGCAGCCTTTACCGGAGCAGCCCAGGTTGTAGGGAGTGATAACCTTACAAAAAGGACTGATGCAAACTTCATGAAATCATTGGAAGGAAGTGTAGCTGGTTTACAAATAAGCAGTTTTACCGGTCAGCCGGGAGCTTTTGCTGCAACAACCATTCGAGGTAAAGGTTCGGTAAACTCAGGAACCGAACCACTCTATGTTATCGATGGGATAGCAATCTACTCTGATAAAATGGGCGTAAATAGTACTACCGGAAGCGGAGATATGGCCGCAAGTCCGATGGCCAATATTAATCCCAACGATATTGAAAGTATTACCGTATTGAAAGATGCAACAGCAACAGCTATATACGGTGCTCGCGCTGCTAATGGTGTAATTGTTGTAACAACAAAGAAAGGCGCCTCAGGCAAAGCCCGTTTTAACTTCAATGCAAAAGCAGGAACAAGTTTTGTAGCAAACCTGAATAACGATTATCGTACAGTGAATCTGGATCGTTACAAAGAAATCTGGAAAGAAGGTCTTGTTAATGCAGGATATGCAGCAAATACGACGGAAGCTTCCGACGTTCTTAACAGCTATGTGAATGACTGGTATGGTGTAGACTTAGCCGGAGATGTACAAAATGTAGATTGGTTGGATGCTGTAATAAGCAACGGAACAACACAAGATTATAACCTGAGTGTACAGGGAGGTAATGAGTCAATGCGCTATTATATTAGTGGCGGTTATTTTGAAAACAAAGGGGTATTGATCGGAACCGGAATGAAACGTTACTCAGGAAGATTGAGTCTTGACGGAAACAGTGATCGTCTGGGTTATGGCTTGTCAGTTAACGGAGCTTTATCTGATATAGATAATAGTATGACCGAAAGTCAGTATATCAATCCCATTGTAGCCGTGTACGACCTACGTCCATTTCAGCAGATCTACAATCAGGATGGCACATACAATATGGATGCCTATTATAATCCAATTGCTTTAAACGATGAAGAACGCGGAGATAAGCGGAATCAGAAACAGACAACTGTAGTTGTTAATCCTTATTTTACATATAAGCTGGCTGAAGGTTTAACCTGGAAAACAAATGCAGGTTTAAGTTTGATCGATCTTGGAGAATCGTTCTACAGTTCAAAATATAACCCTCAATACTCTGATAGCGGCATGTTGGGCGAACGTAACATGGAACGTGCCACAACCTATTCAATTACCAATACGGTAAATTATATCAAGTCGTTCAACGAAATACATAATATCAATGTACTGCTTGGTCAGGAGGCGCAAAAAGTTGCTTTCAGTCGTGTTTATGCATCAGCCAGCGGATATCCAAGTGATTCTGTTTTCGAACTAGATAATGCATCTACACCTGTAAGTGCCGGGTCAATGACGAAAGCCAGTACTTTGTCTTCCTTCTTTATGAATGCAGAATACAATTACAATAACAAGTACTATGGATCAGCTTCATTCAGATACGATGGATCTTCACGATTTGGAGCCAATAATAAATGGGCACCGTTTTGGTCTGTAGGAGCAAAATATCGTATTTCTGAAGAAGCTTTCATGGAAGAAACAAAAGATTGGTTGTCCGACCTTACCGTACGCGGAAGTTATGGTACTGTAGGTAATCAGGATATCGGCTATTACGCAGCAATGGGCTTATATAGCTATGGTTATTCCTATAATTCGAAGCCGGGAGCTGTTCCAACTCAGATAGCAAATCCCGACTTAAAATGGGAAACGGTTGCCAAAGCCGATCTTGGTTTGCATGCCGTACTTTTTGACCGTTTTACAGTAGAAATGGACTACTATAATCAACGTACAAAAGATATGATTTTTGATGTACCCTTGTCCTATACATCAGGTTTTGAATCTGTATTGAAAAATATCGGAGAAATGGAAAATCAGGGATTTGAATTCCTGATCAATTCGAATGTGATGAAGACAAAGGACTTTAGATGGGATGTGAATTTAACCGGAACATTTAACCGGAATAAGATTATTAAGCTGGCAACAGACAAACCCATCGAGAATACCACAACCATCCGTAAGGTAGGTGAAGCCTATAATACATTCTATATGGCAGAGTATGCCGGAGTAGATCCCGAAACAGGTTCTCCTCTTTGGTATAAAGGAAAAGAAGGAAAAGAAACTACTTCAAACATTAATGAAGCCGGACAACGAATTGTTGGCTCTGCAGATCCAAAATTCTATGGAGGTATCGGCATGAACTTTAAGTATAAAAACTTTGATCTGTCGGCTGATGTTAGTTATACTTTAGGCAATAAAGTTTACAACTCAGGATTCTCTTATGATATGCAGGTTGGTCACTATTTCTTAGGCCCGGTATCAAACTATGTATATGAGAACCGTTGGCAGAAACCCGGCGATATTACGAATGTGCCTAAATTCGAAGCCGGCAATAGTTCAAGTGCTGAAGCTAACTCAACCAGATTCCTTATGGATGGTTCATACCTCCGGATGAAATCAGTTGTATTGGGATATACATTGCCTTCAAAACTTCTGGCTAAGGCAGGTATTTCTAACCTGCGTGTGTATGCATCTGCCGATAATCTATTCACTATAACATCGAGCGATTATATTGGATTTGATCCACAAACAAGACCAACAGGATTTCAGTCTTGGTCTTACCCGGTACCAACAAACATTATGTTCGGTCTCAATTTAGGTTTTTAATTAAATAAATACAGAGTATGAAAAATATATTTTTAATCGCACTTTCCGGGATGCTGTTAATCAGTTCTGTTTCCTGCGATGATTTTCTTACAGAAACTCCTACCGTATCGATTCCGGACGACCAGGCTTTTGTAACCTCACAAGATTACAACAATGCCTTGACTGGTCTTTATCAGACTTTGGGTCGTTATACATTTCTGGGAAGAGATGTTCAGGCCGTAGGTGATGCCTCAACAGACATCGCTGCCCATACAGCAACAACCTCTCATTTTTATAATATCTTCAAATATCAGATACTTGATACAAATCCGTATCTGAATGACATCTGGTCTACAGGATATTATGCGATAGATCGTGCTTCTCGTATTATTGCAGCTTCAGAAGAAGCACAATCATTTACCGAATCCGATGCAGTGGTGGTAAATGGTTGCGTTGCCCAGGCTTATGCTATCAGAGCTTTAAGCTCTTTTTATCTTGTCAATTATTTTGGCTTACCTTATTCAGCGCAGAATAAAGCTACCTTGGGCATTGTTAATATAACAAAGCCTGTAGCTGCTTTCGAAACGGTTTCGAGATCAACTGTGGAAGAAAATTATGCCCAGATTTTGTCAGATATTGCAAAAGCAAAAGAATTTTATGCAAAAGACGGAGTAGAGGATGTTGCCAATATTTTTATGAACAAGGCAGCTGTTTCAGCTTTGGAAGCCCGTGTTAAATTATATATGAACGATTACAACGGAGCGATTGCAGCGGCAAGTTCAGCCATTGAATTAAGAGGAGGATCTATCGTCTCTACCAAGTCGGACTATGCACAGATGTTCAAATCGCTGAACATTTCAACAGAGGATATCTTTGTTATATCCAAGTCGGCTACAGACTATTTATCTGCGAATTCACTGAATACGTTATATAATGATTACGGAATGTCAGTAAATGAAGAAACGATTGCAGAATATGCATCTACAGATATTCGTCTTGCACTTTTAGGAGGAGACTGGAATGGTGGTAAAATGTCTGGAATAGTTGAAAATGCTCAGATTTCCAACCTTCCGGTGCTTCGATTACCTGAAATGTACCTTATTTTAGCAGAATCGTATGCTAAAACCAATCAGTTCAAAGAAGCCAAAGAAAGTTTGCTTGAAGTAGCAGCCAAGCGTAATCCCGATTTGAATGTAGCTGCGATTCCTGAAGATGCTACCATTCTTACTTACATCAATAAAGAACGTAAGCTTGAATTAGTACAGGAAGGACATCGTTTTATGGATGCCCGTCGTTTAGGCGAAAAGATAATGGTTGCAAACGGAACTTATAGTAATTTTGATATTTCCAAATTTGTTTATCCTGTTCCGGCAAGTGAAGTGAATGCCGGTTTTGGAGTTCTACAAACAACCGGATGGGATGCCAACCTTCCCAAATAAGATCTATATAATATAAATGTAAAGAGGCTGCTTATTTTAGGCAGCCTCTTTTTGTTTAATCAAATTCATAGCGGACAAGCGAATTTACCATGTTTATGGGATTATATGATCATTATAAACAATATACTTTTGTCACAAAATAAATCAAAATGTCAAAATTATTTAACAAACATATAATTTGTCATTATGAGATGTTAATCATTTTAGTTAATGAACATTGTAATTAATTGCATAGAGATTCCATTTTGATTAAAAATATATAATTATGTTACTTACGATTCGTAACCAGGTGAAAACAAATTATTCGAAAAGGATGGGTAAAAATAGTAATTTGACTTTTATTAGTAAAGAAATGATGCATTTATTTAAAAAAAGACGCGTAAAACTATGTGAAAGTGTTTTTTTTATTACTTTTGTTCCGTGTTAATTTGAAAATACAGAAATTAAGATAAAGAGTGTGTGTATTTGTAATTTATAAGTTAAATGTTAAAAGAATGTCTATGAAAAAGTTGACTTTTCTATTTTTATGCCTTGTTCTAGGCATCGGATTGGCAACCGCTCAGACGCGGGAGATAACAGGTTCTGTTATTTCTGCTGAAGACGATCAGCCAGTCATTGGAGCGTCTGTAGTTGTAAAAGGAACTACTACAGGAACTGTAAC
>JAGPJL010000114.1 GCA_018054455.1 Parabacteroides sp.
CCGGCAAGCCGTGGTTCCCATTTCGTAGGTATTGTGTGCTATGGCAGTCAACGCCGGTTCTACATAATTTGAATGGGTATCGTCTGTGTATCCAATTAAAGCGATATCTTGAGGAATACGCAGATTGTTATTCTTTATTTCCTTCATGGCAGCAAAGGCTAACGTGTCGTTCATTGCCAGAATCGCATCGGGAGGATTCGGAAGGTTAAGGAGTCGTTTCGTTGCTTCGCACCCTTCTTCGGGAGTCATTTTTTCGCATATAATTAGTGCTTCTTCTATGGGGATATTATATTTCTGTAAGGCTTCCAGATAGCCTTCTTTCCTTTTCTTTACTATGCCAAGATAATCGGCTCCACCAATAAATCCCACTCTTTTGGACCCATTTTGTAATAAATGTTCAGTAGCTATGCGGGCTGATTCTTGATTGTCTGCTACGACAGACGAAAATTTATCGGGCAGGCAAACCCGATCGAAAAAGGCCAAAGGGATATTTAGTTCTTCTAAAGCTTCAAAATGCGAATAATCCGTTGTTTCTTGCGAAATGCATGCCATAACCCCTTCTACCCGTATATTTATAAGGTTTTCCAGGCATTGTTTCTCTTCCTCATATTGCTCGTACGATGAGGCAATGATTACAGAGTAACCCTTTTGTTTTGCCATATCGCTAATGCCGCTAATGATAGAAGCATAGAAATAAGTTACCAAATCGGGAACAATAATCCCAATGATTCCGGAACTGTTTTTTAATAAGCTCATGGCAAATGGACTGGGTCGATAATTTCGTTCTTTAGCAAAAGCCTGAATCCGATTACGTAACTCCGGACTGATTTCGTAACTGTCTTTCAGTGCGCGGGAAACAGTAGAGATGGAAACATTAAACTCTGTAGCGATATCCTTTAGAGAAATGGGCTTCTTTTTCATACGATTAATCTTCTATGCAAATGTAATTATTCATGAGAGTTTACGCAAAGGTTTGCATAGATTTTCAGGCAGTTGTCTGTATCAATATCGAATTGAATAATCTACATTTGAGAGTGAAATAATAATAAATCGAAATACTGTTATGAATTACAATGAAATTGGCAAGACCGGAATGAAAGTGTCCGATCTTAGTTTTGGAGCCTCTTCTTTAGGTGGTGTTTTTCATGATATCCGTGAATCGGAAGGAATTAATGCTGTATGTAAAGCGGTAGAAAATGGAATGAATTTCATTGATGTCTCTCCCTATTATGGACATTATAAAGCGGAAACTGTTTTAGGAAAAGCTTTGCAGTTAATTCCCAGAGACCATTATTATCTTTCCACAAAAGTAGGCCGTTATGGAAAAGACGGTAAGAATACATGGGATTATTCGGCCAAACGAGCAACAGAAAGTGTTTATGAAAGTCTGGACCGTTTACATATTGATTCCATTGATTTAATAAATGTCCATGATATCGAATTTGTTGATTTGAATCTTGTAATAAACGAAACTTTGCCGGCTTTAGTGGAGCTAAAAAACAAAGGAATTGTAAAACATATAGGTATTACCGATTTGCAACTGGAGAATCTGAAGTGGGTGATAGAGCATACTGCCCCCGGAACAGTAGAGAGTGTTTTAAACTTCTGCCATTATTGTTTGAATGATGATAAACTTGTTGATTTTTTAGACTTCTTCGAGAAACACGATGTTGGAGTTATCAATGCATCCCCTCTATCCATGGGACTGTTATCAGAACGAGGTATTCCGGAGTGGCATCCGGCCCCGAAGGCATTGGTTGAAGTTTGCCGGAAAGCAGTTCAGCACTGTAAATCCAGGAATTATCCGATAGAGAAGTTAGCCATTCAGTTTTCGGTAAGCAATCCACGTATTGCCACCACTTTGTTTAGTTCTGCCAATCCGGAAAATGTTTTAAAAAACATTCGCTTTGCAGAAGAACCTATTGATTGGAATTTAGTGAAAGAGGTTCAGGAAATTATCGGCAACCAAAAACGAGTATCATGGATCAATTCATAATAGATGCACATTCTCACCTTTGGTTAAATCAGGATACGGAAGTAGATGGATTGCCTGTTCGTACGTTGAAAAACGGCCGGTCATTATTCATGGGTGAAGTCCGGCAGATGCTTCCTCCTTTTATGATTGATGGTAAAAACAGTGCCGAAGTCTTCCTCTCTACTATGGATTATGCCCAAGTGTCTGCAGCAGTGGTTACACAGGAATATATAGATGGTATTCAAAACGACTATCTGGCCGAAGTGATTAAGCGTTATCCTGAACGTTTTTTCATGTGTGGAATGTGCGAGTTTCGTAAACCCGGATTCTTCGAAGATGCGAAACGATTGATTGCCGATGGTTTTAAAGCGATTAAGATCCCGGCTCAGCGGTTGCTGCTTCCCGGGGGACGGGTCATGCTGAATAGTGAAGAGATGATGCAACTTTTTCATTATATGGAAGCAAACCACTGTATTCTTTCTATTGATTTGGCCGATGGCGATACGCAAGTGGAAGAAATGAATGATGTTATCAAGGAATGCCCCGGTTTGAAAATTGCCATTGGCCATTTTGGAATGGTTACCCGCCCAAGATGGCAAGAACAGATTAGATTAGCACTCCATCAAAATGTAATGATCGAATCCGGAGGTATAACCTGGTTATTCAACGAAGAATTTTATCCGTTTCCCGGAGCCGTGAAGGCTATTCGGGAGGCTGCGGATATTGTTGGAATGGATAAACTAATGTGGGGTTCTGATTACCCCCGTACCATCACGGCCATAACGTATAAAATGTCGTACGATTTTATACAGAAAACGAATTACCTGACAGAAAACGAAAAAGAATTATTCTTAGGAAAGAATGCCGCCAGGTTCTATGGATTCAAAAATTTGACGAAGTTACCTTATATTAAAAATATGTCTGAATAAGTAGAAAAACACCATGAATAATAAAAAGATAAAATGAAAGCAGTTCAACTAACAGCAACTTCCGAAATGAAGGTGGTTGAAATAGAAAAGCCCTTTATGGGTCCCGACGATGTATTAGTTAAAATCAAGTATGTCGGTTTTTGTGGTTCTGATTTGAATACATTTTTAGGGCGTAATCCGATGGTGAAACTTCCTGTTATTCCAGGACATGAAGTAGGAGCCGTTATTGAAGAGATGGGAGCAAACGTTCCCGATGGATTTCATCAGGGAATGAGTGTTACTTTGAATCCTTACACGAATTGCGGAAGGTGTGCTTCTTGCCGGAATGGAAAGGTTAATGCTTGCGAACACAACGAAACATTAGGTGTGCAACGAAATGGAGTAATGTGTGAATTTGCCGTTCTTCCGTGGACTAAAATAATTCCGGCAAACAAACTATCAGCAAGGGATTGTGCGCTGATTGAACCGATGAGTGTAGGCTTCCATGCTGTTTCGCGCGTGCAGGTAACAGATATTGATACCGTGATGGTGATCGGTTGCGGAATGATAGGTATTGGTGCTATCATTCGGGCTTCACTTCGTGGAGCTACTGTCATAGCAGTAGATATTGATGACGAAAAGTTATCTTTGGCTAAACGTGTGGGTGCAAAGTTTACAATCAATTCCCAAAGCGATAATGTACACGAATGTCTGCAAAAAGTAACAAATAATCTGGGTCCGGATGTGGTGATCGAAGCTGTGGGTAGTCCTTCTACCTATGTAATGGCTGTAGATGAGGTTGCTTTTACCGGAAGAATTGCTTGTATAGGCTACGCTAAGAGTGAAGTCTCTTTTCAAACAAAGTTTTTTGTTCAGAAAGAATTAACGATCATGGGATCCCGTAATGCGCTGCCTTCCGATTTCCGTGCTGTAATTCACTATTTGGAACAAGGAACTTGTCCGAAGGACGAATTGATTTCAAAGATAGTATCTCCCGAAGAAGCGCTTATGGCTATGAATGAATGGGCTGCAAATCCAGGTAAAGTATTTCGTATATTAGTGGAATTTTAATTTAAATTTAAAACCGTGAAAGAGTTAAATAGAAAAACAGCGAATGCAAAACAATATCCGGAACGTATTATTCAGTTTGGAGAAGGTAATTTTCTTCGTGCCTTTGTCGATTGGATTGTATGGAATATGAACGTAAAGGCAGACTTCAACGCAAGTGTTGTTGTTGTACAACCTATTGCGCAGGGTATGGTGGATATGCTGAACAAACAGGATTGCTTGTATCATGTAAATCTGCAGGGGCTGGATCAGGGAGTTGCTGTGGATAGTTTGACGATGATTGATGTAATCAGCCGGGCGTTGAATCCCTATACCGAAAACGAGGCTTTTATGAAGCTGGCAGAACAACCGGAAATGCGCTTCATTATATCAAATACCACAGAAGCCGGTATTGCATTTGATCCTTCCTGTAAGTTGACCGATGTGCCGGCATCTTCTTATCCGGGTAAACTGACTCAGTTACTGTATCATCGTTTTAAAACTTTTCATGGCGACAAGACTAAAGGGTTTATTATCTTTCCTTGCGAATTGATATTCCTGAATGGGCATAAGCTGAAAGAAACGATTTTCCAATATATAGAGCTTTGGAATCTGGAAGAAGCCTTCAAAGCATGGTTTGAAGAGGCTTGCGGTGTGTACGCAACTTTGGTGGACCGTATTGTCCCGGGATTTCCCCGTAAAGATATTTTGACTATTCAGGAGAAGTTACAATACAACGATAATCTGGTGGTGCAGGCGGAAATCTTCCATTTGTGGGTGATTGAAGCTCCAAAAGAAGTTGCGGAAGAGTTTCCCGCAGACAAAGCCGGGTTGAATGTCTTGTTTGTTCCGAGTGAAGAGCCTTACCACGAACGTAAGGTTACGTTGTTGAATGGTCCGCATACAGTATTGTCACCCGTGGCTTATTTGTCAGGTTTGAATATTGTTCGCGAAGCTTGCCAGCACGAAGTAATTGGTAAGTATATTGATAAAGTAATGTTTGGCGAATTACTGGAAACATTGAATCTTCCTAAAGACGAACTGATTCAGTTCGGGAAAGATGTATTGGAGCGTTTCAATAATCCGTTTGTAGATCATCAGGTAACTTCTATCATGCTGAATTCTTTCCCTAAATATCAAACACGCGATTTGCCTGGCTTGAAAACTTATTTTGATCGCAAAGGTGTTCTGCCTTCGGGTCTGGTTTTGGGCTTGGCCGCTATTATCACTTATTATAAAGGAGGAAAGCGCGGTGATGATGAGATAAAGATACTGGATGATGTAAAAATTACTACCTTGCTGACTGATTTATGGGCTACTGGTTGTACAACGCGGGTTGCAGAAGGTGTTTTAAATGCCGAATTTATTTGGGGTGAGAATCTTAACCTGATACCCGGACTTACAGAAAAGATTGTTTATTATTTGAATTCAATTCAGGAAAAAGGTATGATTCATGTAGTTAAAGAGGTTGTAAATGAATAAGTATATCAGAATCCATCCCTCCGACAATGTGGTGGTGGCCATTCAATTGTTGGTTGCTGGCTCCACGATAGAGATAGATGGCAGAAGTATTGTTTTGGTGTCTGATATTCCGGCAGGTCATAAAGTAGCCCTTCAGGATTTATCGGCCGGCGATCAGATTATAAAATATGGTTGCCCTATTGGTCATGCCTGCGAAAGCATTGATTCCGGAGCTTGGGTTAACGAGAAAAATATAAAAACGAATTTAAGCGGATTGCTGGAATATAAGTGGCATCCGGCAACTATCCCGCCATTGGGTAGCAAGCGAGACTTAACCTTCAAAGGCTATCGCCGGAAGAATGGAGAAGTAGGGGTTCGTAATGAAATTTGGATTATTCCAACGGTTGGTTGCGTGAATGGTATTGTAAATAACCTGGCCGGAGAGCTTCGTGTAGAAACTAATTGTCAGGGAGTGGATGCCATTGCGGCTTTTCCTCATAACTATGGTTGTTCTCAGTTGGGCGAGGACCATGAGAATACCCGGAAGATTCTTCGCGATATGGTGCATCATCCCAATGTAGGAGCTGTACTTATTGTTGGATTAGGCTGCGAAAATAATCAGCCGGATGCATTCCGGGAGTTCCTGGGAGAATACGACTCCGACCGTGTACGATTTTTGGTTACGCAGAAGGTAGACGATGAACAGCAAACGGGGATGAATATCCTCCGCGAATTGTATGCTATCGCATCGGCTGACGAGCGCACCGAGATTCCTCTTAGTGAATTGAAAGTGGGATTGAAATGTGGCGGTTCGGATGGATTTTCTGGTATTACAGCCAATCCATTACTGGGATTCTTCTCTGACTTTCTGGTAGTGCAGGGTGGAACGACCGTTTTGACAGAAGTTCCGGAAATGTTTGGAGCGGAAACATTACTAATGAATCGTTGTCAGTCTGCAGTTATGTTTGATAAAACGGTGCACCTGATTAATGATTTTAAGGAATACTTTATGGCTAACAAACAACCGGTATATGAAAACCCATCACCGGGCAATAAGGCGGGAGGTATTTCTACCTTGGAAGAAAAGTCGTTGGGTTGCACACAGAAATCCGGAGCTTCGGCTGTGCAAGATGTGTTGATGTACGGCGATCGGTTAAAAACGAAAGGCTTGAACCTGTTGAGTTCTCCTGGTAACGACTTGGTAGCCAGTACTGCATTGGCATCTGCCGGTTGTCATTTGGTATTGTTTACTACCGGACGCGGTACGCCTTTTGGTACATTTGTTCCTACTGTTAAAATATCAACAAATAGTAATTTGGCCAATCAGAAACCGGGCTGGATAGATTTTAATGCCGGAACATTGGTCGAAGATGAATCGATGGATACGTTGCTGGAACGTTTTATTCAGTTTGTTATCGGTGTGGCAAGTGGTACACAGGTAAACAATGAAAAGAAGAACTATAGAGAAATAGCTATTTTTAAAACAGGAGTTACATTGTAAATAGGTTTATATAATCAATATAAGAAGAAGGCCCTGCTTAAATGTACAATTTGCAGGGCCTTCTCCAACTACTTACCAATCTACTTTCACCTTTGTGCCATTGGCCGCAACGGCATACACTTGTGTGAAAGGGCTCTTTGAAGTGAATGACGAAGCCGGAGATATAAACACTAACTCCGAATTGTTATACACCTCGAAGGCTACTACATTCTTCCAGTTCGTAAAACTGAGCTGCAGACCTGTTTTGGAAACACTTCCCTTTTGAATGGCCCCATTCGTTTTGAATGTGGCAACCGAAAGATCCGTTATGTACTCCAAAGCATGGGACGGTTTTGGATAGTTCATTGCTTTGATGGCATCTATCGTTTGCTGAGCCTGACTTTCAGTAATAAGAAAACGTCTTTCACCATAGTCGTCGAATGTATAATCGACAGCCGAAAGTAATCCCCATTTCAAAAAGAAATCTGTCAGATCCAGCTTTGCTACGTTGCAGCAAATCTTAGTGAATTCGAGCTGACTTAAACCGTCGGTCGACTGATCGGCTGAGGTGCGTACGGCTTCATGCACATCCTTGTAAAAATCGGTTTTCCCCAGCACATTGCTCATGTAAAGTTGTAACTGCCAGAAAGGAACCAATTTACAGAATACATCCGATTCACGGGCATGAGCCAGTTTTTTAGCAATCATACTGCTCATTGCCTTTTCGTACCGGTTGGTATACCCTTCACCACTCATATCCTCACCCTGCAAACGCGACGTGTTACCGAAGCTTGTCTGCACAAACAACGAATAAATATTATTACTCACCTCTGTCATGCCATGCCATTTAAGTCCCGGCCGGGTTTGGTTTACATGACCAATCTCGTGTGCAGGTCCCCATATGGATGAACCCCTTACTTTACTTGCATTAGTAAGTTCACCAAGTGTGGTATTGTTGTAAGCCGTCCGGTTGTTTGTGGCATACATATACGAGGTATAAATAACATGCAGGTACATCCTGTTCGGGTTCATTCGGTCGTATTTAGCCAAACCCATGAATTCTTGTTCCAAACGTGCAATGTCGTCATAGACATCGATCAGCGCTTTACCATCGGGTGTATTGTTTTTAAACTGATAAACCGGAAAAGTAAGGTGTGCATATTCGCCCAGCACATCAAAGTAATCGTCCACCGCATTATTCAGCAGCGTACTCCATTGACCGGCCGTATGTTTTTTTACATCGAAATATCCGTTAACCTTCCCCGAGGCAAAGTGAATGGTAACAGGTTGAACCGAAGCGTACTGTTTTGTATGGTACATCACATAAATCAATCCTCTGTTGGCCGGAACAATTTTGTTGATACCCTTTACCAGCGGGTAGGAGGAAGAGCCGTCACTGTATCCGTCGCCACCCGCCTTATTCAGATTCTGGACTTTCAGACTCAGCGACTGATTGTGTGTTTCGCCTACACAGACTATTAAGGTGTCGTATGCAGCAACACTTATTCCGGTTGGATTGTCGAGTAAGCTGTACGGATTTGTTTTATTGGATGCTGCTAATGTATTCGGATCAGGATACGCTTTATACTGCTGGATCCTGAATTCCCGCGGATAAGATCCCCTCAGCATGTAGTAAGCAATGTTTTTAAAGAATGGATTGGATACCGCTTCGATATCTGCCTCTGTAATACCGGCTTTCAATTCGGAGCAGGATTCATCGGTAAATAGTACCGCCGGGTCGAAATTATCAGGATTCTTCCTGTAGAACTCCATCTCGGCACAAGCAGCAAAGCCCTGTCCGTCTCCAACGCCCGACTTTACGATAAACCGGACAGAAGCAACCCCTCTGATACTTTGATCGAATCCGATCCGGGTAGCAGAACTACTTCCTTTAAAATCGTAATCCATCAATTTCTCAAACATGTTTTGTCCGTATTTCTTTACCTGAATTTCCACCTCCTTAAAGTGTCCGTTTGAGCCGGAAGTACGGGGATAGTAAATCAGATAGTCTAAGTCGGATGCCTCTTTCAGGTTATAGGTAAGCGTAATGGGAAAGTAATTGGCAGCTGTATTGCTCCAATTGGAATGGTAGATAGTAGACTTGTCATTGTCGACGGACTTAACCAGCTCCGATCCGCTCTGAAAAGAAGAAGCTTCGGCCGAAGCAACCGCTAATTTAATATCATCGTTTATCGCATTTTCGGTTGAAGGCTGGTAATCGCCTTCGCCTGCCTGGATAATGGTTACCTGGGCATTCGCTTTGTTATCTTTTTCTCTGATATAAATAATACCCGTGCGAGCCTCCTTGCTTGCATTACGCGAAACCACATACTTAACCGTGGTTGTACTCATTTCCGCCGACCTTAAAGTCGGGGCCGGATTTACCCAATCGAGAGAATCAATCAGATCAAATGATACGTTTGCCGTAATTTTTAATTCAATTTGTTCGCCGATAAAACCGGGAGTAAACCTGTCGGGCGACACCAATATAGTTGGTTTAACACCCAGTTGACTAATTTTGATGGAGCGAAGAATGCCAGCACCTTTCAGTTGGATGGTGGTGGAACGGACATCCCACTCTTTGTTTTCTTCTACCTGAACAATGATTGCTTTTTTATTTCCGTTTACAACCGGACTAACTGTACACCATTCCGTTCCGGAAGCATCAACGTCTGATTCCCATTCGGAAAGGTTTGTTGTGATAAGGACTTCTTTCCCCTGCGCATCGGCAGAGAAATCTACGGACTCAGCAGTAATTTCAAAGGTCTGAATCCCCTCCGGAGAATCATCACTGCATCCAATCAAGAACAAAAGGAAGGTAATAAGTGGCAAGAATTTTTTCATGAAATGTGTTTCGTTTTTAGATTTAGCGTTTAATCTTTATCGGGGAATCTTCCCGCTTTGGAAAGATTCCCCGAAAAAAGATAGATCGGGTTGGCTTACCCGGTTTGCAAATATAATACTCCTTTTGTGTATTATATAAATTCTCTTTGTAAATAATATTCAGCTATTCAGAAATCAAATGGAAAGTTTGTGACCTATTTATCTCTTAAAATATTAAACACAGCATACAATAGAAGAAACCGACTAAAGTTCTTATTATTACAAATTTATGTCATGAACAATGAAATTGTATTATTTTGAGTACTTTTGCTGCAAGAAATAGGGTGGTGGAACAGAATGACGACATATTATTATTAAAGCTGATTAAGCAAGATGATCAATTGGCTTTCAAGCAGGTGTTCTATAAATACATAGATCCTCTAAGTCA
>JAGPJL010000199.1 GCA_018054455.1 Parabacteroides sp.
CGCTATTTGCGTAGTCACGCCATTGCTGCGCATTCATCAGGTCTGGCTTATTAGACATCTCGTCCATTGCTACATAACCATCATAAGAAATCATGGTCTTAGATCCGGAACCGCGTTTGGTTGTAATCAATACAACACCACCGGCAGAACGAGATCCGTAAATAGCAGCAGAAGAAGCATCCTTCAATACAGAAATTGATTCGATATCCGAAGGAGATACGGTAGACATATCACCACCCGGTACACCGTCGATAACGATAAGCGGACCCTGGTCGTTCTGCAAAGTGGAAGTACCACGTAAACGCATGGTGGCGCCTCTTGTTACATCACCGGAACCAGAGGTAATAACCAAACCGGCCACTTTACCCTGCAACAGGTCGGTTGCATCGCGGGTAACCCCTTTGTTAAAACTTTCTTCTGTTACGTTGGCAACAGACCCCGTAATTTCTTTACGTGTCTGGGTACCATAACCAATAGCAACCACCTCTCCTAAGTTAACAACGGAAGGAGAAAGCTTGGCATCAATTTTGGTACGTCCTTTTACGGCATCTTCCAATGTAGTATAACCGATAAAGGAAAATTGAAGAATTGAGCGCTGAACATTCGGAACTGTAAGGGTATAATTACCATCAAGGTCAGTAATTGTACCATTCGTGGTACCTTTTTCAACAACGTTGGCTCCAATAATAGGTTGGCCTGTTTCGTCTAAAACCTTTCCTTTAACAGACCCTTGCTGAGCAAATGCGGTCGTAATGCAAAAGGAAATCAACACGGATAGTACTCCTACTCTCCAATGTTTGAAAGAATCAAGTGCTTTCTTTCGTTGCATAATACATTTTTTTTAAGTTGACAATAAAAATCGCTTTTTACAAATTGAGAATAATAGAGACTCCAAAACTAATCATAATATTTAACAATATATATATATAAGGTTTAATTAATTTAAATTATCAGCGCAAACGATTGCGGGACTAATCAGCAAACATATTTTTACATAATATCCTGTTTTTATGCAAAAGGAATAATAGCAACAAAGCCGGACTATAACAATCGTTTTATTTAATATGAACCTTGATACAAACACAATAAAAACATATTTTAAGGAATATTGCTCAATAATCTATAATTTGGAAACTTTAGAATATATACAGGAAGTGCAGAGATTCTGGTAAACAGATTAAGGCTGTTTACAACATATTTATACCTTTGCAAAATGAACAAGCAATTCAATCACATTTATTTTTGGCTAACAGGTTGCCTTATATTCCTATTTGCAGGGAGTCTGGCCTACGGATCGGTTACTATCCCATTGGATGCCGTGGCCGATATTTTGCTCGGGAATGAAATAGGCAGAGAATCATGGAAGCAAATTGTCCTGCATGCCAGGTTACCTCAATCGGTAACTGCTGTCCTCGCAGGATCATCGCTGGCAGTAAGTGGTCTGCTTTTGCAAACCTTATTCAAAAATCCATTGGCCGGTCCTTCCATATTGGGAATAAGTGATGGCGCAAACTTAGGGGTTGCAGCCGTTATGCTTTATTTCGGAGGATCCCTCAGTATGGTTAGTTCGCTGCCCATGAGCGGATATCTGGCTATCGTAGTGGCAGCATTTACCGGTGCATGCCTTATTCTTGGCATCATTATATACTTTTCCACGAAGGTTAAGAGTAACGTAATGTTACTCATTATAGGAATTATGGTCGGCTATATGGCCTCTTCACTTATTTCTATTTTAAACTACTACGCCTCTTCCGATAAAGTTCATGCTTTCGTAATGTGGGGTATGGGCGATTTCTCGGGTGTATCTTTAAAACAGCTACCCTTTTTCACAACGTGTACCCTCCTTGGTTTATTTTTAGCCATTTTGCTTATTAAACCGCTCAATGCACTGCTTCTGGGTGAGATGTATGCCGCGAATCTGGGAATCAAGGTGAAACGTACGCGGGCGCTGATTCTTATATGTACGGGAATATTAACCGCTACGACCACTGCGTTTTGTGGTCCGATATCATTTATCGGACTTGCGGTTCCGCATATTGCAAGATTAATGCTTGGATCGTCTAATCATAAATTACTTTTACCGGTAACATTGCTGACAGGTGGATGCATTGCTTTATTATGTAATATTCTGATGGTACTTCCCGGAGGTAGCGGAATATTACCTCTCAATGCAGTAACCCCATTAATAGGCGCTCCGGTAATCATTTATGTAATTATGAACCGAAAGAATATTCAATACTTTAACTAAGAGCCGATGAATCCTATTCCTGCCATAGAAACATTTGATTTACGAATCGGCTACTCGCTGAAAGGTGGAAAAAATAACCTCGTAAATGAAGGTCTGCGACTGATGCTGAGACCAGGGGAGGTAACTTGTCTTCTGGGATTAAACGGTGCGGGGAAATCTACTCTTTTGAGAACGCTTTGTGGTTTCCAGAAGCCGTTAGGCGGAAGTATTCATTTGCAAGGTAAACCGCTGACCGATTATTCGCAGCGGCTTTTCTCTCTTACTGTTGGAGTTGTTCTTACAGAAAAAACCAATGCGGGAGGGATTACCGTATACGAACTGGTATCACTTGGCCGTCATCCCTATACAGGATTCTTTGGCCAGCTTAAAAAAACAGACCATGCGATTATAAAACAATCCCTGGAAGCTGCCGGGATTGCTCATAAAGCAAAAAACTACGTATCCGAGCTGAGCGACGGCGAACGTCAGAAGGCCATGATTGCAAAAGCTCTTGCGCAGCAGTGTCCGATAATCCTCCTCGACGAACCCACTGCGTTTCTCGATGTTACCAGCCGGATAGAAACCATGGTCTTGTTGCGCAAACTGGCGAAAGAACAGAATAAAGCCATTTTGCTTTCTACCCACGATCTCGAACTAGCTATTCAGATGGGCGATTGCATCTGGTTGCAGGCCAAAGGACAGTCAATGATTTGCGGAACGCCCGAGGATCTTATTCTATCCGGAGATTTTTCATCGTTCTTCGAAAAGGAAGAAATCACTTTCGATGTAACAACAGGGAAACTTCAGGTACAGGCTGCCGCAGTTCCCGTTGGTATTGAAGGTGAAATGCTTACCGCCTATTGGGCCGG
>JAGPJL010000200.1 GCA_018054455.1 Parabacteroides sp.
ATCTTCGGGAATACGATACCAAAGTTTTCCTTTTGTGTAAAATTCACTTTTAACTTAGATGTGACTTATCGAGTACTTTGTATGATAAAGAAACAAATCACGCATGGATGTTTTATATCTTGTTATATTAATGTGGTAACTTTGAAAACTAAAATCCGGGTCGTATGTGTTTTTATAATAGCATGAGCAAGAAAGCGCAGCAACTGGCTGCACGGTATGGAAGGAAATCGGATATAATCGAGATAGCAAAAGAAATTCTTGAAGAGCAGTATAGGCAAGCGGCCTTTACCAATCCTGATTGTGCCATTGTTACTACATCCGAAGAACTTGAAGTACGGAAATGGGGATTAATACCTTTTTGGTGTAAAACGGAAGAGGATGCAGAAAAGATGCGTAAGTTTACTTACAATGCCAGGTCGGAGACAGTCTTCGAACTTCCTTCGTTTCGGGGGCCTATTCTTTCTAAACGGTGTATCGTTCCTTCAACTGGTTACTTTGAGTGGCGACACGAAACCGATGGTACTAAATCGCCCTACTTTATTTATGTAAAGGATCTGGATATTATTTCTTTTGCAGGTGTATACGATAGCTGGCTGAACAAGCAAACCGGGGAGGTAATTAATACATTTTCAATTCTTACCACCCAGGCCAACGAGCTGACGGGATTTATACATAACAATCCGAAAACCGGAAACAGGATGCCGGTTATTCTCGAACCAGAGCAAGAGGAACGATGGTTGGACCCAGCTTTGAAACGCCCCGAAATCGCTGCTATGCTCCGTACATTCGAAGCCGAACGGATGGATGCCCGTACCATTAAAAACGATTTTCTAAAGAAAAATCCTAAAGATCCGTCTATTCTTATGTAGTATTTTTATTCTTTGTTTGTTATATCTTTGCAGGACAATGAACATGAAAAAGAGCAAGTCGGTAATAGATATTTTTAAAGCAGACACAAAAAGCAGTGTAGAGCTTCCGTTTGTGGATGAAGGAATCCGTGCAGGTTTTCCTTCGCCGGCACAAGACTATTTAGACTTAAGTATCGATTTGAACAACGAACTTATCAAGCATCCGTCCACTACCTTTTATGGACGGGTAAAGGGAGATTCGTTGATCGAAGCAGACATACACGAGGGGGATATCCTCATTATTGACAAATCGCTCGAGCCCCGGGAAGGAGATTTGGCGGTTTGTTGCGTAGATGGCGAATTTACCCTCAAATATATCAAGATAGAACAGGATGTGGTCTGGCTTATTCCGGCCAATAAAGATTTTCAGCCTATAAAAGTAACAGCAGGGAACGAGTTTGTAATCTGGGGAATTGTTACTTATTCCATTAAGAAACATAGAAGTACAAGGAGATAGTTTGATGTTTGGTTTAGCTGACTGTAATAACTTTTACGCAAGCTGCGAACGGGCATTCAAGCCCTGGCTGCGTACTACGCCCATTGTTGTGTTATCCAACAACGACGGGTGTGTTATCGCACGATCAAACGAAACAAAAGCCTTGGGTATTAAAATGGGGGTTCCTGCTTATCAGATAAAGGATGATGTAGATAAGTATGGAATAGAAGTTTTCTCGTCAAACTATACATTGTACGGTGATATGTCCAACCGGGTGATGTCCATGTTGGGATCGTTTGTAGAAGATATGGAGGTTTATTCTATCGACGAGGCTTTTCTTAATCTGGATGGATTCGAACAGTGGGATCTCAAGGAATATGGCGAACAGATAGTTCGTTCTGTAACCAAAGGTACGGGTATACCTATCAGCATGGGGATAGCACCCACCAAAACATTGGCTAAAGTGGCAAACAAGTTTGCTAAGAAATATCCAAACTATAAAGGGGTTTGCCTTATAGATACAGACGAAAAGCGGGTAAAAGCTCTGCAACTCACTGAAATTGGGGATGTGTGGGGGATTGGCAGACAACATGCTAAGATGCTGGCGCAATATGGAGTGAAGAACGCCTATGACTTTTCCCAACTGCCTGTTGCCTGGGTGCGACAGAAAATGACAGTGGTAGGGGAAAGAATGTGGAAAGAGCTCAACGGAGAATCTTGTATTGATATGGAACTGGCTCCGGCTCCCAAAAAACAGATCTGTACCTCACGCTCGTTCGGCCACATGGTTACCGATTTGGCTGAAATGGAAGAAGCGGTTTCCACTTATGCCAGTATGTGCGCAGAGAAATTACGTGCTCAGAAATCGTGTGCTGCTTCACTAATGGTATTTATACATACCAATAACTTTCGGAGTGATTTGCCCCAGTATTACAAGAATTTTGTAATCAAATTACCTGTACCTACCAACAGTACATTGGAGTTAGTAAAGTATGCCCTGGCAGCACTCCGTCTTATATTTGTAAA
The DNA here is from genome assembly GCA_018054455.1 of Parabacteroides sp. Taxonomy (GTDB): domain Bacteria; phylum Bacteroidota; class Bacteroidia; order Bacteroidales; family Tannerellaceae; genus Macellibacteroides. Next base: position 2,371 of record JAGPJL010000200.1, read on the forward strand.
AGGCTATCAGTTTAAAAAAGCAGGGGTAATAATCACCGAAATAGTAGATGATAACGCGGTACAAATGAATTTGTTCGACACCGTTGACCGCGAAAAACATACCCGCTTAATGAAGGTAATGGATCGCCTAAACTCCGGTTTCGATAACCGCAAATTAAGTCTCGCCATACAAGGAAGCGGTCGCAAGTGGAAACTCCGCCGCGAGAAACTTTCTCCCTGCTATACCACCAATCTGCGTGAAGTAATTGAAGTACGTACGGATAGATAATATATTAATTTGGATCAATCAAAACAACCCAAATTTAGGTTATTGATTCTTTGTAAGGTAGGTGCGAGATTGAACTGCAGGCGGGAAATTTTTCACATGTATATTCGGATTTATAAATCTTGATTTTCATCGAGTTTATAAACGAACCTATGACTATATTAGTTCTTTTTCAGCCACCTCTTACCGGCAGGTGTATATAGAAATATCAAAAATAGTATCAAGGGAATCCCTATTATTAAAAACATACCTGTTGCTGCATCCATATTTTGTTTTTTAATTTAATGAAATACCTCCAAAATTACCTATAGGATAACAATTCATTGTCATTGCAAATATAGAATATATTATTTGTTTTCAATGAATGATATAATGATAAAAAAATTGATCTCTTATTGAGTGCAACCAACGGATAAATAATCCAACAACTCCACAAACGGAGCAGCCACCTTGTCAGGTC
>JAGPJL010000115.1 GCA_018054455.1 Parabacteroides sp.
CTTATAACGAAATGGACATGGAATACATGGGTTGCCGGAAAATGGGACAAATACAGTTCATTGTCTACGCAACTTATAGGAGCAGCACAAAACTATCCGGCTATTTCAAATGTTTACAGGCAGAGTACCAATAAAAGGGTATGGTTCGGTCCTTGGGAAACCTACTTTTTACTTGCAGAAGCTGCCGAATATGGTTGGACAGTACCCGGAACAGCAAAGCAAAATTACGAAAGCGGAATTGCCGCAAGTTTCGATTATCACGGAGTATCTCAGTTTTTAAATCAGTACCTGACTTCGCAGGCATACAATAGGGTGGGAACATCCGTTGAATTCGATCATACTGCCGAGGCTCAACCGTTTACAGTAAACTATGTGGATGGGTATACAAAGGAGAACAAAACCACCACTTATACCTATCCTAAGAACTCAATTTATAGAAACGGACTGTATAACAATGATCATCTTACAAAGATTATCACCCAGAAGTTCATCGCACAGCATCCTTGGTTACCGCTGGAAGCCTGGAGCGACCACAGACGTTTAGGCCTTCCATTCTTTGAAAATCAGGCCGTAGAGGTAGACTATAATCCAAGCAGTTACGAAGTTCCTCTAACCAAAGCTACTGCCAAAGAATGCCGTTGGGAATTCTACCCCAAACGAATGCGCTATCCCTCTAATATGGAGGTAAACAGTAAAGAAAGTTACCAGCAAGCAATCCAGTTACTTGGCGGCGACAATAATACACAAACTCCGTTATGGTGGGTGATGAAGAAATAAAGGTTCAATAAGATTGAAAAGGTGTCTGAATATTCAGACACCTTTTTTTATTGTCTATAGTTAAGAAAGATTTGTTTCATTTATTATCTTTGTTGCATTACTAAATAAACTATTTTTGATGAAAGTAAAAATATTGTGTTTGTTGTTTTCATTCTTACTCTTTTCTAAATCAGGTGTTGTTTATGCGCAAGAAACATCGGGCAGCAGAGCCTATCTTTTTGACGCGTTTAAACCGGCTACGGTTAAAATGAAAAATGGAAGCCGGGCCGAAGCTACATTTAATTATGATGGGAAAAAGCAGGAAATGGTCTATTATGCCAACAATCAACTGATGATTTTGGACGGAATCCAGCAAATAGATACGATTTTTATTGAAAAACGAATGTTTATTCCTGCCGGAAAGGGCTTCAGGGAAGTTGTGAGGTTATCAAAAGGAGTCCTTCAGATTGACTGGAAAATAAGCCGGCTCTATGCTGGAAAGAAAGGTGCATACGGACAGGTTACTCATGGAGGAACTGTTCAGAACATAAATCCGGGTTATTTATCGGGGTATCTAAGTACACAATCTACAGACAATAAGTCAGATCAGGTTTTTACAACCGTTCTGAAAAACGAGTACTATTTACTAACAAAGGGTAAACCCATTAAATTCAACTCGCTTAAAACTCTACTGAAGCTTTTCCCCGAGGACTTACATCCAGCCATTAAATCGTATGTTAAGGATGAAAAACTAAGTATGGATGTTCCTGAAGATGTTCATAAGCTTGCCGAATTCTGCGTGAATCTGAACCAATAAAAAAGGAGGAGAAAAGCTCTCCTCCCTGCAATTTCAATATTTCTTATCGTTAGCCAGGTTCCACATGTTTAGGAACGAAGCTTTTGTGATATCGACTACTTTATCCCAGTTCATTTTATCCGCATGATCGCCGGGCATATGATAATCAGGATGACCATCGGTATGATACCAGATAACAGGAATATTCAGCTTTGCGAATGAAGCATTGTCGCTCCCTCCTACTGGTTTATCCCATGGACGGTAATTGGGTTTAAGCTTTAAACCGTAGGTCTTGATGTCTCGCTTCAGCCACTCGCCGAAAGCAGGATGTGCTTCCGTATAAAAATAAACAACATGCTCCGGATTGGCTTCGTTGTTATTCCTTCCAATCATATCGAAGTTTAAGTACCCTTTCACCTTGTTTATGTCGGCAAAGGACTGTACAAAATAGGATGACCCAAGCAGCCCTTTTTCCTCACCATCCCAGAATGCAAACACGATGGTGCGTTCCGGCTTTTCTCCGGTTGCAAGAAATGCACGGGCTATTTGCAGTACGGCCGATACTCCCGAAGCATTATCATCGGCACCATTGTATATCTGATCGCCCGAGAGCATAGGATCCATACCCAGGTGATCATAATGTGCGCCTACAATAACATACTCGTTTGGATTTTTTCCTTCAATTTTGGCAAGTATATTGTTTAATGAAATACATTGATGAACCTCTTGTTTCAGCACAGCGATTGAGTCCGGATGAACCTGAAAGCGCCCTCTCTTCTGACGTTCTTTATTATAGGCTTCGAATGGTTGCATATAGGAACCGGACAATGGTTGAATACCCAATGATTTCAAAGTGGCTACAATATACTCGCCGGCAATACGTCCGCCAGCAGAACCTGCTTCGCGTCCTTCCAGCAAATCGCTGGCCAGAAAACCTATGTGGGCTTCGGCAGTCTGGCGGTTAATTGTACTCAGCCCCTTTTGTTCGGGTGTTTGGGCATATAAAGACATTTGCCAAGCCAACAGGCAAACCAAAAATATTACTTTTTTCATCTAAAGATAGTTTTACGAGGTAATTTAACTGAATAGACGGCTGTTTCCTTTTCATTTCAGGATAACCGCTGTCATTATTAACCGCTGCAAAGGTAATGAAATTTTCAATTTTTATCTACCACTCATCACTTTGCCAGCTATCAATCTATTTATCAAATCATTATTCAGTGAGAGATCAAAAAATCATCTACCACTGGTCACACACCTCCCACTTAGATAATCTAAATACATGTTCAAAATTATATATAGGCCTCGAAAGATATATCTTTGCGAATCCAATCCTATAAGGAAAGTAAGAAGGAAAAGGGCTAAAAACAAAAAAGGCCCCTCTTCGCCATTTGCGATGAAAGTCCTGCTGCGTCTTCTTTGGTAACTGCCTAAGCAGTACACAAAGAAACCTCTAAAAAAACGTCTGATTAATTTTTGGCTGAACTGATGTTCATTTCCACTAAAATGGATCGGATCTGTGCGTTAATACGCTGACTCATTACTCCATTTCCTAAAGATTGATAACGATCTGCCTGGTACTTTAACATGGCCAATGTACGAACATTGCTTTCTTTTACTGTATTCATAATTTTCATCTTTTGTGACTCTCCCGTTTGGATTGTCGGTTTATATTTTCTTTTTATTATGCTACAAAGATACAAACAATATTTGAAATACATGCTATACAACATAAAAATAGTGTTGTGTTTTATGTTTTTTTAATCTATTAGCCCCTTTTATTCACAAAAAGGGCCGCTTCTTAACGAAGCAGCCCCTAATTATGTATATAAAATTACTTATTCAGCAGTTTCATTTTTCACATCAACACTTAAACGTTTGTAGTTATTATATCTCCATTGAGCATTCTTTTGTGCGGCAACAAATAATTCTGCTGCTTCGGCTGGGAATTGCTTCATCAAAGAAGAATAACGTACTTCACCCTTCAGGAAGTCCTGGAACTTATCCCACTGAGGTTCTTTCGAATCAAGCGTAAACGGATTCTTTCCTTCGGCTTCCAATTCTGGATTGAAACGCCACAAGTGCCAGTATCCACATTCAACAGCTGTAGCTTCTTCGGTCTGTGCTTTACCCATTCCGGCTTTCAAACCATGGCTGATACAAGGAGCATAAGCAATGATTAGAGATGGTCCGTCGTAAGCCTCAGCTTCGCGAATCGCTTTCAATGTCTGAGCCTGATTTGCTCCCATCGCGATCTGTGCCACGTATACATAACCGTAAGTTGTAGCAATCAGACCAAGGTCTTTCTTGCGGACACGCTTACCGGATGCAGCAAATTTAGCAACAGCACCAACCGGAGTTGATTTAGAAGACTGACCACCCGTGTTAGAATAAACTTCGGTATCAACTACCAGGATGTTCACATTTTCGCCAGAAGCGATTACATGATCCAAACCACCGAAGCCGATATCATAAGCCCAACCATCACCACCAATAATCCATTGAGATTTCTTGATAAGGAAGTGACCCAGTTCATTAATTTGTTTGCAGATATCGCAATCGCAGGCAGCAACCATAGGTCTGATTTTTGCTGCTAGTTCAATACTTGCATCAGTATCTTCTTTCTTTTCGATCCACTCGTTAAACAAGCCCTTAAGTTCGTCAGAGCAGCAAGTGCAAGCCTGAGCTTCCGTCATCAAACGAATCAAACGTTCGCGCATTTTAACGGTTGCCATACGCATACCCAAACCATATTCGGCATTGTCTTCAAACAAAGAGTTAGCCCAAGCCGGACCATGTCCTTTTTCGTTTGTAGTATAAGGAGTAGAAGGAGCAGAACCAGAGTAGATAGAAGTACAACCAGTTGCATTAGCAATCATCTGACGGTCGCCGAACAACTGAGAGATCAACTTGATATACGGAGTTTCACCACAACCTGAACAAGCGCCGGAGAACTCAAACAACGGAGTTGCAAACTGAGAATTCTTAACGTTTGATTTGATGTCAACCAAATGTTGTTTAGACTTAACTTCTTTCACCATGAAGTCCCAATTATCCTGTTCAGGATACTGAGTTTCAATAGGAACCATCTTAAGCGCTTTGCCCTGCTTGTTACCCGGACATACATCCACGCAGTTGCTGCAACCTAAACAGTCAAGTACGTTTACCTGAATGCGGAACTGCATGCCAGCAAATACCTTACCGGTAGCTTTCAATGATGCAAACTCAGGAGCTTTGGCTTGTTCTGCTTCATCCAACACAAAAGGACGGATTGTAGCGTGAGGACAAACATAAGCACACTGGTTACACTGAATACAGTTGTCGGCATTCCAAACCGGAACAAAAGCAGCAACACCACGTTTTTCGGAAGCAGCTGTTCCTTGTTCCCAGGTACCGTCTTCGCGACCCTTGAATGCAGAAACAGGAAGATCATCCCCGGCTTGTGCATTGATTGGACGAACAATATTTTTGATAAAATCAGAATCTTCCGGATGTCCGGCTTCAGGTTTAACATCGATGTTAGCCCATTCGGCAGGAATTTCAACCTTAACAATTTCTGATCCGCGATCTACAGCGGCGTAGTTCTTATTTACAACATCTTCACCCTTCTTGCCGTAAGACTTAACAATGAATTTCTTCATCTGTGTAACAGCCAGGTCGTAAGGGATAACGTTTGCAATCTTGAAGAAGGCAGACTGAAGGATTGTATTTGTACGGTTACCCAGACCAATTTCCTGAGCAATAGTAGTCGCATTAATGATGTAAAGAGTAATATTGTTTTGTGCAAAATACTTCTTTACATTATCAGGAAGGTTCTTCACTACTTCGTCCTTGTTCCAGATGGTGTTAAGCAAGAATGTACCATTCTTCTTTAAACCCTTGGTTACATCGTACAGACGTAGGTAAGCTTGTACGTGACAAGCAACAAAGTCCGGAGTGTTTACCAAATAAGTTGAACGAATAGGTGCATCACCAAAACGAAGGTGAGAACAAGTAAAACCTCCCGACTTTTTAGAGTCATAAGAGAAATAAGCCTGACAGTACTTGTCTGTATTGTCGCCGATAATCTTTACAGAGTTCTTGTTGGCACCTACTGTACCATCGGCACCCAAGCCATAGAATTTAGCTTCGAACGGACCGTTTTCGAATACAATTTCTTCTTTCTGAGGAAGAGAAGTAAATGTAACATCGTCTACAATACCTACTGTAAAATGATTCTTAGGCATATTCATAGCCAGATTTTCGTATACCGATAAAATCTGGGCAGGAGTAGTATCTTTAGATGACAAACCATAACGACCGCCAACAATTACCGGAGCATTTTCTGTTCCATAGAAACAGTCTTTTACATCAAGGTAAAGAGGTTCGCCGGTTGCACCCGGTTCTTTTGTTCTGTCAAGTACAGCAATCTTCTTAGCTGTTTTTGGAACTGCAGCAAGGAAATGCTTTGCAGAGAACGGACGGTACAGGTGAATAGACACCAAACCAACCTTTTCGCCTTTGGCTGTAAGCATATCGATTACTTCGCGTGCAGCTTCTGTAACAGAACCCATTGCAATGATTACACGGTCTGCATCTTCAGCACCATAGTAATCAAACAGATTATATTTGCGGCCGGTTACTGTAGCCAGCTTGTTCAGGTATTCTTCTACTACTTCAGGAACTGCGTCGTAGAAAGGATTTGAAGCTTCGCGTGTCTGGAAGTAGATATCCGGATTCTGAGCTGTACCACGAGCTACAGGACTTTCAGGATTCAATGCTCTTTTGCGGAAAGCAGCCAATGCATCCTGATCGATAAACGGAATCAAATCTTCCTGATCCAATTGTTCAATTTTCTGAATTTCGTGAGATGTACGGAATCCATCGAAGAAGTGAAGAAATGGGATACGGGTTTTAAGTGTCGCAAGATGAGCCACCGCAGCCAAATCCATTACTTCTTGTACAGAACCAGTGGCAAACATGGCGAAACCAGTCTGGCGTGCAGCCATAACGTCCTGGTGGTCACCAAAGATTGACAAAGCCTGTGCAGCCAATGCACGAGCAGATACATGGAATACAGTTGGAAGTAATTCCCCTGCAATCTTGTACATATTCGGAATCATCAGCAATAAACCCTGAGAAGCAGTGAATGTAGTTGTCAAAGCTCCAGCCTGCAACGAACCGTGAAGCGCACCTGCAGCTCCTGCTTCAGATTGCATCTCTTCAACTTTTACCGTTTCGCCGAAGATATTCTTTCTTCCGGCAGCGGCCCATTCGTCAACATACTCCGCCATTGTAGACGATGGAGTGATGGGGTAAATCGAAGCAACTTCACTGAACATATAGGCAATATGTGCAGCAGCCTGGTTACCATCACAGGTTAAAAATTTCTTCTGTTTTGACATAAGACTATTACTAATTTTGTTGTTAAAAAATTTATATCTAATATAAAAAGCCAAACAACCAAAGAGGAATAAGGTTTTCGCCTCCCACTTCGGCTTTTTCCACAGCATAAAACATATCAGGATTGTTTTTACCTTTCAGGCTCTCTTCAATCCGGAAATTATGTTTCAGATTCACTAAAAAGTGCGCGTTCTTAACTCCTTCATTTAACCGGTTGTCTTTTTGCATCTGGTTAAAAAAGAATGTTTCCCTCACCGCCTGCTGATTAACAATCATAGGACGAATCGGGTACATCAGATTTGAGTTATACATATATATTCTTGCCGGTTTCTTAGGAAACTCCTCTCCTACCCGGTACATCATATTCACTAAACGGGCATCCGTCAGATATTTGATATAGTTCATTATCGTTGCCCTTGATGTCTGTATTTCCTTACTAAGCTGACTCACATTAGGAGTACATGGGGCCGATATTGCCAGAAGATATAGAAGTTTCCTCAATTTGGGCAGATAACTTTGCTCAATCTGTTTAATATAAAGAACGTCTACTTCCAACATCATATTCATCGTTTTCAGCAGATTTTCAGAGAAGTTTCGCTTCTCAAGAAAAAACGGGTAAAAACCATGATGTAAGTAATCAGGGAAAAAAGCCAAGGGTCTTACTTCATCACAGATTAGCCGGGCAATCTCTTCGTGATGGTCAAGAATATCATCAAATGTATAAGCCGGGAATGAAGCGCCCGTCATCAGATTCAGGTATTCACGAAAGGAAAAGCCCCGCAAATTATACGAAACTACTTTTCCAGACAAATCCGGATTTTCTTCTTTCAACCGCATTACCGACGAACCGGAAAAAACAATCTTCAGATCCGGAAAATTATCATAACAGAATCGCAGCTCTTTAGACCATCCCGGATACTTGAATACCTGGTCTATCAACAGTACTTTCCCGCCTTTTGCTCTGAATTCGGATGCAAAATCGGCTAACGTCCGTTCTGTAAAATAAAAATGATTCAAGTTTATGTACAGACACTCTTTTGTATCCGTACCATAGAACTCACGGGCATATTGTAACAGGAAAGTTGTTTTTCCAACCCCCCGGGAACCTTTAATGCCAATCAGCCGGTCGTTCCAGTTAATTTCATCCATTAACCCTCGTCGCACCGGCGACTGTAAATGTTCTATAAGATAATTATGTGTCTTAAAAAATGCTTCCACTATATCATTGCTATATCGGTTACAAAGTTAGAGAAACTTCCCACTTTTGCAATACCGAGATAGCAATTTTATTTAATAAATTATAATTAGAGATATCAATTAAGAAAGAATAGTTACCCAACCGTGTATATCCTCATCGTCGCCATACTGTATTGCACGAAGCTTATGGTAAAGTTTTTCACAAACAGGTCCGGGTTTTCCATCTTTCGAGAAAACATAGGATTTATTCTCGTCGATGTCGTCGATACGTTCGATAGGTGTAACAACAGCAGCCGTTCCGCACTCTGCAGCTTCTTCAAATGTCGCCAGTTCTTCTTCCGGAATTTGTCTGCGCTCTACCGTCATACCCATATCTTCGGCAAGCTGCATCAAACTCTTGTTTGTTATGGATGGCAAAATTGAAGTAGATTTTGGTGTAATGTACTTATTATCCTTGATACCGAAGAAGTTGGCAGGACCACATTCGTCTACATATTTCTTTTCTTTGGCATCGAGGTAAAGAACAGCCGAGTAACCCAATTCATGAGCTTTCTCTCCTGCAGCCAGACTTGCCGCATAGTTTCCGCCTACTTTATAGGTTCCTGTTCCCAGAGGAGCTGCTCTGTCGTATCCACGAAGAATTACAACCGGAGTCGGTTTAAATCCATCTTTAAAATAAGGACCAACCGGAGTAACGAAAATAATGAATAAATATTCTAATGCGGGTCTAACGCCAACCTGAGCGCCTAATCCAATCAATAAAGGCCGTACATATAAGGAAGCTCCGCTTTCATAAGGAGGAATAAAACGTTCATTTAATTTTACCGCTTTACGAACTGCTTCTTCAAATTTTTCGACAGGGAGTTCGGGCATCATGATACCTCTGCATGAAGACTGCATCCGTTTGGCATTTTCGTCCATACGGAAAACACGTGCCTTACCATCTTTGCCTTTAAAGACCTTGAGACCTTCAAAAGATTCCTGACCGTAATGCAAACAGGTAGCTGCCATGTGAATGTTAATAATTTCGGAAGAACTTACTTCTAATTCTCCCCATTTTCCGTCTCGGTAGTAACACCTTACGTTGTAGTCTGTCTTCATATATCCAAATGACAGATCAGACCAATCAATATTTTCCATACGCCTTGTTATTAGATTGTTGTTGCAAAAGTAAGCTATTTCGGAGTATAATTGTTACATTTGCAGCAAAAAATATAAATATATGAAAGTAATCGACCTTATACAAGCCAGTAAGCGCACAGCTTTCTCTTTCGAGATTTTGCCTCCTGTAAAAGGGAACAGCATTCAGAAGGTGTATAACGTAATCGACAGACTAAAGGAGTTTGATCCTAAGTATATTAACATAACTTCCCACCACAGCGAGTACATTTACAAAACGCTTCCCGATGGAAAAATCGAGAAAGTAAACATCCGCAAACGTCCGGGATCGGTTGCTATTGCTTCTGCTATACAGAACAAGTACAACATTACTGCCGTACCTCATATTATATGTAAAGGATTTACCAAAGAGGAAACGGAATATGCACTTATCGATCTTAATTTCCTCGGCGTTTATGATTTGTTATTGCTAAGAGGCGACATTAAAACGATTGAAGCAGGCGACGCTAACAGGAACCTGTATCACGAACATGCCACTGATCTTCAGGATCAGGTAAATAATTTCAATAAAGGAATAGCAGTGGACGGAAGTACTTTCGAAGCGAACGAAACTTCTTTCTCATATGGGATGGCCTGCTATCCCGAGAAACACGAAGAAGCGCCCAATATGGACTCGGATATTTTTTATCTGAAGCAGAAAGTTGCCAACGGAGCCGACTATCTGGTAACTCAGATGTTCTTCGATAATCAGAAATACTACGATTTTGTAGACCGCTGTCGTGCCGAAGGCATCAC
>JAGPJL010000017.1 GCA_018054455.1 Parabacteroides sp.
GGGAACAGTTTCATACGGGAGCGTAGATTTACTACACGCACTAATTAAAAAAATGAGAATGGAAAGCTGAATTAGTTGAATGATTCTTTTCATAAGGTTGTGATATAGATGATTTTACAAACATAGTGATTAGTTTTGCATTTATCAAATAAAAAATGTTATCTTTGCATCGTTAATTATTAACGATTAGTGAAACAAACGTTACGTTTATATCTTAAGTGGTTTTTACCAATTCTTTTTGTGGCATATTATGGCTTTATAACGCTGTTTATGCACACTCACATTGAGAACGGGGTTACGATTGTACACTCTCATCCGTTTCACAATCAGGCCAATGGAGCCAGTCATCACCATACATTATCAGAGATACAGTTTTTTAATGCATTATCACAGGTAAATATTGCAGATGGAGCCGTTCATTCGCTCGATGTTCATTTATATTTTGCCCCTTTTCAATCTTTAATAACCCAATCAGTTTGCCCGGGTTATATTTCTCCGTTTTCATGTAGTACATTATTACGTGCTCCTCCTTTAAGAGGATAAATATCAGCTTTCTTTTTCCCGGGTAACCAGGAATTCTATTGAGTTTTGTCTGCTAAAGACAAAGCTTAAAGCCCATTTATTTTCAAATACGTAATAATAAAATTAATAATGAATAAGATTATAACTCTCATGTTGTGTCTGTGCTGTTCCTTTTGGACGATGCAGGCTGCCGATGAACCCGTTTTAAACTCTTCAGATGCAAATATTGTCGGTCATATTATTGATAAAAAGAGTGGTGAGCATCTTCCCTTTATAAATATTTTTTTACAGGGAACAACCATAGGTACCGTATCTGATGGAACCGGTCATTATTACCTTAAAAATCTGCCTGAAGGTGAATTTACGCTGGTAATGAAATCAGTTGGTTTCAAGACTATTGAAAAAGAAATTGTTTCTAAAAGAGGCAAGACGATTGAAGTTAACTTTCAAACGGAGGAAGACGCGGTCTCTTTAGATGGGGTAGTTGTTTCGGCAAACCGGAATGAAACAACTCGTCGTTTGGCTCCTTCTCTGGTAAATGTACTGGATACAAAGGTGTTCGAAAGAGCAAATGCGACAAGTTTGGCAGATGGATTAAACTTTCAACCAGGAGTGAGGGTGGAAAACAACTGTCAGAATTGTGGATTTCAACAAGTTCGTATTAACGGAATGGAGGGACCTTACACACAGATATTAATAGACAGCCGCTCTATTTTTAGTGCGTTGACCGGAGTGTATGGCCTCGAACAAATCCCAGCCAATATGATCGAACGGGTTGAAGTAATGCGTGGGGGTGGTTCGGCGTTGTTCGGCTCTTCTGCAATTGCAGGTACAATAAATATAATAACGAAGGAACCTCAAAGAAATTCTGCTCAGCTGGCTCATTCGCTAACAATGATTGGCGGAAGCAGACCAGATAATAATACAACCTTAAATGCTTCGCTGGTTACAGACGATCATAAAGCGGGCGTGTATATATTCGGACAGAACCGTACCCGTTCTGCTTACGACCACGATGGCGATGGTTTTTCGGAGATTGGTCATCTGAATGCTAAAACAGTTGGTTTTCGCTCTTATATTAAGACTGGCACTTACTCTAAGTTAACGTTCGAATATCATAACATAAGCGAATTTCGCAGAGGAGGTAATAATCTCGATTTACCTCCTCACGAAACTGATATAACGGAGCAGACCGAACATAATATTAATGGTGGAGGGCTGAAGTTTGATCTCTTCTCAAAAGATTATAAGCATCGGTTGAATGTGTATGCATCGTCGCAACACACCAAACGTCATAGTTATTATGGTGCTGGAAAGGATCCGAATGCCTATGGACATACGACCGACCTTACATTTATTGGTGGAGCACAATATGCATACGAATGGGCTAATTGTCTTTTTATGCCTGCCGAATTTACAGGTGGTGCAGAGTATAGTCACGATAATTTAGAAGATGTGATGATTGGATACAATCGTACTATTGCTCAAAAAGTCAATATAGGAAGTGTCTTTCTACAGAATGAATGGAAAAATACCCGTTGGAGTTTTCTTGTTGGAGGCCGATTTGATAAACATAATCTTATTGATCATCTGATAATTAGTCCACGGGCTAATCTTCGTTATAACCCGACTAAAGATATCAATCTTCGCCTTTCTTATTCAAGTGGTTTCCGTGCGCCTCAGGCTTTCGACGAAGATTTGCATATCACAGCTGTTGGAGGTGATGTCGCAATTATTCAAATATCACCAAATCTTAAAGAAGAAAAGTCTCAGAGTATTAGCGCCTCGGCCGATTTCTATAACCGTTTTGGCGAAGTTCAGACTAATTTTCTTATAGAAGGATTTTATACGGATTTAAGCGATGTTTTTTTGCTTGAACAGATTGGACGCGACGACCAGAATAATCTTTTACTGGAACGCCGTAATGGAGAAGGTGCCCGTGTGATGGGAATAAATCTGGAAGGAAAACTCGCATACGAGTGGATTCAACTTCAGGCAGGTGCTACATTACAGCGGAGCCGATATAAAGAGCCTGAACATTGGAGTGATAATCCGACGCTGAAACCTCAGAAAAAAATGTTCCGATCGCCAGATGTATACGGCTATGTAACTTCTTCATTTAATCCGGTTAAGAAACTTTCTCTTTCACTTACAGGAACTTATACAGGCAGTATGCTGGTTCAGCACTTTGCCGGGTATGTTCCGGAGGACCGTGAAGAGAAGACGCCTGATTTTGTGGATATGAGTCTGAAGCTTGCGTACGATTTCCCCTTGTTAACCAGCGGAACGCTTCAAATAAACGCAGGGATTCAGAATATATTTGACTCTTATCAAAGTGATTTTGATAAAGGAGGAAGTCGTGATGCGGGTTATGTATACGGACCAGCTCTTCCACGAAGTTATTTTGTGGGATGTAAAATTATCTATTAAAGAATTAATAAAAAAGGGCGAATTCATCTAAATGAATTCGCCCTTTTTTTAGTTCTAAGAAAGTATATTATTTGACCAGAGGTTAACGGGTACCCAGATCATCATACAATGTTTGTAATAGAGCTTTTCCTTTCTTTAGCCGAGTCTCGTTTCCAGCTTCTGGTTTAAGAATCAACGGTCTTTCTGCTTCGCAGTCATATACTGAGACGCCAGTCGTATCTATAAATCCAAATCCATTATTATAGCTGTAGAATGCATACGAAGGCTGTACACTATCCATCAAGTTCTTGCTAAATGCAAATTTGTTGTGCGGAATACCAAGTTGCCAAAGCAACGTTGCAGCAAGGTCTGTCTGATTACCATATCCCGATACTATTCGAGGTTCCTTTATAGCTCCTCCCAGCCAAAGCATGGGGATGTGATAACGCTTTGGATCATGCTCTTTGACTGAAGCCGGATATTTAAACCCATGATCGGACACTAATATAATAAGAGTATTATCCCAAAGCGGTAATGCCTTGATTTTATTAATAAAATTCCCCAGGCAACTGTCTGTAAATGCTACAGAGTTCAGGTAGGGATCATTAAGTTTTTTGTATGGAACTTCGAAGGGCTCGTGGCTGCTTATAGTAAGAAACGTGCTGAAGAACGGCTCTTTTCTGCTTCCATCCTTTAACGTTTTGTAAAGATGAGCAAAGGTAATGTCATCGTTTGCTCCCCATTTAGACAGTCGGCTCGATAGCGGGAAATCTTTGTCGGCAGTAATTTTACTATATCCCGAGCTAAAGAAGTAACTTTGCATATTAGTGAAGTTAATATCTCCCCCATAAAGCATGTCTGAAGTATATCCTTTCGTTTGGAGCGATTTAGCAATGGAGGGAAGAGTCTGGCTTTTTGCAGGATACTTCATTATTGAAGTAGTAGGTTGTGCCAGGTATCCATTTAATACGGCAACTAATCCTCTGTCAGTTCTAAATGAATTAGCATAAAGATTGGTGAATAAAACTCCTTCCTTGCTTAATTTATTCAGATTTGGAGTTACTCCAGCTTCACCGCCTAGCGATTCTATAGCATTGGCAGAAAAACTTTCCATCAGAATTAACAAAATATTGGGATGCTTTGTAGAAAGCAACGAAGGTATAGAGTCACCTTGCGGATGACCTGTCATCTCTTTAAATGTTTTACTGCGATCCGACTCTGATAAGTAGTTGTATTGAGATGCAAAATCCTGCTGTTTGGAAAGGGAAGCAAGAAAACTGAAACAAGGATTAATAGCCGAATGATTTAGAAACTGGTTATTGCTATAATATACCATTCCCACATTGGCTGTAGAAGTTGTTACACCTCCTCGAATCGGGATAAATAAAATTCCACCTAATACAAGTAGTCTAAATGAATTGTGAAGCTCTTTTTTTACATGAACTTCAGGTATGAGAGGCAGTATATATCTTCTTAATACCCAAAATATACCATATGTATAAACAAAAAACACCAGTGTTTGTAGTATCAACGTACTGGCAGGAGCACTGGCAAGTGCATCACCAGGCGACTGTAAATAGAAGAGAGGGGTGGCGTCAAGTCTGAATCCCCAATAAGGATACAAAGCAATGTCTACCACAAAGACAAGTGCAATTATTATTGAAATCAAAAAGAAATACCCTTTTAAAATTGATGAGATATACCGTCCGGGAATCCAAACGGATAGTAACGTGAATAACAAGGGTATGACGGTAAGATATCCTGAAACCGTTGCGTCGAGCTGAAGTCCATGAATTATTACCTGTATATAATCCATCACGGAAAGTGCTCCGCCAATCGAATGGTTATACAACATAAATACTGGTTTTTGCATAGCAAAGACCAGTATGAATGTTATGAAGCACGCAAATAGAAACAATACTCTTTTTTTCATTCTGCAAATGCGCTTGTTCTTTTATCTGTACATCCGCTGTTTCATTTCAGCAACAATAGGATCAACAATATAGTCATCGTAATCCATAATCTTGTCAATTATGCCATTAGGTGTGAGTTCGATTACACGGTTGGCAACAGTCTGAATAAATTCATGGTCATGACTGGAGAACAGGACATTTCCTTTGAATGTCTTCAGTGTATTATTGAATGCCTGAATAGATTCCATATCAAGGTGATTGGTAGGAGAATCTAAAATCATAGTATTGGCATTCTTAAGCATCATTCGTGAAATCATGCAGCGCATTTTTTCACCACCGGAAAGAACACTTGCCTTTTTAAGCACCTCTTCACCAGAGAAAAGCATTTTTCCAAGAAATCCTTTCAGATATACTTCGTTTGTATCTTCAGCAAACTGGGAAAGCCAGTCGATAAGATTCAGATCCGTGTTGAAATACTGTGTATTTTCAAGAGGAAGATAAGCTGTTGTAATGGTTTGTCCCCATTCAAAAGAGCCTTCATAGTCATTGTCTTCATCATTGATGATGTTAAACAAGGCTGTCATGGCACGTGGGTCGCGACTAATAAACACCACTTTATCATCCTTTTCTATATTGAAGTTAACATCTTTAAAAAGTGTAACCCCTTCAATTGATTTTGATAGGCCTTTTACCTCAAGAATACGATTACCTGGTTCACGTGAAGGTGTAAAGATTATACCCGGGTAACGACGAGAAGAAGCCTGAATTTCTTCAATATTCAACTTTTCAATCATCTTCTTGCGGCTGGTAGTTTGTTTTGATTTAGCCACATTGGCGCTGAAACGGCGAATAAACTCTTCAAGTTCTTTCTTCTTTTCTTCTGCTTTCTTATTTTGTTGTTGTTGCTGACGCAGGGCAAGCTGACTTGATTCGTACCAGAAGCTATAGTTGCCGGCGAATTGTTTTACTTTACCAAAATCAATATCAACTGTGTGAGTACAAACTGAATCAAGGAAGTGACGGTCGTGAGATACTACCAAAACCGTATTTTCAAATTCACCCAGATAATGCTCAAGCCAGGAAACTGTTTCAAGGTCAAGGTCATTGGTTGGCTCATCCAGTAACAAGTTGTCAGGCTTACCGAACAAAGCTCTCGCTAAAAGAACACGTACCTTTTGTTTACCGCTCAGGTCTTTCATTATGCTGTAGTGAATATCTTCAGTGATACCTAAGCCGCTTAAAAGATTGCCTGCGTCACTTTCTGCATTCCATCCTTCCATTTCTGCAAACTTCTCTTCCAGTTCTGAAACCCTGATACCATCTGCATCAGAAAAATCAGGTTTTTCGTAAAGTGCGTTCTTTTCCTGAATGATGCTCCATAGGATGGTGTGTCCCATGATAACCGTATCCATAACAGTGAATTCGTCGTAAGCAAAGTGGTCCTGGCTAAGAACAGAAAGCCGTTCTCCCGGTCCCAAAGAAATAGATCCGCGAGTTGGATCAAGTTGTCCGCTGATAACCCGGAGCAAAGTTGATTTTCCGGCGCCGTTGGCTCCAATAATACCGTAGCAGTTGCCCGGTGTAAACTTTAAATTCACGTCCTGAAACAATGCGCGTTTTCCGAATTGTACATCCAGATTGTTAACCGTAATCATATATATATACCTATTAATTGCAATTGAGTCCGCAAAGGTAGTAAAAATTAGATGGATAGACAAAAAAATGCAGCTTCTGCATAATAGATATGCAGCTTTCATTTGATTGTTTTCATCTTACTTATATAAAGAAATTAAAAGAAATCTTTAAGGAGTATATCAAAAAATGATTATACGTTAAATAGTATATATTTTGATTTTTGTATTATAATACTGATTATATTTGTACATTAAATATAGTATTAACTTTTTATTAGGAGTGAAATTAAACCATAGCCCTGTAAAAGTAGTCTAAAGTATAATAAATAAATGTGAGGAGGATAATTTATGAAACCCATTAAACTAACATCGATGCTTCTAATGCTTCTGGTTGCAGCTACTGCTTTCGGACAGGGAGAATTTTATGATGATGTATATTTTCCTTCTGGGAAGAAAGTAAAAAAAGAACAGAAAGAAGTTAAAAAGGTTATAGAGCCCCAAAAACAAACTCAGCGAACTGTAACGGCAAATAATGCTGATTTGTCTGCGGTAAATGTTAAATCTGGTCTTACTGAAGACGAGGTTGATGCTTACAATCGTCGTAATTTGAAGGATAATGAAGAATTAACTTACGAAGACGAAGGTTTATATGCAGAAGACGACACTGTAGTTGTTGATGAACGCCGTTCTGATACAGAATATAGTGAACGTATCATTCGCTATCATTCTCCGAGTAAGGTGACTATAGCAGGTGCTGATAATGTAAATATCTACCTGAGTGATGGTTATTATGGATATGGTTATGAAACAGAATATTCTGATGCTGGTTCCAATGTGAACTTTAATATTAATGTTGGAAACAGTTGGGGATGGGGATCTCCTTGGTATGGAGGGTATTCTTCCTGGTACGACCCATGGTATTACAGTCCTTGGTCCTATAATTCATGGTACGGCCCGTCTTGGGGTTGGGGTGGTTTTTATAGCCCATGGTATTACAGTTCATGGTATGGCCCATCCTGGGGATGGGGTGGAAGTTACTGGGGTGGCTACGGAGGCTATTACGGAGGTTATTATGGACACAGCTATGGAGGCTATTATGGAGGAGGCGGTTATTATTCATCTCCTTACACACATTCTCCTAATGGACGTGCAACTGCAGGTCGTAATACGAGCGGCCGTTCAAGCAGATCATCTGTATCAGGAAGTGATATGGGATTGCGTAGTAGCTCCAGAAGTTCTTCTGTAAGAAGTTCAGTTAGATCAGACCGGTCAGAGTCAATTTTAAATAATCGTTCAAGCCGTTCTTCTTCAGTTCGTTCTTCTTCAGGAACAACACCTAGTGTTCGTTCTTCCGAAGGAACAACGAATCGGAGTGTACGTTCAGGTGGTGTTATTCGTCGATCGGATGAAGCAAGTACACGCACCAGAACTATTCGCAGTGAATCTTCAGATAATACATCTACAAGACAATATACTCCTTCAAGAAGCAGTAGCAGCCGTTCTTCGTCCTATTCTTCCCAACCGGCAAGTACAAGAAGTAGCGAAAGTTATACTCCTTCAAGAAGCAGTAGTTCACAGAGCAGCGGTTCTTACAGCAACTCTTCCTCAAGCAGCAGCCGTTCAAGCGGTAGCAGCAGTGGTAGCAGTAGCGGAGGTGGAAGCAGTCGCTCTGGCGGAGGTCGCCGGTAATAGTCTGGTCGTTAAATGAGAGTAGAAAGAATAGTATTAGTTGATAAAAAACTTAACGTAATGAAGAAAATTGTTTGCTTAGTTGCAACAGCATTGTTCCTTTCGGGTGCAGCTGCATTTGCTCAGGGAGAGATGGATGCTTTCAAATATTCACTTGGAGATTTGAATGGTACTGCTCGTTATTTAGGAATGGGAGGAGCTTTCGGAGCTTTAGGCGGAGATATTTCAGCCATGAATTCGAATCCTGCAGGCTTAGGTATTTACCGTAGTTCTGAAGTTGTTGGAACGCTGAGCCTTTCTACGATTGACACCAAGTCTGATTGGTCGGGTAGTGTAGCCAAAGATGATAAATCAAAGGTGAGCTTTGACAACTTTGCTTACGTAGGTTATTTCCCTACAGCCAATGAGTCCGGAATAATGAGCTGGAATATCGGTATCTCTTATAACCGGCTAAAGAATTTTAACCGCAATTACCGTATATCCGGATCTCAGGCTTATTCTATGGCAGACTATGTAGCCGATAAAGCCTATGGTATTAATGAAGCCGATTTGATTTATAGAGAAGGCTCTTACGATCCTTATAATAATGCAAACTTACCCTGGATGCCTGTACTTGGGTACGAAGGTGGTTATTTTGGATCTTATCCCGGTACTGATTCTGAATATCATTCAGGTTTTGGTGAAATGGGAAATAACGAACAATGGAATGGATATAGTCCAGATAGAACTTCATTGAATGTGACTGAAAAGGGAGCGGTAGATCAGTATAACTTTTCTTTTGCAACAAATATCTCCAATGTTGTTTTCATTGGTGCTAATCTCGCGGTGACTGACATTAACTACAGCACTAGTACCATTTACGATGAAGAATTTTCCGGTGGAGATCATCTTTATCTTGATAATGCTTTAAGCAGTGAAGGTACTGGCTACTCGGTTAACGTAGGAACAATCGTAAGACCTGTTGATTTCCTCCGTTTAGGTGTAGCATATAATTCACCTACATGGTATAAAATGACAGATTATTTCCATGCAGATGCGGGAACCAGTATTGCCCAGTATGATCCGGCAAAGATGGATGCGTCTACACCCGATAAGATGTATTCCGATTATGAGCTACGCACACCAGATAAGTGGATTTTCAGTGCTGCAGCAGTTATTGAACAGTATGGATTGATCAGCGTAGATTATGAAATAGCAAACTATAAGGGAATGCGATTGTATGATTATAACGGAGATGCATCCCCTGATAATGAATATATCAAACAGGATTTTGGTACAGGAAATATGTTGAAGGTAGGGGCAGAATTTAAAGTAACTCCACAGTTTGCTATACGTGCCGGTGGAGCATGGCAATCCAGTCCTGTAAAAACAGAACTTAAAAACGGTGATATTGAGGTTCTTACCGCTGGTACACTTCCTCATTATACGGTTGATAAGGGAGCTAGTTATTTTACCGTAGGGTTAGGTTATCGTTTTACACCTAATTTTTATAGTGATATTGCCTGTGTTTTCAAAACTCATAAAGAAGATGCGTATACTTTCTCCAGAACATTCCTTGATAATGGAGATGTAATGGTTGATTCTACTCCTGCTTCTTTAAAAACCAATACAACACGTGTTGCTCTTACTCTAGGATATAAATTCTAATAGAATAGGGTTTTGTTGTCTAATGTCCCCTGTTCGTACATGAAAAGTACGGGTAGGGGACATTTCTTTTAAATAGAATAAGAAATGTTTGTAAGTCTTAATTTATCTTCGTTATTTTGTCTTAAAGATTATTATTAAACAAATTAAAACCCCGACAGCCTATTGCATATCATTACTCAATAATATTTAATACATAGAAGTAATGAACAGATTTGAATCCATGACCGATGAAACATTGGTTACGATGTATGCACAAGGCAATAATTCTGCTTTTGATGTTCTGTTAAATCGCTATAAAAGCAGTATTCATTCTTATATTTATTTTATCGTACGTAACAAAGATCTTGCAGAAGATATCTTCCAGGAGACTTTCGTCAAGGTGATTATTACCATTAAACAAGGTCGATATACCGATAATGGAAAGTTCAAAGCATGGATAACCCGTATTGCTCACAATCTTATAATAGACTATTTCCGTCAGGAACGTAGCGAAAATACAATTTCCAACGATGATGTAGAAGTGGATTTGTTTAACAATAGTAAGCTTTGTGACTCTACAATTGAAGATGCAATGATTCGTGGGCAAGTGCTTTCGGACGTTAAGAAATTGGTTAAACACCTTCCTGATAATCAACGTGAAGTTCTTGAGATGCGTTACTACCAGGATCTGAGTTTTAAGGAAATAGCAGATCTTACCGGAGTAAGCATTAATACAGCTCTTGGTCGCATGCGTTATGCTATTTTAAATATGCGGAAAATGGCTGAGGAACATAACATGGAACTATCATTGATTTAAATAATCTTAAATAATTGTATTCATACAATATGGAATAATAAAAGGCGTTATTATTTAAACGAATTAATAATGACGCCTATGAAAATTTATTCTACACAAAGTATGGAAGAGCAGAAAGAAGCTCTGGATTATTTGGATAGTGAAGATTTTGTATCTGGTCCATCTGACAACACGCTGGATTTGATAAGAAAATTAGCCCGTGTTTTCTATGTAGCTCCTGTACAATCATCAGACTTGTCTGTCATTTTTATGAATTAATTTCCTTTTTCTCTATCTTTGCAAAAAACAAAAGGAAATATGAATCATAAAATTGCTCCATCTTTACTAGCTGCCGATTTTTTAAATCTTCAGCGCGATGTGGAGATGATTAACGGAAGTGAAGCTGATTGGTTACATTTGGATATTATGGATGGGGTTTTTGTTCCTAATATTTCTTTCGGGTTTCCAATTTTGGAGGCGTTGAAAGGAGTATGTAAGAAACCTATGGATGTTCATTTAATGATAGTCGAGCCTCATAAATTCATTAATGAAGTTGCTGCTACAGGTGCTTATATGATGAATGTACATTATGAAGCCTGCACACATCTTCATCGGACAATAGCTGCAATAAAGGAATCCGGCATGAAAGCCGGAGTTACTCTTAATCCTCATACACCGGTTTCTTTATTGGAAGATATTATTCATGATGTGGATATGGTATTGCTTATGTCCGTGAATCCAGGATATGGTGGACAAAGGTTTATCGAACACTCGATTCAAAAAGTAAAAGAGTTGAAATCGCTGATTACCCGTAAAGAACTAAGTACGCTCATCGAAGTAGACGGAGGGGTTAACGCAGAAACAGGCAAACGTTTATTTGAAGCGGGAGCTGATGTATTGGTAGCCGGCAACTATGTTTTTAAATCGCCCGATCCTGTCGAAACCATCAGACAGTTAAAGGCTTTATAATAAGTTCATGATAAAAGAAATTAGAAAGCGGCCTTTTTTAAGGCTGCTTTTTTTTTGGATAACCGGAATCTTACTTCAAAACCACCTCCCCTGCAGATTATATTCGTGGGGATTGCTTGTTTTAGGGTTGGCTATTATAGTCTGTACTCAGCACCCGCGGATCAGATGCCGTTACGAATATAACTGGCTATGGGGATCCGGATTTTCCTGCCTGGTTCTTTTTCTTTCCATTCAAACGATGGCCTTTTCTTCAGATAAATTGAAATGGAGCTTACCAGTAAGCGAGAAAATTACTGTAGTAGCCGAACTTACCGACTCTCCCTCAGAAAAAACCCGATCCTATTTATGTGATATGAAACTTATCGCACAACTACCAGACGGAAACCCTTTGTCGGGTCAGCGTGTACAGGTTTATTTTCCAAAAGATAGTATGCTGTTTTCCTTGTTACCTGGAAATTTATTACTGTTGAATATGTCTTTTATGCCTCCTGGTCATAGAAATGAACCCTTGGGGTATATGAACTACCTGCGTTCCAATCAAATTGTAGCTTCGGGCTATTGTCCTTCGGGCAGCTGGGCTCAATTGCCAAGGGCAGACACATCACTCCCAATAAGATATTATGCACTGCATATCAGACATAAACTAGTAAAACAAATAGAAAAGCTTTCGTTAACTGATACAGAAAAGGCTACCCTTTCTGCACTGACCTTTGGTTATAAGTCGGCCGTCGATAAAGAAACAATGTCCGATTTTTCAACAACCGGTGTTATGCATATTATCTCAGTAAGCGGTTTTCATGTGGCTATTGTTTGTGCTTTCATCTCTTTTTTAATGTCATTCTTTCCAAATTCTATCGGATTTCATTTGCTCAGGTATGGTGTTACTGTTGCGGTGGTTTGGGGATTTGTTTATGTTTCCGGCTTGTCATCTCCCGCAGTACGAGCAGGACTGATGTTGACATTCTTTCTTACAGGCCGAATTCTTTCCAGGCGAGCAGACAGTTACAACATTCTTGCTGCCTCGGCTTTTTTAATGCTTGTTTACAATCCTTATTATTTGTTCGATACAGGTTTTCAGTTAAGTTATATAGCGGTATTTTTTATTCTGTATTTGCAGCCACGACTAAACCGTCTTATCGAAATCAGAAATCCAATACTTTCGACACCATGGAGTTGGACAACTGTGACAGTTGCTGCACAGGCAGGAACTACTCCGCTCAGTCTTTACGCGTTTGGGCGGTTCTCTCTTGTTTTTTTACTTACAAATATACCGGTAGCTGCAATAGCAACTCTATTGATTCCTCTTACATTAGGCTGGACAATATTTTCTCAATTAGTTCCGTCTTTAACCTGGCTGCAAATGATAGTAGAAAAGCTAACGCGAAGTTTGCTTTGGATTGTTACTTCTTTCGGCCGTATTCCCGGAGCTTCGTTTACATTTACAATAGGATTTATTGAGATGTTATTTGCATATGGCATAGTTGGATTCTTGCTATTCTACATCCGCAGACGTACTCCTATTTCATTGCTGGCAGGACTAAGTTGCTTGTTAATTATCCTTCTTATAATGCTTAAAGAAAGATTTGTATACTAAGGTACATAAAAAAATCGTACCTTTGGCATCGTAAAATAATACCCTATGATTACAAAAATCATTCACGAAGATAAGATTCAGAAAGCTCACAAATATGTTGAAAAAGGAGAGAGCTTTGTTATAATTACGCATGTTTCGCCCGATGGCGACGCCATTGGTTCAGCGTTGGGTTTATTCCATTTTCTGGGTGCTTATGGGAAAGACAATGTTTCGGTGATCGTTCCGAACGATTATCCCATGTTTCTTAAGTGGCTACCCGGTTCAAAAGATGTTACAATCTATGAAAAGTATTCTGAATTTGCTGATCAATTGATCGCAGATGCCGATGTGATCTTCTGTTTGGATTTTAATGATCCCAAACGTGTGGAAAAATTAGCCGATCCAATTCTTAAGTCTGAAGCCCGAAAGGTGTTGATTGACCATCATCTCAATCCGGTTGATTTTTGCAATGTAACCATGTCGTATCCCTCTATTTCGTCTACAAGTGAAATGGTATTTCGTTTTATTTGCCGTATGGGGCTTTTCGATCTTATCAGTAAAGAAGGAGCAGAGTGTATTTATGCTGGGATGATGACAGATACAGGCTCATTTACCTATAACTCCAATCACCCGGAAATTTATACTATAATTGGAGAGCTTATTAAAAAAGGAATCGACAAGGATTTAATTTATAGAAGAATTAACCAGGTTTATTCGGAAGGCAGATTACGGCTGATGGGTTATTCTCTTTACGAAAAGATGAAGGTTTATCCCGAAAAACAGGCAGCATTGATTACTTTGTCGATGGATGAGCTAAACCGATTTAATTATCAGACCGGGGATACTGAAGGGTTTGTAAATCTCCCTCTTAGTATCGACGGAATTTCCTTTACTGTTTTCATTCGTGAAGATACGGACTATGCCAAAATATCCCTTCGTTCGGTTGGAGACTTTCCCTGTAACGAATTTGCATCTAAATATTTTAATGGAGGAGGGCACAAGAATGCTTCAGGCGGCGAGTTTTATGGATCATTGGCTGATGCTATAAAAACATTTGAAGAGGGTTTGATACACTTTTATCCGAATAAAGCAGAAGATTTTGTGAAAGATAAGTAGGATGTTACGCTGATTATTTATCTTTGTCGTTCAATGTTAATATAAATGGCTAAACAGGCCGATAGAATCCCAAAATAAGAGATGAAAAAGAGTTTTAATATTCTGTTGATATTATGTGCTGCGCTTACGGTGGTATCGTGTGGCGATAAAACCAAATCCTATACCGACATGTTGAATGCGCAGGAAAAGGCTATCGAAACATTTATTCAGGAAAAAGGAATTAAGGTGTTGGACGAATATCCTGCCAACGGTGTATTTAAAGAGAATGAGTTTGTATTGTTGGACAATGATGTTTATATGAACGTTATAGATTCTGGTAATGGAACCCGTGCAGTTCTCAGCAAAACTACTGTCTTAACCCGTTTTAGGGGTAGCCTGATGGTGACGGATACGGCTAGCTTCGAAAACTTCAGTAGCTGGAAATTCCCAGTTGAGTTTAAGTATGGTAATTACGGCACAGCTGTCGATAATAATGCTTTTAATGCATTTTTGAGCGAAGGTCTTGGAACACCATTGCAATATGTAGGCGATCGTGCTAAAGTAAAGTTAATTGTTCCTTTTCAGGCAGGAAGTACTCAGGGAACTTATTCACAACAAAGTTCCGGTACAGCTGTTTATTTTGATTTGGTTACATATCAATTTGATTAAATATAACTTATGACACTGATTAAATCTATTTCCGGTATTCGAGGTACGATTGGCGGCAAGCCGGAAGACGGCTTAAGTCCTTTGGCTATTGTTAAGTTTGTTGCTGCTTATGCTACCTTTATTAGAAAAAGCACAAAGATGGATTCCAACAAAATTGTTGTTGGAAGAGATGCCCGTATTTCGGGTCCTATGGTAAAACAAATTGTTCTGGGCACATTAACCGGTATGGGATTTGATGTAGTAGACATAGACCTTGCGACTACTCCTACTACAGAGATGGCTGTAACTATGGAAAAGGCTTGCGGAGGAATCATCCTTACTGCCAGTCATAATCCAAAGCAGTGGAATGCGCTTAAATTATTGAATGAAAGAGGTGAATTCTTAAATGCAGAAGAGGGAAACGAAGTGCTTGAACTTGCAGCTTCGGAAGATTTTACCTTTGCTGAAGTTGATTCCCTTGGAAAAGTAACGGTAGATACTACCTACAAACAAAAACACATCGAGAGCGTTCTGAACCTTGAATTGGTGGATGTTGAAGCTATCAAGGCTGCTAACTTCCGTGTGGCTATTGATTGTGTAAACTCTGTTGGTGGTGTCGTTTTACCCGATTTGCTTTATGCTCTTGGTGTAAAAGAAATTTTCAAACTACACTGTGCCCCTCATGGAAACTTCGCTCATAATCCGGAACCGCTGCCGCAACATCTTACTGAGATTTCAGAATTGATGAAGCATGCTAAGGCAGATGTCGGTTTTGTTGTTGATCCGGATGTTGACCGTTTGGCATTAGTATGCGAAAACGGCGAAATGTTTGGTGAAGAATATACGCTTGTCGCTATCAGCGACTACGTACTTAGTCACACTCCGGGGAATACAGTAAGCAATCTTAGTTCCAGCCGTGCTTTACGCGATGTAACTGAAGCTCACGGATGTACTTATACAGCGGCTGCTGTTGGAGAAGTAAATGTTGTAGCCAAGATGAAAGCGACTAACGCGATAATCGGAGGTGAAGGAAACGGTGGTGTTATTTATCCTGCCAGTCATTACGGCCGCGATGCGTTGGTTGGTATTGCCTTATTCTTAAGTCACCTTGCTAAGAAGAAGATGAAAACAAGCGAACTGCGTGCCAGTTATCCTCCTTATTTTATCTCCAAACAAAAAGTGGAGCTAACTCCGGAAATCGACGTTGATGCGATTCTTGAAAAGGTAAAAGAACAGTTTGCCGGAAACGATATCACAGACATTGATGGTGTGAAAATTGATTTTCCTGATAAGTGGGTTCACTTGCGTAAGAGCAATACAGAAGCCATCATCCGTATCTATTCCGAGGCTCATACTATGGAAGAGGCAGATGAATTGGGCGGTCAGCTGATTACTATAATCAACAATATGTGTAAGTAAATATATAATATAAAAAAAAGGGAGAGTCAATTATGGCTCTCCCTTTTTTTATAGGTTGGGTAGTACTCTATCTAACTCTCCTTCAAAGTTTGGAGTGAATATTCCTTTTCCAAGGTTCGCTTTAATTTCTGCGAGCGACCAGAAACGACCCTCATCCAGTTCACCTGCATCTGGAGTGAAAACTCCATTATATACGGTTTTATAAGTGTGGACCAACTCTTTTTCTATTTCGGATTCAAAGACGTAGCGGGTAATAAATTCTGGAATAAAGCCAGTAATGCCTAACTCTTCTCTGGCTTCTCTTAACAAGGCAGCTTCAACAGCTTCGCCATAATCAACATGACCACCTACAGCCGTATCCCATTTCCCTGGTTGAATATCCTTGGTTTCCGAACGCTTTTGCAAATACAAATCACCTGCTTCATTAAAAACATGCAGGTGAATAACCGGATGAAGCTTCTTGCTTCCGTTATGACACTCCCGTCGGGTTGCTTTTCCTAATACTAATCCGGTGGCATCAACCACCGGAAACCATTCATCTTTAGTCATCACTATTATATTGCTTCTGTTATTTTGAAATGTAAATTTATTATTTATTAATCCATGTAAGCTTTTTCCATAAACCTTCCAACGGACCATGGTTGTGGCGATTCATCCACCACGAGCAAAAAGCCCACTGTGCCAGAACCAGAACTACGCCAAACAAGACGCTGAATGTAATTCCCATGTGCTTATACATGCCGAATCCCCAGTTGTAAAAAAACATTGAACCAATAACAGACTGTCCAATGTAATTGGTAAGACTCATCTTCCCGTAAGGAGTCAGTTTCATGAAGAATTTTTTGAGTGAGGTGTGATAAAAAGCGACTAATACCCCGACAACCAACAATAACATAAAAGAGAAATTAGCGAGAGAACCTAAAATCCGCCCCAACGGTTCCATCACAGCTTTATTGGAAATATACTCCGGGAGCATCGACTGTAACCCTTTTAGAGGGAAAAAGCAGATCAGGGCAAAAGCCAGAATCTTTAACCATAATCGCATGGTTGAATCACTATAAATAAAAAGGCGTTCTCTTCCTGCCAACATACCCAACATAAAGAGCGATGCAGTCTGGAAGATACGTCCGTTCTCCCAAGCCCATGTTAAACTAGACAGCTGTCCTTCGTACAGATTCATCTTTATTGTTTCAAAGAAAGTACCACTTGTCTGTACCTTGAAAGCTTCAGCAAAATAAAAGCTGGAGAGGTTTTCTCCGGGTATAAATTCCGGATGCAGGCTTGCATAAATAACCTTTATCCATTCGGCAGGCTGCAGCATAAAAATAGCGGCAATAAAAAATACAGTCTTTGTAGAAAGTCTGCATGTGAGTACCAGTATTATACCGATAAGCGAATACATCACCAAAATCTCACCAGTAAAAAACATGGCATTTATTTGTCCTATCAAAAAAAGAAGAAGCAATCTCCATAGAAAACGTAGTCGGAAGTCATTTCCCCTCCTGCGCTGATTGTCATCTTGTATAAAGAAACTAAATCCAAAAAGCAATGCAAAGATGGCGTAAGCCTTGTTGCTAAAAGTAAAAAAAAGGGAATTCCAGATAACACTGTCTGTAAATGGTAACCATGTAAAGAGTTGTTCGCTTGGGAAAGAATAAAAATTGTAGTGCTCAATACTATGAAGTAACGTAATCCCCAATACAGAGAGTCCCCTCAAAACATCGGCCACGTCAATACGGGCATTTTCTTTTTCCATAAAGTATAGTTTAATTTATGGAAACAAAGATAATGAACTTTATTATTAAAACTATTCCGGCAATCGTAGCCTTTACTATTTCTGGAGTCAGAAATTTAAAAAGTATTCTTTATCGATCGATAAAAATGCGAGAATTATCTATGAATTAAAAACTAATTTCAATATATTTGTAGTTTTAGTACATAATGGAAATAAAGCATACATATATACCATGGTTAGTTTGCTGCATATTGGCAGCTATTCTTATAGTTTTGCAGGGAATACTGCTCTATAACAGCTATGATATATTGATGGACCATTTTTCTCATGGCATGGCTCTTCTTGTCCTTTCATCGTTATTGATTTTTTCCATTTTTGTTTTTTGCTCTTTATTCTTATTGTATTTGTTTTATAACAAACGATCGTTGGATGGCTTAAAAAAAGATTTTTTCAAGCAAGTTTCCTTTCAGTTGAAAGAACCTTTTCAAAAAGCTTACCATGCCAGCGATTTAAAAACAACTTTAGCCGAACTACACAGAGGCAACAACATTCTTCAGGTTATTATGGCTCTTTCGGAGGAACAGGAAGGTTTGCTGGAAGTCAATATGTCGCAGTTTAATGTGGTAGAAGAACTGGAACTTCTTAAAGACAGGTATTTATCAGAAACAGCAATTCCGCTTACTATCAGAATAACCGACAGACTAGAGTCTCCGCTGGTTGAAGCAGATAAAGAACACCTGTTGCTTTGTGTTGGACTAGCCATTGAGTTTGTTCTCAGACACTCACCCGAAAGTGCCTATATCCAACTGATAACGGATAAGAAAAAAAACGTTTTTTCCCTTTCAATTTTTGCAGATGGAATAAAGATAAATAAAGAGAAGAACAGCTATTATGTGGAAACGAAAGAAGGTGAAATGAAGAAAATCAGTCAGCCTGAAATGGGATTATCCTACATACAAACGATTACTAAAAAGCAAAAAGGATGGATCGAGTTTGCCAATCATTTCAAACAAAACGATGAGTTCCGAATCTGTATTCCTCAGCCCCGAAAGTTATAATATATTATAAAGCAAGTCTTTCTTTCAGAAGCTTATATCCGGCACTGCTTGCCCGCAGGCAAGTCCCGTTCTTTAGCAACACATGATACGTTTCTTTACCGTACAACTCTACACGAAGAATCTGTTCAATGTTAATAATGCACGACCTATGTATTCGTACAAAACGGTTCGAAGGCAAATGAGTCTCAAAGTACTTCATCGTTTGTTCTTTAAGATACTGCCCGTTGGGTGAGAATAGGAGAACATAATCGCCCTCAGCCTGCAGGTAAATAAGTTCCTCCAGTCTGATTATGTGAATACGGGTACCCGACTTAACTGCTACATGGTCGGTAATCTCTTGTGTTTGTTCAGCCAATGCGGGCGAATTTTGTGTTTCCTGAACCAAAGCAACCTCATTGTTTTCCGTAATTCGACATAGTCTGTACCATTGAAGCAAGATAACCCAAGTCAAAATCCCCGCAATAACCCGAAAAGGAAGCGAATAAATAAAAAAAGAATAGATAGCCTGATCTTTAAAATGACAAAGATATAAGCTGGCATACGTAATGAATAACCAGAAGCCAATAACAACGAATGTAAGCAACACATCCAGCAACAGCGAACGGCTTACATCCAGCATATACCAGAGAAAATAGCCGAAACAACTTAACCAAAGAACAGAGAAGAAACTATCGGCCACAGTTTCCTCCAGTGGAGCGTTTCCGTAATACATAAGAAACGCCCACTGAACGGAAGCTGTAAGCAGAATCAGTACTCCGCCAAATATCTTTACCTTTGTAGATGCAAGGAATGGGTGCATGCTTTTCTTAGATTATCCTTTTATATCCAGGCTTCCGAAAGTTACCGTCCCCCGTATAACAAGTGTGCGGCTACTGTCAGTTTCCGTGCTCGCCATAAACCGTTTATCTTCCGACGAACCCAGGAAAGGACGTGTTTCGTTACGGACATTCCAATCAACAGGAACATATAAGTCAATGCTGCCAAAATAGCAATTCACGTTTATCACGGTGTTTCCGTAAGGCAATGAGCTTTTACGTAAATCAATCCGGGTGGCACCAAATCCGTTTTCAATATAACCACCGTTAAATACAGGATCCAGTACAATACGCTGTACATCGCCAAAGGTATTCCTGGAATCAACATACCCGTCTTTTCCTTCATATACCGTTGTGAATTCGTGATGGTGATGATGATCACGACGTTCATGAGACTCATACCCGTCATCTCTGTTTCTTTTTTTCATCAGGAGTCCGATCCCTAAAAGAATAAAGATTATCGGCCAGAAGGTAAACATCATCCCATGATCAATGAATCCCATATCCTGAGCCATAAATACACAACCTAAAAGAAGAAGCACAAAACCACCCGGATAATTTTTGCTGGCAAGCAAAATAATTCCGATAACGATTAATAGCGTCTGCCAGGAAACAAGAAAACTAAAAATCGAATGATCGATCATGTTCATATTTCTAGCCAGGAACAGGAAGCCCCCAATAATAAACAGAATGGGGATAAGAACAGATTTAGGTGTGCCCGACTTAGGTTGTCTGGGTTCCTGCGGTTGCTTAGATTGCTGAGGAGGATCAATAATTTCCATAATTCATTTGTATTAAATTAATATACGGCAAATGTATAGCTGGTCTTTTCATTAAACAATAGAAATTAGCCCATTAGCGGCTAAAAAGCGATGAACAACGGAAAAAACCCGACGATTTACGACTCATCATTGGCAAAGATAATAAAATACCTGAAGTCAAACTCTAAGTTACTGAATAATCAATTTCGAAAGATCACAGGTTTTATTGTGTTGCAAGATTCTTAAATTGATTTATCTTTATATCCAAATAGAGGTTTGCACAAAAAAGACACCTTGAAGAAATAAAGCACTATCAAATGAAACGAGTAATAATAATAGGAGGTACCTCTGGTATTGGATACCATTTAGCGAAAGGATATCTAAAAAAAGGATGGAGGGTAGGTGTGGCAGGCAGACGCGAAAAGGAATTGGAAACCTTACGTGCAGAAGCTCCTGAAATGATAGAAATACAACCGTTGGATGTAACCAGCGAAGATGCTTCCGAAAAATTGCAGTTGCTTATAAATAAGCTGGGCGGGATGGACCTGTTTGTGTTAAGTGCCGGTATAGGTCACCAGAACCGGCAGCTAAATCCTGAGATAGAAATCAACACCGCGCAAACCAACGTGGTAGGTTTTATTCGCATGGTAACCACCGCTTTTCATTATTTTAAAGAACAGGGCAAAGGACACTTGTCTGTAATCAGTTCTGTTGCCGGCACCAAAGGTTTGGGTGTTGCTCCGGCATACTCGGCAACCAAGGGGTTTCAGAATCTTTACATGGACGCTCTGGCGCAGCAAGCACACATGGAAAAGCTACACATCACCTTTACAGATATCCGCCCCGGCTTCGTGGAAACCGATCTTTTAAAAACCGGAACTTATCCCATGCTGATGAAGCCAGGTAAGGTGGCAAAACTGATCATGAAAGCACTGAAAAATAAGAAACGAGTTGTGGTAATCGACTACAGATACGCAGTAATCGTTTTCTTCTGGCGACTGGTTCCAAGATGGATTTGGGAAAGAGTATCGGTCAAAAACAAGTAAAAATGAGTAAACGTTTTCACTCTATAGTCTGTATACTCATATTCTCTTTGGCAACCAACTTTGTCTGGGGGATAACGACAGATAAAGATAAAAAATATTATTTCCAGCGATTGAATATCAGCGACGGGCTCTCTCAAAATACTATCCATGATATTTTGCAGGATAGTCAGGGATTTATGTGGTTTGGAACCAAAGACGGCTTAAACAGGTATGATGGTCTTTCTATTCGGGTTTTTCGTAAAGAAGGAGGTACACTTGGTAATAATTTTATAACCACGCTTTACGAAGACACCAAAGGAAATATCTGGGTAGGTACAGATGCGGGAGTATATGTGTACTCCCGCGAAACGGAATCCTTCCGACCGTTTTTAGTCAAAAGCAGTGAAAATACGGTTATAATGCATCCTGTAACAAGCATTATCGGAGATAAAGAGGGTAATATCTGGATTTCAGTCGATTCGCAGGGACTGTTCTGTTATCAACCAGAACAAAATACGCTCCAAAATTACTTGTTCAACAAATCTAAGCAGACTGTCTCAGGAAATGTTACCCATTTTTTGTTCGATCAAAAAGGCAGATGCTGGATAAGCATCTATTCAGATAATCTCTATTACACAGACGATCACTTTAAAACCCTCAAACCATTTGTTTCCGATACTGGCGACAACCCATTTAAGGACGATATCATTAACAAGATTGTTGCTGGTCCTCACCAATCCTTGTTTGTAGGATCTTCGAAAGGGGGACTTAAGGAAATCAATCTGCAAACAGGTAAAGTGCGCGACCTCTTATCCGAGATAAAAGCAAAAGAACCTGTTTACGTGCGTGAAATTGCGTTCAATTCGGACGATGAACTTTGGATAGGAACAGAGTCGGGACTCTATATATACACTATGTATACAGGGAAAATTATTCATTTGCTTAACGACGACGGAGATAACTATTCATTGTCCGACAATGCAATCTATTCCCTTTATAAAGACAGGGAAGGTGGGATGTGGATTGGATCTTTCTTCGGAGGACTTAATTATTACCCCAAAGGGTATACTTACTTTGAGAAGTTTTATCCTCAGGGAGCAGATGGATTCAAATTCGGCAAAAGGGTTCGCGAATTCTGCAAAGGAAATGATGGCACTATTTGGATCGGAACAGAAGATAAAGGATTATTTAATTTTAATCCGTCAACAGGCAGGATTCAACCTTTTGTTAACCCCAGGATACATAACAATGTGCACGGACTTTGTCTCGACGGCGATTACCTGTGGGTGGGAACCTTTTCGAAAGGACTATACCGGATTCATTTAAAAAATAAAGAAGTAAAAACTTACGTTAAAGCAATCGGAGAGAATACATTAAATTCGAACGATATTTTTTCCATTTACCGTTCCAAAACAGGTGTTTTATGGGTAGGTACTACCTACGGATTGCTTACTTATAACAGACAGACCGACGATTTTACCCGGATAAGTGAACTGAATGGAATCTTTGTTTATGATATTCAGGAAGACTATTCCGGAAATCTTTGGATTGCAACCTATGCAAATGGTGTTTATTACCTAGATAAGTCAACAAAAAGATGGAATCAGTTTGTACACAATAAAAACAATCCACACAGTTTGCCCAACGATAAAGTCCTCAGTATTTTCGAAGACAGCAAGAAAAGGCTTTGGTTTACTACGCAAGGAGGAGGTTTTTGCCAGTACGATGAAAACAACAAACAATTTATTCGATACGATTCTAAGTCTTTAAGTATCCCATCCAACATTGTTTTCAATATAATTGAAGATAATACCGGAATATTTTGGGTAACCACCAACAACGGGCTTCTTTCTTTTAATCCCGAAACATTGGCCACCAAAATATATACCGTTTCCAGCGGGTTGTTAAGTAACCAGTTTAACTACCAGTCAGGCTATAAAGACGATTCAGGGAAAATATATGCAGGAAGCATTAATGGATTTATCGGATTCGATCCCGCTCAATTTACAGAGAATAATTACATCCCCCCGGTTGTAATAACAGACTTTCTGCTGTTCAACCGTCAGGTTCCGGTAGGTACCAAAAAATCGCCGTTAACAAAAAGCATTACCTTATCGGACCAAATAACCTTAAAATCCAATCAGAATTCATTTTCATTCCGTATTGCAGCGCTAAGTTATCAGTCTCCGAAAATGAACCAACTCATGTATAAGCTCGAGGGATTCGACAAAGAATGGTTTAGTGCAAAAGAAGCACCGGTTATCAACTATTCGAACTTACCCTATGGCACCTATACCTTTATGGTAAAAGGATCGAACAGCGACGGATTGTGGAACGAAACACCAACCACCCTACGGATTCGTATTCTCCCGCCATTCTATTTATCCTATTGGGCATTTGCCGGCTATTTTCTGATTGGCATACTCATGATCTATGGAGTCTTCAGATACCTGAAAAACCGGAGTGCTCAGAAACACCGCCTTCAGATGGATAAATTTGAACGGGAAAAAGAACGTGAACTGTATAAATCAAAAATAGATTTCTTTACCCACGTGGCGCACGAAATCAGAACACCTTTAACCCTGATCAAAAGCCCGTTGGAAAACGTACTGAAAGAAAATAAATTTGAACCGGAGGTAAAAGAAGACCTTCAGATAATGAGTCAGAATACCAACCGGCTGCTCGATTTAACCAACCAGCTGTTGGATTTCAGAAAAACGGAAAACGAACAATTCCGGCTTAGTTATGTGGATTGTAATATCTCAGATATACTATCAGCTATCCACATTCGGTTTATGCCCCTTGCCAAACAGAGGGGAATTGATTTCAGCCTGGATCTTCCTGAACAAAGCCTCTATGCTTCCTGCGACCGTGAAGCGTTGATAAAAATAGTGAGCAACCTATTCTCCAATGCTGTAAACCATGCCGAAAGCTACATCAAGGTAACGCTTTCGCTTCCGGATGCCGGTACGTGTTTTTCCATCCGGGTAAGTAACGACGGAGAGGTGGTACCCCCCGAAGTACGCGACGATATATTTAAACCGTTTGTGCAATACAAAGAAGGGAATAAAAAACAAACATCAGGTACAGGCATCGGACTGGCACTTTCGCGCTCGTTAGCCGAGCTGCATGAGGGAACGCTGGAAATGGACGATTCGCTTCAAACAAACAACTTCATCCTAACGCTACCTGTAAAGCATGAGCAAACAATCCAGCTGCATCCGGAGATAAGCATTTCCACAGATGAAACGGAAATTAGTACAATCAATCTGCCCGAAGCCGATACTCATCAAATGGCCGTTGTGCTGGTTGTGGAAGACAACCCCGAAATGAATGCCTATATCTGTCGTCATCTGTCTCCTTTCTACACCGTATTATCGGCAGCAAACGGACAAGCGGCTATCGAGCTGCTTGATGCTAACTATGTAAGCCTGATTGTCAGCGATATTATGATGCCTCAAATTGATGGATTGGAACTTTGCAGCCGGGTAAAATCAGATCTATCTTACAGCCATATTCCCGTTGTCCTGCTAACGGCCAAATCCAACCTGCAATCCAAGATCGAAGGATTGAGATCCGGAGCGGACGCCTATATAGAAAAACCATTTTCGGTAGAATACCTGCAGGTCTGTATATCCAACCTGCTTACCAACCGAGAGAAGCTGAGACAAACCTTTGTAAGCTCACCGTTCGTAAGCACCAATTCGATGGCAATAACCAAAGCCGACGAATCATTTCTTAAGAACCTGAACCTTCAGGTAGACATCCACATGCAAGATCCGGATTTTTGTCTGGACGATCTGGCAGGTATTATGAATATGAGCCGTTCAAGTCTTAACCGAAAGATAAAAGGAATGCTTGATCTGACACCCAACGACTACATCCGCCTCGAACGACTAAAGAAAGCCGCTCAATTGTTGCAGGAAGGAGAATGCAAAATAAACGAAATCTGTTATCGTGTAGGATTCAATACCCCGTCTTACTTTACCAAATGTTTCCAAAAGCAATTCGGAGTGCTACCCAAAGATTTTGTGAAACCAACTTTGTAGTTCGTCAACTTATAAACCGGAATTACAACGTAACCGATCTTTATTGGAACAATCTGGTCAAAAGTCCTTGCAGAAAGGATATTTGATTCGATTGTTCTATAGATTGGATAGATTGTTTCACTCTTTTTTTACTTAATCAGATACATTTGCCTTCGGTTCTATTGCGTGTTAACCGCAACAACGATTCGGAAACGCACCAGTCGGTTTGTTTTCAGTATTTAGTCAACTTAATAAACTAATATATGAGAAAAATTCTATTCATCGCCATTGGCTTTTTTACTGTTTTCCTTTCATGCAAAAGCGAGAAAGTTCAGGAAGTGCAAGCAGCTCCGGTTCCTTTGGGCGATCCTTTTATCATGCTTTATAACGATACCTACTACGCCTACGGAACCAATGCACAGAATGGAATTCAGGTTTATACCTCCGACAATCTAAATGAATGGACACTGTCGGATCAGATACCCGGCGGACTTGCACTCAAAAAAGAAGATGTTTGGGCGGACAGATGGTTCTGGGCTCCGGAAGTATACCATGTGAACGGTCGGTTCTATATGTACTACTCGGCCGACGAGCATATATGTGTCGCCACATCCGATTCGCCCGTGGGACCTTTTGTGCAGGCAGATCAAAAACCGATGATTGAAGGCGAAAAATGCATTGATAATTCTTTGTTTATCGACGACGATGGAAAACCCTATCTCTTTTTTGACAGGTTTAACGACGGCCTCAATATCTGGGTAGCCGAATTAACCGAAGACCTGCTTAGTATAAAGAAAGAAACCATGCATCCTTGTATTCATGTATCGCAAGCCTGGGAAGAGGTCTGGCCAAGAGTAAATGAAGGAGCTTATGTGATGAAACACAATGGCATATACTATATGACCTATTCGGCCAACAGCTACGAAAGTCAGTTTTACGGTATCGGATGTGCCACTGCCACAGACATTAAAGGAGATTGGGTTAAATATGCCGACAATCCTCAGCTGCAAAAACCCGGAAATCTGGTGGGAATCGGACACAGCGCGTTCTTTACAGACAAAGAAGGTTCGTTACGCATCGTTTATCATGCCCATTACGATAAGCAAAAAATACATCCAAGAGGCATGTATATTGGTCGCGCGTCCTTTCAACCCACGGATAGTGTCGATAAACTTGTGATTGATCCAAATTACATAACCCCTGTTCTGTCTGGAACAGCCCATTAATTGTAACGTATTTATACATTAAAATAATTCCATGAAAACAGCTTTAAATTTATTGGTATTCTGCAGCATGCTATCCTGTTCGTCGGGATCATACGGCGAAACCGTACCGGAAGAAGTACCGGTAGTTAAACCCGGTTATAGAAATCCGGTAGTCAACTTCAGTCTGCCCGATCCAACAATCATTCAGGCGGCCGACAGTACCTTTTACCTCTATGCCACCGAAGATATCCGAAATGTGCCTATTCTTCATTCGTCCGACCTTATTAACTGGACAGAGATAGGAACCGCTTTCACCGACCAGACACGTCCCTCGTTCGAACCCAAAGGTGGAATCTGGGCTCCGGATATCAACCGCATTGGCGACACATACGTTCTTTATTACTCTATGTCGGTTTGGGGAGGAGAGTGGACCTGTGGTATTGGTGTGGCAACCTCGGATAAGCCCGAAGGACCTTTCGTTGATAAAGGGATGCTGTTCAGAAGCAACGAAATAGGTGTGCAAAACTCCATCGATCCGTTTTTTATTGAAGATAACGGAGCAAAATACCTGTTCTGGGGAAGCTTCCGTGGAATTTACTCCATCGAACTGACGGACAACGGACTTTCTGTTAAAGCCGGAGCCCAAAAGAAACAAGTTGCCGGAACCGCTTACGAAGGAACCTATATCCATAAGCACAACGGCTACTATTACCTTTTTGCTTCCACCGGTACCTGTTGCGAAGGACTTAAAAGTACCTATACAACGGTGGTGGGACGTTCGGAAAACCTCTTTGGACCCTATTTCGATAAAAGCGGACAGACCATGCTTACGAACCA
This sequence comes from Parabacteroides sp., assembly GCA_018054455.1. Taxonomy (GTDB): domain Bacteria; phylum Bacteroidota; class Bacteroidia; order Bacteroidales; family Tannerellaceae; genus Macellibacteroides. The sequence continues at coordinate 27,758 of JAGPJL010000017.1, forward strand.
TCACGAAGTGCTTATCCAAAAGAATGCCTCCTTTGTGGGAACCGGTCACAATTCCGAAATCGTGTCGGACAAAGCCGGAAACGACTGGGTATTTTACCACGGGGTAGATGTAAATAATCCACATGGCCGCGTGCTTTTGCTGGATCAGGTACAGTGGAAGGATGGCTGGCCCCTCATCAAAACGAGTTCTCCTTCAACCGGATCGGATAAACCTGTATTTAAATAATAAGCAAGCTATATGAAATTTGATTGTAAAAAATTCGTGATGGGAGCCATGCTCGCTTCCGCCTTTTCAATTTTCAGCCTACGTGCAGATACCTATGGACCGCAGAACACAACCGCCAGCCTGGCATTAAAAGTTCCCGGAAACAATGCCACAGAGTATCCGCTAACGTTCAGCAGTCTTTCAAACAGTAATTTCACGTACCAGCTCACGGCAGCCAAACCACTTCCGGTAACCATCTTCCAGAAGGTAACCGAAAAGGGTGCACTCAAAGAGCTAACCGTATATATTACAGCTACCGAAGAGGTATACCTCCATTACGGTCAGCAGCTAAAAACAGGCTTCCGCCACGACGACTGTCTGTTTTATCTGCCCGGATTCTGGTACCGCCGCAACCTGCGTTCGCCCAAAGAAGCACCCTCTTTCCATACGTCCGATAGCTGGACTGTGCGCGAAGATCGTTTAAGTGCACCCCTTACAGGAATCTACGACGAAAAAAGCGGTAAGTCATTCACCGTTGCCAGAAAAGATGCCTTTACCCACGAAGCCCTTACCTCGCATAAAGAAGGAGATGTGGTTATATCCGGTAAGACATCCCTTGGGTTTACCGGTTTCGAAAATAAAGAAGGAGTAGCCAACCTGTCTTTCGGATTTCCCTACCAGGAAACCCCCAAGACCTACATCCGCAAATTAACACTGGCACCTTCTGTAAGAGCATTCCAGCACATGGAAAAAGGCGAAACCATCATCCTTACCTGGGAGATTCAGGAAAACCAGTCGGCCGACTATTCCTCCTTTGTACAGCGGATGTGGGAATATGCCTTCGATGCATTTAAACCGCAACCAGTGGCAACAGACTACACGACAGACAGAATGAAAGAGGTGATTAGTAATTACTTTACCGAAAGTTTTGTAGGCGATAAACCATTGGTGTACACTTCGGGCGTGCATTTACCAACCGCCAACTGTACCCCGGTGGGTATCGCTGAGGTGGGATTTGTGGGACGCGTTCTGCTAAACGCATTCAATGCCCTCGAGTACGGCGAACAACAAAAGCGCGCCGACCTGCCCGAACAAAGCTCCCGTATATTCGAAAGCTATCTGGCAAACGGATTTACAGCTGCCGGATTCTTCAAGGAGTTCGTAGACTTTAAAACAGGATTCGAAGAACCGGTGCATAGCATCCGCCGTCAGTCGGAAGGCGTATATGCCATGCTTCACTACCTGCAGTACGAAAAAGAACAAGGACGTAAACATCCCCAGTGGGATAAGAAGATGAAACACATGCTCGACATGTTCCTTCGCCTTCAGCAAGCAGACGGAAGCTTCCCCCGTAAATTCAACGACGACTTTACCACTGTCGACAAAAGCGGCGGAAGTACCCCTTCGGCAACATTGCCCCTGGTAATGGGTTACAAATACTTCAACGACAAGCGCTACCTCGATGGGGCCAAACGCACAGCCGCTTACCTTGAAAAGGAACTGATCTCCAAAGCAGACTATTTCTCATCCACACTCGACGCCAACTGCGAAGATAAGGAAGCTTCCCTTTACGCAGCCACCGCCACCTATTACCTGGCGTTGGTATCCAAGGGACAGGAAAAAGAACACTATGCGTCGCTCACCAAAAAAGCAGCCTACTTTGCCTTGTCGTGGTACTACGTATGGGATGTACCTTTTGCCCGCGGACAAATGCTTGGCGACCTGGGCATGAAAACAAGAGGGTGGGGTAATGTGTCGGTCGAAAATAATCACATCGACGTATTTATCTTCGAATTTGCCTCCATCCTGAACTGGTTATCAACCCAATACAACGAACCGCGCTTTGCAGGATTCGCCGAAGTAATCTCCAGTTCCATGAAGCAATTGCTACCCTACGAAGGACACCTCTGCGGAGTAGCCGCCAAAGGCTATTATCCCGAAGTGGTACAACATACCCAGTGGGATTACGGTAAAAACGGCAAAGGATTCTACAACGACATTTTCGCTCCGGGCTGGACAGTTGCTTCCCTATGGGAACTATACACTCCCGGTCGCGCCGAAAGGTTTTTGCGGTAAAAAATTTAATATAATTTTGAACTTTCAAACATAGGACTTTGAGTTGCCAAAGTATATACTTTTGCGACTCAAAGTATATACTTTCTGACCAAAAAGTCCCGAGGAAAATTCACCTTTCCCGGGACTTTTTTTCTCTTCCCGGTAAAGTTTATATTAAAAATAGCCTTCACTCCTTCACTTTTGCCTTTAAGAATATGACAATCAGTAAATTAAAAGTGAAGGCTGGCCTTTTTTAGCCTTCACTTTTCGCTAATAATCCTTCACTTTTGCCTTCATAGCCTTCACTTTTCGGATAAAAACTGAAAATACATCCTCTTTTTGAAGGAGGAAAATTCATTTTTTGACTATTTAATAGTTAATGTATAAATTAAAGAGTTATCTTTACGTTTTTACTAATTATAAATAAATACTATGAAAGTAACCCGGTTTAGCGGTGATGGGAAAACCCAAAAGAGTGTTGAGTTATCAGAACTTATCGAATCAATGAAAACAGATGGGAAGGGAAGCCCCGTTTCCCGGCTCCGGCAACAAATAAAAGAAAGCATACGAGGAATCCGTTGCGATAGCGCGGACAAACTTCCTGTTATTACCTTTGCAACCACCTTTCGGAATCACAACGAACAGATACGGTTTTCCGGCTACAACGGATTGATACTGTTGGAAGTAAACCGACTGATGAACAACGATGAAGCACGCCGTGTCCGCGACCTGGCCTCGGAATCCCTTCAAACCATGGTAGCTTTTATCGGTTCGGGCGGACGAAGCGTCAAAATTGTCGTACCCTTTACCCTTCCCGACGGATCATTGCCACAAAACGAGAAACAGGCAGAGCTGTTTCATGCCCATGCCTATCGACGGGCGGCAGCCTATTACAAGGAACAGTTGCAAAAACATGTGGAGATTAAGAAACCAGGTCTACAACGGGGGTGCCGCCTCTCGGTTGATCCCTCCCTTTATTACAATCCGTTGGCTGTGTCCATTCAGATGAAGCAACCCCTGCAACTTCCCGATGAGGTAACCTATACGGAAACCGTAAACAAGGAATCCGATCCGTTACTGCGTATGATGCCCGGACTGGAACGAAGCCGTATCATTTCCCTTCTTTTCGAAAGCTGCCTGAAGGATGCCATGGAAACCACAGGTATAACGGCCAACGACAAAGACCCGAAGCCCTTTCTTATCCGTCTGGCCGAAAACTGTTTTCGCTCGGCCATACCCGAAGAGGATGTCATCAAGTGGTCGCTTGTCCATACCCCTTTTAACCGCTTCGACCCCGAGCTGCGTGCCACGGTTCGCACAACCTACGAGGTAGGGAAAAACTTCGGAGGAAATCCCTGCGTTAATAAGGCCCGGACGCTTATCATGCAGCTGGAGGAATTCATGCAGCGGCGCTACGAGTTCCGGCGCAATATTATCCGGGGCGATGTGGAGTACCGCGAGCGGGAATCATTCTATTTTGATTTTAAACCTGTAACTGAAGAAGAGTTGAACGGCATTGGCATCATGGCGCACAAAGAGGAAATCGAAGTGTGGGACCGTGATGTGAAACGCTATGTTTTTTCCAATAAGATTCCGACCTACAATCCCATCGACGATTACCTGGATAGCCTGCCCGAGTGGGATGGCAAAGACAGGATACGTCCGCTTGCCGGCACCATCACTTGTACCAATCCCAAGTGGAGCGAGCTATTTTACATTTGGTTCCTCAGCATGGTGGCACACTGGAAACAAATGGATCAATCGCACGCCAACAGCTCCCTGCCTTTGCTGATAGGCGACCAAGGTTGTGGTAAATCCACCTGGTGCCGCAACCTGCTGCCCCTCGAACTAAGGGAATACTATACCGACAGCATCGACCTTTCAAACAAGCGCAACGCCGAACTTGCGTTGAACCGCTACGCCCTGATCAACATCGACGAGTACGACTCCATGAAAAGCAAAGACCAGAGTTTCCTGAAACACCTCCTGCAGAAGCCCGAGCTCAACACCCGTTTACCTTTCAAACGCAGCGCTGGTATACTGAAACGCTATGCCTCCTTTATCGCTACCTGCAACAACTTCGACTTGCTGACCGATCCAACCGGAAGTCGCCGTTACCTCTGCATAGAAATACAAGGCACCATCAACCACAGCCACCCGGTAGATCATGCCCAACTTTACGCCCAGGCCATATCCGCCCTGCGTGCCGGTCAACGCTACTGGTTCACGAAAGAAGAAGAAACCGAAACCACCGAAAGCAACACCCAGTTCCAGCAAATACCCCTGGAAGAACAACTCTTCCACCAACACTTCCGCGCCCCGGTCAACGATGAAGAAGGCGAGTACCTGCCCGCCATCGAAATACTCCAACTCCTCCAGCAACGAAGCAAAACAAAATTCAGCAACACCTCCATGAACAGCTTCGGCCGCCTGCTCCTAAAGAACAAAATACCCAAGAAGCACACCAATGCCGGCAATGTGTATAGGGTGGTGGACAGAAAATAGAAACGAACTAATAAAAAGGCTTTTCTTTTGTAAAAGCCTTTTTATTTGTCCGTTTCATTATCTTTGTAGTCATATTCTTAATTCTATATAATGAAAAAACTATTTTTGATTTTATCCATTTTGTGTTTATGGGTAGTGGGTTATTCGCAGAATCCTTGTATGATGTTTGGTGATACTTCCCGTATCGGTGTCCCTTATTCGAAAGATCCCCATGTGGTGAACTTTAAGGGAACGTATCTGATGT
>JAGPJL010000201.1 GCA_018054455.1 Parabacteroides sp.
TGGGACGTCTTAAAACGAATAAAAAGAATAAGCAATCTGCTATGATCTGGAGCGTTTCGGGAGAGAACAAAACAAGATAATTCCTTTACGATAAAAATGGCAACCTGATAAAAGATTATAATAAAAGTATAACCGAAATCTCATATAATGTATTAAATTTGCCGCAGACGCTTAAGATTTCTTCTGCCACTAATACATATACGTATGCAGCCGACGGACGGAAATTGAAAACGGTGTTCGGTGGTAGTAAAACAACTGATTACTGTGGCAATGTGATCTATGAAAACGGCTTATTGAAACGCGTTCTGGCTTACAAGTACAACGGTAAGGAACTGGATACCGAGAGAGGACTTAATCTTTATGATTCTTCAGCCCGGTATATGGATCCTGCATTGGGACGGTTTAGTACGATGGACCCGCATGCAGAAAAATATTATTCTTGGTCTCAATATCATTATGCCGCTAATAATCCTATAATAATAATTGACCCAAATGGTTAGGATTGGTATCAAGATGAAAAAGGCAATGTCCTATGGCGAGAAGGAAATGAAGATATTGAAGGGAATAATAATATTGGAGCAAGTTATACGATGGATATAGGAAATGGTATTTCTATTACTTATACTCAAATTGACGCAACATTGATGACCTTTACTGGGGCAAAAGAGTCCAGTTGGGAATCTCAAATTACTAATGGAACGAATTATTACCAAGCAAGTTCGGAAATGTTAGAGAACGAAGGAGTAGAAACCACTGTTAGAGGAACAGAAGTATTAGTTACAGGTACAGCTGCCAACGGACGAGCTGGCGATGCGAATGCAAATGCAAGCACTGGATTTGCCGTGATTGACCAAGCTCTGGAAAACGGTAATCCAATTATGGGACATCTTCTAATAATCAATTGACGATAAGCAATAATAAGATGACGGGGTCCTATAATCATGGGAGGAGTAAATATAATTATACTGTAACAACAGTAAGACGCAACAGATAACGCCATGAAACATCTTATTCTAATAATAATTTCATTCCTTACCTTAAGCTGTAAAGGACAAAATCAAGAGTTTGTTATATATCTGTCAAAATTCAGAAGCGTTGAACTGCCTTTGACAGTTGACAGAAAAACATACAGCACCATTTTTTATCCAAACAAAATAAATCACGAAATTATTGAAAATTTGGTGAAAGAGTTTATTTGTAATGACTCCACAAATTATTCTGTAAACTCTACGGAATACAGATATGATTATGGGGTTAAGTTTGCTCTTGGTGATTATCACGTTGTTCTTGTACACAAGCAAAAATATGAAGGTACAACCCCATATGATTTTGACTTGTCGGAGGTTGTCCTGATAGTTTATTCTAAGCAAGGTAGAATATTATCCTCACAATCAATAAGTAAGGACAATGATGGCTGGATTAGTTCGACACAAATAACAAGGGAGAACATCGAAGTGCAGCAAATTAAAATCCTAGAGTTTAACAAGTCCGAAATGAACAGCAAAATAGAAACCAAAGTATACCAGATAGCCCGAAACGGAATTATCAATAATATACGTACAGAGCCCATTAAAAAGGGTATTGTTATTTGGGATGAACAAATAGAAGATTTTAAATTGAAATAATCGCTTAGGCAATAATTAATGTACATCATGAGAGAGGGTGTATCTTAACGACACACCCTCTTCTTATTTTAATTCAAAAGGAACAGATACCTTAAATCCTTTAAAAATATCTATATGTTCTTTTATATTGTTTGATAATACTTTTCCTGAATAATCAATATAGTATTTAACCGAATTTGATAAAATCAAATCGTCTTTACTATTAACACTTTTAAGATCCTCTTTATACTTATAGCTATTCTCTGTAACCTCAATATCTGTAGAAAAGAACTTGTAGGTTAATTTCACTTGGCCCGTCTCTCCATATACATTTATTTCACTTTCATAAATTTTTTGCTTCTTATAAATAACCTTCGCTTCTGTCCCTTCAGAACTAATGCCATCAATATTATAGGTAATTATCGTATCTTTCTTTATTACATCATTCTCTTTTGTAATAGTTTTAACAGACTTCGGTTCATTGCTATCTTTTAAATTGCAACTTGTCAATGCTAACACTAAGGAAATTAACATCGTTTTCATTGTCATAATATGGGTAATCCTTTCTTTTTAGGTAAAGTTCGTAATTGTTGCAAAGTCCTTCCTTGTAAATTTTGAAAATGTGGCCTATCAAAAAATTTCCATCTGCCTCCCCACTCAAGCCCTCTGCTCTCGCCTATTCGACCAATGATATCCCAATTATTAGTTTCCCAATTCAATTTTCCATTTTCAATTGGAACAATATCAATGGCTAATCCAAAGTTATGGTTGCTACATCCGCCTCTTGCTTTTGTGATAATACTGCCAAGAGCTGTTCTTCCTTTCGCATATAGTTTATCTTGTTCTTCGACACTTCTAAAACCATCCGTCACTCGTAAATCTATATTATATCTATATTTAGCCTTTAATACAAACGATTTCATTCGATTTTGGATTGAAGGATGAAGAGATGCATTTTTTTGTCTGTAGGTTCACTACCTGTACTGATATCTTAATACGCTTGCCAAGACTGATTTGCTTTATAGCCCTCAGAACTTAACATCGTCATTCCTCCTTCTCCAAAAACATATGCAATTTCTACTGTGTTTGCTCGTGCAACTTTATCCCCGTCTTTATCAGTGTCATAATCAACCCAACGATAACCTGTATATTATCATAATCATTCACTTTAACCGAATTACCTTTTTTATCAAACGGTTCCCTAGATTATCCATCTGGATCAATCAAATTTATAGGGTTATCGCTGTATAAGCATAAGGAGAACTATCATAATACTTTTCCGCCATCGGGTCCACCGTACTAAACCGTCCCAATGCAGGATCCATATACCGGGCTGAATAATCATAAAGGTTAAGCCCTCTTTCCGTATCCAGTTCCTTACCGTTGTACTTGTAAGGTTGCTGGCTGGTTGCAGAACCCTCAGCAAATGACATCCCGAACGGATAATAATGGTT
>JAGPJL010000116.1 GCA_018054455.1 Parabacteroides sp.
GGATCCTGCACAGGGAACAAGGATTTCTTTCCCTTCAGAAAATCGACAAACACATTGCTTACCGCGTAATCGTTTCTGTTGGCCAATGTAGTTGCCTTATAAAACGGGGCTTGATTAGGGGCATTCGTCTCGAAAGCAAGCAAAGCATTGTCGTCATTACTTTCGAACACAGGGTACTGTCCGGGGTTACTAATGATTTCCTGCATGCGGGCATCTGCCTCACTTAACTTATGTCTCACCCTATTGGCAATACGAATACTTAGCGAGTTGGCAAATTTTTTCCATTTCAACGCATTACCCTTATAAATTGCATCCCCACTTGCAAAAGCAGCAGAGGAAGTATTAATCTGATCAGAAGCCTCCTTCAGTTCTTTCAGCAAGTCCTTATAAATATCCTGTTGGGTGGCATACTGAGCATAAATTATGCCCTGATCTGCCTTACCGGCATCAAAGGTTGAGTTGGATCCCGCATACGAACTGTATGGAATATCGCCCCAAATGTCTGTCATAACCTGATAAGTAAATACTTTCAAGATGCGGGCTACTGCAATCTGATTATTATTGTCTCCATTCTGAGCTGCCTGCGCCCTGGTTGTTTCATCACTGTTCAACCGGATAATCTCATCGAGGTTACTTTGAGCCAGATAGAGGTTTTTCCAGGAATCGTTTCCTGAAGAACTAATCCAGTAGTAGCGATCTGCATCTGTATAGGTGTTGTTTGCCAGCCACTGTACATACAAGTCGGAACGACCTATGGACAAATTGGTAGACCGGATCTCGTCGACGATACTTTTTTCCACATACGCAATCAGACTTTGAGTCGGGACCGTTTCCGGACTGTTTGGATTCTTGTTGATTGCTTCAAAGTCTGAGCAGGAAGTTGTAAGAACTAACAATAACGCTGCTATAAAATTTACACTATTTATTCGTTTCATTTCACTGTTCTTTTAAAGGTTAAAACTTAGCACTGATATTAAATCCATAGGTAATTGGCGAAGGAATATTTCCTCCATCCAGCCCCTGAATATTACCTGAACTCTGCGTAAAATCGGGATCGTAGTTTTTGTTTGCTTTCCAAATAGTCCACACATTGTTTGCAAACACAGAAAATCTCAACTCTTTTACAGCAGTATCCGCCAAACGGGGAATGGTATACCCTGCTGTAATCTCTCTCAGTTTTACGAAATCCGATTTAAACACGTTCTGCGCCTGCACTCCGCTGCTATGAGAGCGTCCCCATTCAAAGGCAGACACATTCTTATCATTCGGACGAGTGTTTGAAACGGTATAGGTACCATCGGAATTGTAGGTTACAGTACCCTGTACGCCATCCAGCACCAGCCCGTTTTCACGGATACCATTGGCTGCAGTCTCTTCCAATGTCCCGGAATACATTCCGTATTGTTGGGTAATGGAATAAAAGGATCCCCCTTTACGCACATCGATCAGAAAGCCCGCATCGAAGTTTTTGTACTGGAAACTGTTGCGCACCCCTCCAAGCCAATCAGGCAATACACTACCCAAACCTTCAGTCTGAGCCGTTTTGGCATAAACACCATTGGAAGCCACAACTTTATTTCCATCCGTATCATATACATAATTGTATCCCATCAATTCGCCGTAAGGACGACCAACTGTCGCATGCAAGGCAACGAATGAAGAGGCTATTTGCAGTGTTTTCAACTGATCGTTCAGCTTTTCTACCTTGTTATTGTTTTTCGACCAGTTGAAAATTGCTTCCCATCGGAAATCTTTAGTCTGTACCGGAACAATATTCAATACAACTTCCACCCCTTTGTTACTTATTTCGCCGGCATTCATCCACTGGCTGGTGTATCCGCTGGAAACAGCCAAAGGCACCTGCATAATCTGATTCTTGGTAAGGTTATTGTAATAGGTAAAGTCTACGCCCACTCTGTTATTCAACAATTTTAGTTCCAGACCCGCCTCAACCGAGTTGGTAAGCTCGGGTTTCAAATGTGCATTATTCAAAATCACATCCTGACCGTAATTGGGAACACCTCCAAAGGAACTGTTTTTGTACTCGTACGTACGCGATAAGCTATACGGATCTGTATCGTTCCCAACCTGAGCCCATCCCAGACGTACTTTCCCGAAGTTTAACCATGAGATAGACTTAACCGGTTCAAGCTCGGTGAAGATAAAACTTCCTGAAAAAGAAGGGTAGAAATAAGAGTTCTCTCCGGAAGGCAACGTAGATGACCAGTCATTACGGAATGTGGCGTCAGCAAAAAGCAGGCTTTTCCAACCAAGGGATGCACTTCCCAGCACAGAACGAATTTCTTTCCGGTAAGTCTTATCCGTTGTAAGTACACTCGTTGCATTACTCAGGTTATAGTATTCGGGGATAATGAGTCCACCTTGCGTTTCTCCGTTATTGATATTGCGTCGCTGATGCATCAGGTTAGTTCCTATAAATGCATTCAGCGTGAAGTCCTTTAATGCCGTACCATAATGAAGCATCGCTTCATAGTTGAATTCCTGGAATCGCTGAACCTTTTCGCTGTACATAGAGGTAGTACGGGAATAGACAGCTATACGATCTTCCACCGAATAAGTATATACATCTCCGTGTACCTTTGCAGTAGCTTTCAATCCTTTGGCGATATTCCATTCCAGTCCGGCATTACCATATACCCGGTCGCGTTTCTCATCCGAGTAACTTGTATACGAAGACCAGTAAGGATTATCAATATATTTGGCTTTCAGATTGTTCCAGGAAGTAACATTCCAAAGACGCTGCGAGCCGTCCGGACGCATGTAATCCGACAATTCTTTGTAATCCACCTGTGTTTGTCCCCACGAATACGCCTGAGTAATCACATTCCGGTTGGAAGTCCCCGTCCAGGGACGGCCTACGACACCAGTGTTCATATAGTTTATGGAGGAAGAAAACAAGAAATTCTTATGCTTCAGGCTACCACTTGCGCTAAGGTTATTACGTGAAAGCTTTGAATTTGGAGTTGTACCTGTAGCTGTCCGGTTCGTATAAGAAACGCGGTAATTAGCAATATCATTTCCTCCGCGTACCGAAATATTATTATCAAAAGCAACACCTGTTTTGAAATAATACATCAAATCATGCTCAGGATATTTCCACTCGGAAGTTTTAAGGTAGCGGGATTCGTCCTCGGGATACAGATTCTCCCAAGAAAGCACCTGCTGTCCATCATACTTTGGTCCCCAACTTTCGTCAATGGCATAAGCCGGCACATTGTATGCCTGTCCGTTGATGGTAACCTGATTAAAGGTCTGCTGATTACTTGCCCCACCACCGTACAACTTTTGCATAGGAGCAAAACTACTTCTGAGCTGATTCTCGAGACTGATACCCGTACTGAGAGAAATCTCTGTTTTGTTTTTATTCGTTCCCTTTTTGGTTGTAATCAGAATCACGCCGTTGTTGGCACGGGAACCATACAAGGCTGTTGCCGAAGCTCCTTTTAAGACCGACATACTTTCAATATCATCCGGGTTAATATCGGCAGCCGTATTACCATAGTCTTTTTCTCCGTAACCAATAGCGGTTGTATTGCTTCCCAATTGAGAATTGTCAATGGGTGTACCATCAATTACATACAAAGGTTGGTTGTTTCCCAAAACAGAACTTACACCGCGAACCAACACCCGACTCGATCCACCCAAAGCTCCTCCGGAAGTAATAACCTGCAAGCCAGCCACCTTTCCCGAAAGCAGACCGATTGCATTTGTCTGACGGGATTTAGTCAGCTCCGCCCCTTTAACATCCTGCACGGAATAACTTAAAGCCTTTTTCTCTCTGGAAATTCCTAACGCAGTTACGACTACTTCATCGATAGAAATCAGGTCTGGAAAAAGAATAAATCGAAGATCTTTCCCAACTGTCGCATTTATTTCCTGTGTCTTGTATCCGAGAGACGAAGCAACAATTGTTGCCTTACTATCGCCGGGATTTATTGAGAACCGGCCGTCCACATCGGTTACAACCCCATTGGTTTTTCCCTTTTCATAAACCGTTACAAAAGGGATTGGACTATTGTCCTCGCCATTAATAACCTGACCTTTTACTGTAATCTGCGCACCGGCTTTAGCCAGTATTAACAGTGAAAAAACAAGGAACAGGGCTCTTCTGAAGAATTCTTTGTTTCGCATATACTATCTATTTTAATTGATTCATTTCTTGAGGCAAAGATATGTTGGACAACATATTCTGGAAATACCACACGTATGGTATATTTATAAATTGTAATTGTCGGTAAAAAGAGTTAATATTGCAGCAAATCTGACAAAGCATAAAACCATAATTAAATTAAACATGAAGTACGATGTTGCTATAATCGGAGGGGGACCTGCCGGATACACTGCTGCAGAAAAAGCCGCTGCCAAAGGACTCTCAACTATTTTATTCGAAAAAAACGCACTGGGGGGCGTTTGCCTTAACGAAGGATGTGTACCTACAAAAACCCTGCTTTACTCAGCCAAAGTGTATGATACAATCAAACATGCCTCCAAATACGGCATCTCAGCCGAAAGCTTTTCATTCGACCTGGACAAGATCATTGCCAGAAAAAATAAAATAGTCAGGAAGCTTACCGGGGGAATCAAACTAAAGATGAAAGAGCACGGCGTAATCATGATACAGGGAGAAGCATGCATTGAAGGGCGTAGCGAAGATGGAACTGTTTCCATTACTTGTCTTGGCGAAACCTACGAAGCGTCTAATCTGTTGATATGCACCGGTTCGGAAACCGTAATTCCGCCCATTCCCGGACTGAGTGACACGAGTTACTGGACCAACAAAGAAGCTCTTTTATCCAAAGAACTTCCATCGTCCCTTATTATAATAGGTGGAGGTGTGATTGGCATGGAGTTTGCCTCTTTCTTCAACAGCATGGGTACCGAAGTACATGTGGTTGAGATGCTGGATGAGATTCTGGGAGGAATGGATCGCGAAATTTCGGCGATGCTTCGGACTGAATATACAAAAAAGGGTGTTAAATTTTATATGGGTCATACTGTAACGGCTGTTAACGGAAATGAAGTTGAAATAAAAAAAGGCGAAGAAACCCTTTTGCTTTCGGGAGAAAAGATCCTGGTTAGTGTAGGAAGGCGTCCTGTATCGAAGGGATTCGGGCTGGAATCATTGAATTTGGAAATGAACCGAAACGGAATAAAAGTAAATCCCTACTTGCAGACCTCGCTTCCTAATGTGTATGCCTGCGGTGATATTACCGGGTTTTCTCTGCTGGCGCATACCGCCGTCAGCGAAGCCGAACTTGCGGTTAAACATCTGTTAGGTAAAGCGCCTGCAGGAATGAACTACAATACTGTACCCGGAGTTGTTTACACCAATCCGGAAGTGGCCGGTGTGGGTAAAACAGAAGAACAACTGGTGGTGGAAGGAACAGAATATGTAGTTAAAAAGCTACCGATGGCCTTTTCGGGAAGGTTTGTGGCAGAAAACGAGCAAGGCAACGGATTATGTAAAATCATCCTTGCCCCAGACGGAACCATTTTGGGAGCTCATCTGCTGGGCAACCCGGCTTCCGAGCTGATTGTCAATTTGGGAATGGCTATCGAGAAGAAAATGACAAGCGACCAACTTAATTCAATTATTTTTCCTCATCCAACTGTAGGAGAAATAATAAAGGAGACTTTATTTGCATAGAATTGCCTACCTTTGTACCCGAAATTCATAACATAGACTAATTGGGTACAATTGCAGCCATACAAGCAAACGGAACCGGCGGATTCGAAGGATTTGTCGGAATACGACTCTGGGATGGACAACTGATTGACGATGTAATGTTCGCATTACTCGTTGTTCAGCTGTCCGTCTTTGCCATTGTATACCGCAGTTACTTACGTCATTTTATAAAGATGGTGAAAGACGTGTTTCTTGTAAAAGAACGTCACAGCCTCTTTACACAAACAGTTTCCAACGACGGCTTCTTCAGAAACTTCATGATTTACCAGTCCCTGCTATTGTGCACATTGGCAATCTACTCCATAGCCCGGGCGTATGGGTATATCTCTCATTTAAATGAAAATCAGCTGCTGCTAACCATCGGAGCCATCTTTAGCATTGCCTTTCTTTTTTTTCAGTTCAAACAATTACTATATATACTACTGGGAGTAATTATTGGCGATCACTATAAATACAAACTGTGGAAAACGAGTTATAACGCTATTATCGGACTTTGGGGTGTTCTTTTATATCTTCCCGTATTATGGCTTTCATTTGTGGGATCGTACACCCTAATACCCATAATATTGTTTATAATTCTCTATATATTATGTCGATTTGCAATTATTTACAAAACGATTAGGATATTTTATAAGAAAAACAACGATTTATTCTACTTAAGTTTGTACCTTTGCGGCCAAGAAATTTTACCTCTGGTATTTTTGTACGAAGGTTTAACTTATTTGTATAACTTTATCGAGACAAGTACTTTATGGCATTGAAGATAAAAAAATTATTGGTCTCACAACCCAAGCCTGCAACCGAGAAATCTCCGTATTTCGATATCGCAGAGAAATATAGTGTGGAAATTGATTTCCGCCCGTTTTTTAAAGTAGAACCTTTATCATCTAAAGAGTTCAGACAGCAAAAAATATCAATACTAGATCATACCGCTGTAATTTTTACGTCGCGGCATGCAATCAATTACTTCTTCCATTTATGTGAAGAATTACGCGTGAGCATACCTGAAACAATGAAGTATTTCTGCATAACAGAAGCAATCGCTGTTTATCTGCAAAAATACATTGTTTACCGTAAACGTAAAATCTTTTTTAGTCAAACTGGAAAAGTGGATGATCTGGGAGTAATAGTTGGCAAACATGCAAAGGAGAAATACCTTGTACCTGTTTCCGACGTGCACAAGGAAGATTTACTGTCTTTACTTGAAACTAAAAAGATCTCCTTTACAAAAGCCGTGATGTACCGTACCGTAAGCAACGACTTCACCGATGATGAAAAGTTTGATTACGACATGCTTGTATTTTTCAGTCCGTCCGGGATTTCTTCGTTATTTAAGAATTTCCCCAATTTCGACCAGAAAGATATAAAGATAGGATGTTTCGGACCTACTACAGCGAAAGCCGTAAAAGACGCCGGATTACGTCTGGACGTTGAAGCTCCGACGCCTGAAGCGCCTTCGATGACAGCTGCTCTGGAGCAGTATCTGAAGAAACAGATGTCGGAAAAAGGATGACAATAAAAAGGTTCACCCTTTCAAAAGAAGAACGCCTTTCGTGGAAACGTCATATTGATCTGTTGTTTGCTGAAGGTCATTCATTTATGGCCTTTCCACTAAGGGTGGTATATCTTCCGGTTGAAGAAAAGGACCTGTCTTCGCAGGTCGCAATTATGGTGAGTGTACCTAAAAAGAAATTCAAGCGCGCCAATAAGCGTAACCTGATAAAAAGACTGGTTCGGGAAGCGTACCGCATTCATAAATACGAGCTGACAGAGCCCCTTGAAGAAAAAAATACAAGAATGCTTGTTGCCTTTCTTTATGTGGATAAAGAGATCAGAACCTTTGCCGAAATAGAAAAAGCAATGGGTAAAGCCCTGAAAGCGTTAAAAGATAAATGAAGAAATTCTTCACCTATATCCTGTTACTGCCGGTTTATTTCTATAAATATTTTATTTCACCCATGACTCCGGCAGCGTGCAGGTTTACTCCAACCTGTTCCGAATACGCAGTGCAGGCACTTAAGAAACACGGTCCTTTTAAAGGACTATACCTGGCAATTAAAAGAATTCTCCGCTGCAATCCCTGGGGAGGAAGCGGCTACGATCCGGTTCCCTGACATGGATTATTTCGATATACATACCCATCGCCTTCCTGATAAAGAGAAAGAAATTCTGTTTATACTGAATTGCATGCCGGATAACGACAACCCCCTCTCCGATCAGCTTGTTTCAGATTTTCGCGGCTATTATTCCATAGGGATTCATCCCGGATACATCGCCGACACCGAACGTCAGCTTCAGGAGGTTCGTGAAGCCTGTACTCACCGGCTCGTTATTGCCGTTGGAGAGGCAGGATTGGACAAACTGGCCGACGCATTTCTTCCCGAACAGATAAAGATATTCAAAATTCAGGCGCTGCTGGCAGAAGAATTCAGCAAGCCTCTCATTATTCACTGCGTGAAAGCCTGGGCAGAACTTATTTCAGTCAGGAAGGAACTGAATCCTAAGATGCCATGGATAATTCATGGCTTTCGCGGAAACGGACAATTGGCCGGTCAGCTTATTAAGCAGGGATTCTATCTCTCCTTCGGAGGTTTGTTTAATCCGGAAGCACTGCAAAAGGAGTATTTAAACCGCATACTGGCAGAAACCGACGACAGCGATCTGTCTATCTGCAACGTGTATCAGCGTCTTGCCACATCCATGCAGATAGATGCAGCCCTATTTTCCAACACATTAAGAGATAATGTTCGCAAGGTTTTTGCTATCTGATTTAAAAAATAAGTCGTAACTTTGCCAGCATTGAAATAACACAATAATTATATACGATGAATTTTGTTGAAGAATTAAGATGGAGAGGCATGATTCATGACATGATGCCTGGTACAGAAGAACAGTTACAAAAAGAGATGACATCTGCTTATGTGGGTATCGACCCTACCGCGGATTCTTTACATATTGGACACCTTGTTGGAGTAATGATGCTAAAACACCTGCAGCGTGCTGGTCACCGCCCTATCGCATTGATTGGCGGAGCCACAGGTATGATTGGTGATCCATCCTTAAAATCCGCAGAGCGTAATTTGCTGGACGAAGCAACCCTGCGTCACAACCAGGAAAGCATCAAAAACCAGCTGGCCAAGTTTCTGGATTTCGATTCAGACGCACCTAACGCAGCCAAGCTGGTTAATAACTACGACTGGATGAAAGATTATTCTTTCCTGAATTTCATTCGCGATATCGGCAAACACCTTACGGTAAACTACATGATGTCTAAAGACTCTGTAAAGAAACGTCTCAGCTCCGAATCTAACGTAGGTATGTCTTTCACCGAATTTTCCTACCAATTGCTTCAGGGTTATGACTTCCTTTATCTGTATCAGCACGAAGGATGTCGCCTGCAAATGGGTGGTTCGGACCAGTGGGGAAATATCACTACCGGAACTGAATTAATCAGACGCAAACAGGGAGGCGAAGCTTTTGCTCTTACCTGTCCGCTTATTACAAAGGCTGATGGAGGTAAATTTGGCAAAACGGAGTCAGGTAATGTTTGGCTGGACCGCCGCTATACTTCTCCTTATAAATTCTATCAGTTTTGGTTAAATGTCAGTGATGCCGATGCGGCCAAATACATCAAAATCTTTACTGCACTGGAAAAAGAAGAAATAATTGCGCTGGAAGCAGAACAAGCAGCAGCACCCCATCTTCGTCCTTTACAAAAACGTCTGGCCAAAGAGGTAACAGTTATGGTTCACTCTGAAGAAGATTATAATGCAGCGGTAGAAGCTTCCAATATTTTGTTCGGCAACTCCACCTCTGATGCGTTGAAGAAAATAGACGAAGACACTTTATTGGCTGTATTCGAAGGTGTTCCTCAATTCGAAGTATCGAAAGAAGATATGGCTGCAGGAATCAAAGCGGTTGATCTGCTTACAGAAAAGGCACCTGTCTTCCCTTCAAAAGGAGAAATGCGTAAGTTGGTTCAAAGCGGAGGAGTAAGTGTAAACAAGGAGAAGCTTGTGCAACCAGATGAATTAATTACAGTAGATTCCTTGCTAAACAGCAAGTACTTATTGGTTCAAAAGGGAAAGAAGAACTACTTTTTACTCATCGTAAAGTAAAAATTTGAACGAGATACTTGCAAAATAAAAATAAATGTTTACCTTTGCAACGCTTTAGAACAAAGCATCGGATTGTCTCATGGTGTAATGGTAGCACTACAGTTTTTGGTTCTGTCTGTCGAAGTTCGAATCTTCGTGAGACAACAATCTAAGAAAAGAAAA
>JAGPJL010000117.1 GCA_018054455.1 Parabacteroides sp.
AACTTTCCGAAGAAGTTGTCCGCTTCCAACATTAATACTTTATCGGGTTTTTGAAATGCTAATATCGCCATGGAATCAATTATTATTTAGAATACAATTCTACGATCAACTGCTCAGTAATGTTTTCAGGAATATCAGCTCTTTCAGGCGTATGCAGTAGTTTTCCGCTTAAAGTAGTCTGATCCCATTCTATCCAAGGATACTTGCTGTGATTGAAGCCAGCCAAAGCATCGGTAATGATTTCAAGAGACTTTGCTTTCTCTCTCACACCAATAACCTGACCAGGTTTTACAGAATATGAAGGAATGTTTACAACTTTACCATCAACAACAATGTGACGGTGAGAAACTAACTGACGGGCAGCATCTCTCGTAGGTGCTAATCCTAAACGGAACACCAGGTTGTCTAAACGTACTTCAAGTAACTGCAATAAAACCTCACCGGTAATACCTTTACTGCGTGAAGCTTTTTCAAACATGATTCTAAACTGTTTTTCTAATACACCATAGGTATATTTAGCTTTTTGCTTCTCACGAAGCTGAATTCCGTACTCAGAAGTCTTTTTACGTCTGGAGTTACCATGTTGTCCCGGAGGATAGTTCTTTTTTGAAAGAACTTTATCAGCACCGAAAATAGGCTCACCGAATTTACGGGCAATTCTTGATTTTGGACCAGTATATCTTGCCATTTTTCTATTGTTTTAAATGTTCTGTATGAATCTGGAATCGTGCAGCCGCGACTGCAGAGAGGATAATGTGCAATCTTATCACAATTCCGGATTCATGTGCAGCAAATTATTGTTAATTAAACTCTTCTCTTTTTAGGAGGACGACATCCGTTGTGTGGCAATGGAGTAACGTCAACAATTTCAGTTACCTCGATACCTGCACCGTGAATTGTTCTGATAGCAGACTCACGTCCGTTACCTGGGCCCTTAACAAATACTTTTACCTTTCTTAATCCAAGATCAAAAGCTACCTTAGCACAATCCTGTGCTGCCATCTGAGCTGCATAAGGAGTGTTTTTCTTTGAACTTCTGAAACCCATTTTACCGGCAGAAGACCAACTAATTACCTGGCCATCACTATTTGCAAGTGATACAATAATGTTGTTGAAAGAAGAATGAATATGTGCTTGTCCAAAAGCATCAACTTTTACGTTTCTCTTCTTTGCTGCGACTGTTTTTTTTGCCATATTAACTCTTATTATTTAGTAGCTTTTTTCTTGTTTGCAACAGTTTTCTTTTTACCCTTACGTGTACGTGCATTGTTTTTTGTACTCTGACCACGAAGTGGTAAGCCAACACGGTGACGTACACCTCTGTAACAACCGATATCCATCAGTCGTTTAATGTTCAGCTGAACTTCAGAACGTAGATCCCCTTCTACCTTACATTCAGCACCGATTATTTCACGAATCTGAGCAGCCTGTTCGTCTGTCCAGTCTTTTACCTTAATATCACGATTTATGCCCGCTTTATCTAAAATATAGTTTGAACGACTGCGACCTATTCCGAAAATATAAGTCAAAGCAATTTCGCCCCTTTTATTTTGTGGCAAGTCTACACCAACTATTCTTATAGCCATATTACTTACTAAAATTAGTTTGCAAAATTAATAAATTATCCCTGACGTTGTTTAAACTTCGGGTTTTTCTTGTTAATTACATACAAGCGACCTTTTCTTCTTACAATTTTGCATTCGTCGGTGCGCTTCTTTAAAGATGCTCTTACTTTCATATCTTGTTTTTTTTATTTGTACCTAAAAGCAATTCTACCTTTCGATAAATCATACGGAGACATTTCAACTCTCACCTTATCACCCGGAAGGATTTTAATGTAATGCATTCGCATCTTTCCTGAGATATGTGCCGTAATTTCATGTCCGTTCTCCAATTCTACCCGAAACATTGCATTAGACAATGCTTCGATAATTACTCCATCCTGTTCAATTGCTGACTGTTTAGCCATAAAATTCAAATAAATTAAATTGCGTTATCTCCAAGTACTTCTTCTATAAACATAAACGAAGACAAAATATCTGGCCCATTCGGACGTATAGCGATACAATGTTCAAAGTGTGCTGAGGGTTTTCTATCCTTTGTACGGACAGTCCATCCATCACGTTCGAATACGACATTTTTGCTTCCAAGGTTTATCATCGGCTCTATACAGATACACATCCCATTTCTGAGAAGCGGACCACAACCACGGCGACCGTAATTGGGTACTTCAGGTTCCTCATGCATGTTACGACCGCATCCGTGTCCTACCAATTCGCGAACAACAGAAAAATTACGGCCCTCACAATAGGATTGAATAACATTACCTATATCGCCAACTCGCTTTCCTTCAACAGCCGATTGTATTCCTAAATAAAGGGATTCTTTGGTTGTTTTCAAAAGTTGTTTAACTTCGGGTGATACTTCACCTACACAAAAAGTATAGGCTGAGTCTCCGGTAAATCCATTTATGTGAGTTCCACAGTCAACCGAAATAATATCGCCATCCTTCAACACTGTTTTGGATGATGGAATACCATGAACAACATTTTCGTTAACTGAGGCACAAATCGAATTTGGGAAGCCTCCATATCCCAAAAATGCCGGAGTAGCGCCATTATCCCTAATGAATTCCTCGGCTATTTTATCAAGTTGAAGCGTTGTGACACCAGGTACAATATGCTTGGCTAATTCGCCAAGAGTCTTGCCTACCAGTTGATTTGCCACACGCATCAACTCAATTTCTTCATCTGTTTTTAAATAGATCATTCTACTAATAAGCGGCTACAGAGCCTGAACGTCCTTTAATTCTACCTGACTTCAATAATCCGTCGTAATGACGCATTAACAAATGACTTTCAACTTGCTGTAATGTATCAAGAATTACACCAACTAAAATCAACAGAGATGTTCCACCAAAAAATTGAGAGAACTCCATACTTACACCGGCGATTCTGGCAAAGGCAGGCATAATAGCTACCAAAGCAAGGAATAATGCACCAGGTAAAGTAATTCGATCCATAATGGTATCCAGATAATCTTTTGTATGTTTTCCCGGTTTAACGCCTGGGATAAATCCATTATTTCTCTTCAAATCATCAGCCATTTGTGTTGGATTGATGGTTATTGCTGTATAGAAATACGTAAAGAGAATGATCAACACTGCAAACACAAAGTTGTACCAAAATCCGCTGTTATCCATAAAAGCTGTCCAAAATCCGCTAGATTCCTGTGTGCTGGAAAAACCAACAATTGAAATAGGAATAAACATAATTGCCTGAGCAAAAATGATTGGCATAACATTCGCAGCATTAACCTTTAACGGAATATACTGTCTTGCTCCACCGTATTGTTTATTTCCAATAATTCTTTTTGCATATTGAACTGGAACTTTGCGTGTACCTTGTACTAACAAAATTGCTCCGGCAATAACAAACAAAAGGAATAACATTTCAAAAAGGAACATAACCAATCCTCCTGTTTTTTCTGTTGTTCTCGAAATAAATTCCTGGAACAAAGAATGAGGAAGACGTGCTATAATACCAACAAGAATAATGAATGAAATACCATTACCTACACCTTTATCTGTGATTTTTTCTCCAAGCCACAAGACAAACATACTTCCTGCAGCTAAAATAATTGTACTATAAATAGTGAAAAAGAAACCTGCTGGCAAGCTTGCGCCTACAGCTTTAAGTTGTACACTTAGATTCACAAGATACGTAGGACCCTGGAATAAAAGAATAGCAACTGTTAGGTAACGAGTCCACTGATTGATTTTACGACGTCCGCTTTCGCCTTCTCTTTGAAGTTTTTGGAAAGACGGAACAGCGATGGCTAACAACTGCATAACAATGGAAGCGGAAATATACGGCATGATACCTAATGCAAAAATAGATGCATTGGCAAAGGCTCCTCCTGAAAACATATCAAGAAGAGCAAGTAATCCACCCCTTGTCTGCTCCTGCAAAGCGGTTAAGGCTTTGGGATCAACACCTGGAAGAACAACATACGTTCCGAAACGATAAACCAACACTAATAAAAGAGTGGTGAGGATCCGATTTCTCAGATCCTCTATCTTCCAGATATTTTTTATTGTATCAACTGCTCTCATAACTTAGAGTTTAACAACATTTCCACCTAAAGCTTGGATGGCTTCTTCTGCACTTTTTGAGAAAGCATGAGCTTCAACATCAAGTTTAGCAGTCAATTCGCCTTTTCCTAAAATTTTAACCAATTGTGATTTAGAAATGAAACCTGCGGCAATCAGATCGGCTACACCAATCTTAGAAAGCTGTTGAGCTTCTGCCAATTGTTGTAAAGTCTCTAAATTGATGGCTTTATATTCTACACGGTTAATATTCTTGAAACCAAATTTAGGCAAACGTCTCTGAATAGGCATTTGACCTCCTTCGAAACCAATCTTTCTGGAATAACCAGATCTGGATTTAGCTCCTTTGTGTCCTCTTGTTGAAGTACCACCTAATCCTGAACCGGTACCGCGGCCGATTCTTTTTCTGGTTTTGATAGATCCTTCAGCAGGTTTTAAATTTGATAAATTCATTTTGTATAATTTATTTTTTAAACCAATTATTATTTCTCTACAGAAACCAAATGTTTCACTTTCTCAACCATACCAAGGATCGCAGGTGTAGCTTCGTGTTCTACAACACGATTCATTTTCCGCAGTCCAAGTGCATCTAGTGTCAGCTTCTGTACTTTAGGGCATTTAATTCTGCTTTTAACTTGTTTGATCTTTATTGTTGCCATAATTATATCTCCCTTATTTAACCTCTGAACACCTTTTCAACAGATATACCTCTATTTTGAGCAACAGTAAAAGGATTTCTCAACTCACCTAATGCAGCAATAGTTGCTTTTACAAGGTTATGAGGATTTGAAGATCCTTTTGATTTTGCCAAAACGTCGGTAATACCAACACTCTCAAGTACGGCACGCATAGCACCACCAGCTTTAACACCGGTACCGTGAGATGCCGGTTTAATAAATACCTCTGCACCGCCAAATTTAGCAAGTTGTTCGTGAGGAATAGTACCTTTATGAACTGGAACCTTGATTAAATTTTTCTTTGCAGCTTCTACACCTTTAGCAATTGCTGTCGTTACTTCGCCGGCTTTACCTAAGCCCCAACCAACGATACCATCTTCGTTTCCTACTACAACAATTGCAGCGAAACTAAATGTACGTCCACCTTTGGTAACTTTTGTCACACGGTTAATTGCAACTAATCTGTCCTTCAACTCTAAGTCGTTGGTCGATTTAACTCTATTATTAACTCCTGCCATTTTGATTAAAATTTAAGGCCGCCGTTACGCGCAGCATCTGCTAATTCTTTAATTCTCCCATGATACAGGTAACCATTACGGTCAAAAACTACAACTTGTACACCAGCTTCCTGAGCACTCTTTGCAATTTGTTCTCCTACCTTAGCTGCAAGTTCCTTTTTAGAGGCACTTTCTTCAATCTTTAAAGATGAAGCAGCAGCTAATGTACGGCCTGTTGTATCGTCAATTACCTGTGCATAGATTTGTTTATTACTTCTAAACACAGTCAAGCGTGGACGTTCAGCAGTTCCTGAGATCTTGCTGCGTACGCTACGTTTTATCTTTAATCTTCTTTCTACCTTCGTTGTCATGATAATTTCAGTTTACGTAAATTACTTACCTGCTGACTTTCCAGACTTTCTGCGGATCTCTTCACCCACAAACTTAATACCTTTACCCTTGTAAGGCTCTGGCATACGGAATGAGCGAATCTTAGCACATACTTGTCCTAATAATTGCTTGTCAGCCGATTCAAGGATAATAAGAGGATTCTTATTTCTCTCTGATTTGGTTTCCACCTTAATTTCTGCAGGTAACTGTAAGAAAATATTGTGCGTATAACCCAATGAAAGGTCTAACAACTGGCCTGCATTTGAAACACGGTAACCAACACCTACAAGTTCTAATTCTTTCTTGTATCCATCAGATACACCAAGAACCATGTTGTTGATTAATGAACGATACAGACCGTGCATAGCACGATGTTCTTTACTTTCGGTCGGTCTTGTTAACGTAATCACTCCGGCTTCAATTGATACCTGAATGGCTGGATTAACAGATTGAACTAGTTCGCCCTTAGGACCTTTAACAGTCACTACAGAATCCTTGATAGTAACAGTAACACCGGCTGGTACTTGGATTGGTAATTTTCCTATTCTTGACATTCTACTTTCCTCCTAATTAATAAACATAACATAAAACTTCACCACCGATTTTTAAATCGCGGGCTTCTTTGTCTGTCATAACACCTTTAGAAGTAGAAAGAACAGCAATACCTAAACCATTCAATACTCTTGGCATTTCTTTGTAACCAGTGTACCTACGTAAACCCGGAGAAGAAACTCTTTCGAGTTTCTTTATTGCGTTTACTTTGTTAACGGGGTCATACTTCAAAGCAATTTTAATTGTACCTTGAGGACCTTCTTCTACAAACTTAAAATTAAGAATGTAGCCCTTGTCAAAAAGGATCTTAGTGATCTCTTTTTTTAAATTTGACGCCGGCACTTCTACAACTCTGTGCTTGGCTTTAATTGCATTACGCAATCTTGTCAAATAATCTGCAATAGGATCTGTCATATAATAAATAATTAAATTGATCCGGACTTCCGGACAATATTTAAACTAAAAAAAATTCTTACCAACTTGCTTTCTTTACACCAGGGATTAAACCATTTGATGCCATTTCACGAAATTGGATACGAGAAATGCCGAACTGGCGTACATAGCCTTTCGGACGACCTGTGATTTTGCAACGGTTGTGCAAACGTACGGGTGAAGCATTTTTGGGTAAAGCTTGTAAAGCTTCATAGTCGCCTGCGGCTTTAAGTTCAGCTCTTTTTGTAGCATATTTTGCTACAAGCTTAGCTCTCTTAACTTCACGGGCCTTCATCGATTCTTTAGCCATATCTACTTAATCTTTTTTAATATTTTTAAAAGGCAAGCCAAATTCTCTCAATAGAGCATACCCTTCCTCATCTGTTTGCGCAGAGGTTACAAAGGTAATATTCATTCCCAATATTTTGGTAATACTGTCGATATTTATTTCAGGGAAAATAATTTGCTCCTGAATACCTAACGTATAATTACCTCTTCCATCGAACTTGCTTTCAATACCCTTGAAGTCGCGGATACGAGGAAGTGCAATACGAACAAGTCTTTCCAAAAATTCGTACATCTGCTCGCGACGTAATGTTACCATTACACCAATAGGCATCTTCTTACGAAGTTTGAAGTTTGAAATATCCTTTTTAGATACAGTAGCTACAGCTTTCTGACCTGTAATAGTCGTAAGTTCGCTGATAGCAATATCAATGATTTTCTTATCAGCAGAAGCCATTCCCAGACCTTGGTTGATAACAATCTTTTTCAAAACAGGAACTTGCATTACAGACTTGTATTCAAATTCTTTCGTCAAAGCAGGAACAATGCGATCCTGATATTCTTTTTTAAGATTTGCAGTATTGCTCATTACTTAATTTCCTCCCCTGATTTTTTTGAATAACGAACTAAAGCGCCTTCAGCGTTCAATTTACGTCCGATACGGGTAGCTTTTCCTGATTTAGGATCTACCACATTCAGATTTGAAATATGAACTGATGCTTCTTTCTTTTCAATTCCTCCTTGCGGATTCTTTGCATTAGGCTTGGTATGCTTTGATACCATATTAACACCTTCAACAACGGCACGTTGATCAGCTACAATAACCTGTAGCACGCGACCTGTTTTACCTTTGTCTTCGCCAGTATTAACAAAAACTATATCGCCTTTTTTTATGTGTAATTTACTCATTACCTAAAGTTTTACAGAATTAAAGTACTTCCGGTGCAAGTGAAACAATTTTCATATTTGCTAAACGAAGCTCTCTCGCTACCGGACCAAAAATACGACTTCCGCGAATATCACCACCGGCATTCAACAAAACGCACGCGTTATCATCGAAGCGGATGTATGAACCATCCTGACGACGAATTTCTTTTTTTGTACGAACGATGATAGCTTTTGAAACTGCACCTTTCTTTACATCACTTGCAGGGATTACGCTCTTAATTGCTACTACAATTACATCCCCTACAGTGGCATAGCGCTTTCTTGTACCGCCTAAAACACGAATACATAAAGCTTCTTTTGCGCCACTGTTGTCACATACTACTAGTCTTGATTCTTGTTGTATCATCTTACTTAGCTCTTTCGATTATTTGAACTAATCTCCATCTCTTGGTCTTGCTCAAAGGACGAGTTTCCATAAGTTTTACAGTATCGCCAATTGAACATTCATTATTTTCGTCATGAGCATGATATTTCTTCGTTTTATTAACGAATTTACCATAAATGGGGTGTTTTTCCTTCCATTTAACAGCAACAGTGATGCTTTTTTCCATCTTGTTGCTTAAAACCACGCCCGTTCTTTCTTTTCTTAAATTTCTAGTTTCCATCAGGCTCAATTATTTATTATTAAGTTCTCTGTAGCGCAATTCAGACTTCATGCGCGCAATCGTCCTGCGTTCTTGCTTAATCTGAGCAGGATTGTCAACAGGAGTAATGGTATGATTGATCTTTTTCAGATCATAAGCTGTAATTTCAGCTTCAACTCTTTCGAGTAACTCCTTTGTACTTAATTCTTTAATTTCTGCAATCTTCATAACAATTACGCATTTTGATTTTGAAAGTCATAATCACGTCTCACTACAAACTTAGTAGTAACGGGAAGTTTTTGAGCGGCTAAGCGCAAAGCTTCTTTAGCTACATCGAAAGGTACACCTTCAATTTCGAAAATAAGACGTCCTGGAGTAACAGGTGCCACAAATCCTTCTGGCGAACCTTTACCTTTACCCATACGTACTTCTGCAGGCTTTTTAGTAATTGGCTTATCTGGGAAAATACGTACCCAAACCTGACCCTGACGTTGCATGTAACGTGTTACAGCAATACGGGCAGCTTCAATCTGACGACCAGTAATCCATTTGGATTCTAAAGTCTTTATACCAAACGATCCGAATGCCAGCTGGTTGCCACGTTGAGCTTCGCCCTTCATGCGACCTTTCTGCTGTCTTCTGAACTTTGTTTTTTTAGGTTGTAACATCTCTTGTTTTTTCTAACGTTTAACGATTAGTTTTCTTTCTCTTGAAGTTCTTGTCTCTGTTGCCCGAGGTATTGCTGTCATTTCTGCGACCTGAATCTTTTGAAGCAGTAAATGAAGGAGCAAGATCTCTCTTACCATAAACTTCACCACGACAAATCCAAACCTTAATACCAATCAAACCAACCTTTGTCAACGCTTCTCCCAAAGCATAATCAATATCAGCTCTGAAAGTGTGCAACGGAGTTCTTCCTTCTTTATACATTTCTGAACGGGCCATTTCAGCACCATTCAAACGACCAGAGATTTGCACTTTAATACCTTCGGCACCCATTCTCATGGTAGCGGCAATAGCCATCTTGATAGCACGACGATATGCAATTTTTCCTTCTAGCTGACGTGCAATGTTGTTTGCTACAATAACTGCGTCTAATTCGGGTCTTTTTACTTCAAAGATGTTAATCTGAACTTCTTTATCAGTAATTTTTTTCAACTCTTCTTTCAACTTATCAACTTCCTGACCACCTTTACCGATGATAATGCCCGGACGTGATGTGCAAACTGTTATTGTGATCAACTTAAGTGTACGCTCAATAACAATACGTGATACACTAGCCTTTGCCAGACGGGCGTTCAGATATTTACGGATCTTGCTGTCTTCCAACAAAGTTTCACCATAATTATTTCCGCCATACCAGTTAGAATCCCATCCACGGATGATTCCTAAACGATTACTAATCGGATTAACTTTTTGTCCCATCTACAATTAATTTTGACTATCGTTTGTACTACGTGTATCAACAAACAAGGTAACGTGGTTCGAACGTT
>JAGPJL010000118.1:0-4494 GCA_018054455.1 Parabacteroides sp.
CTATTGTTGCATTTAATTCATCCAAACAACCATTGGCTTCAATTCGGATATCATCCTTATCAACCCGTTCTCCTCCATAAATTCCCGTACGACCTTTGTCGCCACCTTTAGTATAAATCTTCATTTTGT
Organism: Parabacteroides sp.; assembly: GCA_018054455.1. Lineage (GTDB taxonomy): Bacteria > Bacteroidota > Bacteroidia > Bacteroidales > Tannerellaceae > Macellibacteroides. Next base: position 130 of record JAGPJL010000118.1, read on the forward strand.
ATTAATTTTTATTTCACAAATCCAATAGATTCGTCTCTCCTCAATATAAATGATTTCAACCAGCTATTGTATACTTATAACGAAAATGGGCCGTTTTTGTTTTGAAACCTCTTACATTACACTAACATTGTGCCTTCTCACCGATGCCTTCTGTTACGATTGTCAGAAGCAGGATTGGTAGGATGATAAGCAGAATTGTCATAAACATACCTTCCTTGTAAATATATTGGATACCCATAAGCGATGGATGAATAATTGGTTTCGAATATACTGCTCAAATCAGACAGTCCGCCCACAAAGAACGCACTCGGAGTGTCATCTGCAATGGCAAATAGGGTAACAGTCGATTTACTAACTATTTTTGTTACTTGTTTATCTGTGTCCATACTGACTCCTTTAAATTTATATTTGATGGCAGCTTTTAGTGCCTGTCCCACTTCCGAATAAGAATACTCACTTTCGATAGCCATATAAACAACCCTTCCGTATGTCAACGACCGTATATAAACCGGCAAATTCTCCTCTTTGAATCCAAGTTTATTATTGTAAGAAGAATCCTTAAAAAAACCCTTACTTGCTGCAGGAGCATCCATATTCACTGAAAAATTGACACTTACCAATTTTACGAATACCCGACTCTGAATATTGAGCTTTTTACTATTCTTTGCCGTATTATCACTAAATATACGACCAAGAGATACATTTCCAGAGAGAGCTTTTTCCAAATCGGAAGATGTTTTAAATTGTGTAAAATAATATTCCAAATCAGCTTTACCGGCAGCCAGATGCTTGTGGTATTCTTTCGAAATCATAGCTGCCTTAAAAGACTTTTTATATCCTGAAGAGCCGGTTTCCTTCGTTATTGAATCAATGAAAGGATCATTGAAATTATACACCACATCAATAGGATTTCTCTCCAGTGCTATTTCATCACCTAATTTATTAGGTAATGAAGACTTAGGATAAACAGCACCAGCATAGATGTTGACTGGAATGTAAATAAACAGATTATCCGATGAATTTCCGGTAGAGGCGACACTTCTAGTGAGGCTACCATCATCGCTTACCAAACAAACATTCATATCACCTATATAAATATCATCCGCAGGACGAGTAGAATTGCTCTCATCCCAAACAAATGGAGAGTTATCGAACCGGCCTTTTATATCCTGTTGTTGGTTATTATCCATGGGATTGTCATCTTTCGAACAAGATAAAAACATGGATAGGATGAATGTAAATAGCACAATTGGTTTACAAGCATACCCGGTATTTCCATTAATCCGGTTGGTTGAACCAAAATTCTTCTTTAGAATTTGAACTTTCATGGTTATATTATTTATTATTCGATCACAAATGTAAACTAAAAGAAAAGGGGTAAAAAGAGTGATCAAGAGGTTCGGGTCCAAAATATAGGTTTTAGAAATGATTACATCGTAGCACATTTATAATCAACCAGATAAACAAGTATAGATATAGGTATTTGTAAGAATAAAAAAAGATTTAGGTCCTGATTCTGTTCGTTATATATGGGAAAACAAAGCGACAAGGAAAGAAAAATTCCATTAATTCAGATGACGATTTAGAAATTCCGCTATATCAGCTCCAGCCTCTATTCCAATTTTCTTCCTCAAACTTGTCCGACGAGTTTGAATAGTATTTGGTTTTTGATCTAGAATAATCGCAATTTCCCCTACCTTGAATCCGGCATAGGTTAACAAACAAATACGATGCTCATATACAGACAAGGCGGGAAAAGAAACTTCTATTTTTTCTGCAAAACCAGGACGCACCAAATTTATAGTTTTCAGTATGGCTTCCCATTGTTCTTCAATATTTTTCTCACCATAGAATATTTTGTTGACTCTCTGTATCATTTGAAGAGGATTAGTCTGCAGAGATTCATATTTTTCGATATCCTGATTGAAGTGAATAATTTTCTTTGCTATATCACATTGTACCATGACAGCATTATGCAGATCGGCATTAAGGCGATAAATAGAAGAATTTAGTTCTCTGTTCATTTCTTTTAATGTGTTGATAGTTTGTTGCGCAACAATTATACGGTTCTTTCGTTTCAACAGATGTATGGCAATCATGGTACCACTAATTACAAGTAAAACAGCCAACAGAAGCAGCCAGGACTGCAAAATTATAGTTTGTTTATCATGGATATTTTTCATCCGTTCAAAATCATACTTTTTTTCTACATCCAATACAGAACTTTGATTTCGCTCATCCATGATCCGTTCAATTGAAGAAGCCCGTTTATCCAGATAGTCGAAAGCTGCTGAATAATTTCTTCTACTCTTTTCCCAATTTGCCAAGGCTATATAAATACTCCCTTGCAAATAACTATCAGTTAAATTATCAACCTCGTTCTTTACACAATCATAATAGAAAGAAGCTGAATCTTCCATTTCCAAACAGGAATATACCTGAGCCAAATTGAGATGATATCGGGGAATTTCCGTTGAATCTGTATTGATCCGGAACGAACGATGAATGTAGCTGAGGGCCTTTTCATATTCTTGCTTTTGGGAGTATGCCAAACTGATATTTTGCATCAATAACGATTCTCCATTTCTGTCGTTTATCTCTCTAGCCAAATCAATTCCTCGCTGAAAGACAACCAAAGCACTGTCCGTTTCGTCCATCAACAAATAGGAACGTCCCTCATTACTAATGGACGTAATCTTATTCTTACTATTATTCCAGTAGAGTTGATTTGTTATTTGATATACCCTTAGTGCCTGTTCATAAAGCCCCTGCTGTTCTAACAAATCCCCTATATTATTTTGTACTAAACCTTTAAGGTTATTATCATTTGTTTTTATTGCTTCGGTCAAAGACTCTTTATAAGCATACATAGCTTTATCAAGGGCTTTCTGTTCATAATAAACACAGCCACTATAAAAAGCAGCCAATGCCGTCCACCTGGGATTATCCGCTTTTCGGCGATAATAATTCCAGGCAGTGAAAACAGCGGAATCGGACGCTATACTATGCATCGTTTTATACCGGGCCCGAACACGGGTAACCAAGTATTGCATGTACTGCTCTTTGTTAAAACTTTTCTCAGGATAGAAAATAGAATCAATCAGGTTGAGAGCACTATCAGCTTGTTCAGTGTCGAGCAAACTATCTGCCCGTACCAACAATTCATTCGCTTCAGGTTGAGGTGTGCAGCCAAACAGCGCAGCCAGGAGGAAAAAAGAAAGGAAATATTTAACTATTCGCATCAATAAAAGTATTTTCCGATGCAAAGATAGAAGAATTAAATAATTAATACCGCCTTCTTAAACCCTTCATTTACCTAATAAAATTGGTATATACTTTTTGTACTTTTGCAGGCGCTGGCAACGTGTCTTTGGTCATCTCTCTCATCTTTAGTTGCCAAGCCATATTATCTCCAAGCACTTCCATTATTTGTACACCCTCGTCGTCCTGCACAGCTTCGCCCGGACTTGTTCCATGAATAATATTCCAGTAACAGGAAGTTGCCAACATCATTTCGGAGTAAGCGAGGTAATGATTCAGCGTATCTAGTGTAGACGAACCTCCTGAACGACGTACCGCAACAACGGCCGCTCCAACTTTGTGACGGAAAAAGCCCCCGTTGCTAAGTGAAACATAAAACAACCGGTCGAGGAAGCTTTTCATTGTTCCTGCCACACCAGAATAGTACACAGGGGAGGAAAGAATAATGCCATCAGCCTCTTTCATTATTTGAATCCACTCATTTAACGGATCGGTCGTAATACTACATTTTTCGTCTTTGGTCCTGCTGCATTTACCGCAAGCCAGACAACCTCTTACAGCTTTGTTTCCCACATGGAGAATTTCAAAATCTATGCCATTTTCATTTAATTTCCTTCCAATCACCTTAAGTGCTTGATAAGTGTTGCCTTCTTTGTGAGGACTTCCGTTAACTGCTACAACTTTCATTTCTATATTTACTTTTGAACTTTTATAAGAGACAGGATCCTATGGAATTATTCCAGAATAACAGTACAAAAGTACACCTAATATGGCAGAGATAAAAACCAATAATACTGAATAGCCTAATTCAATTACGAATTGAAGTTCTAGAATATTTGATTATATTGAATAAAAAGATCAGAAATTGTAATGAATAAGTATATTATCTCCTTAATGTTGCTGGATTATTAACATTGAAATAGTATCTTTGGCAACTCAATCGAATTAACTTTTTTGCACTATGAAAATTGCTGTCTATTTATTCTTGTCTTTAATGCTTTTCTCCTGCACAAAAACCGAACACGTAGACAGTGAAGCTGTCTATCAAAGTCTCACTCCCGACCAACAAGATGTATGGGACTACTTTATCAGATACAATAACAC
>JAGPJL010000118.1:4594-9911 GCA_018054455.1 Parabacteroides sp.
TACTATGATAGAATACCATCCAAAACAAGACCAGGAATTACGTACAACGTAGATTTCGAAATACTCTGATTTTAATCAATAATACCTAAGTCTCTGAAAACAGTCATTGTAATTTCTTTTCTGCAAGTTCCAAAATTGGGGTTATTGGATTTTTCGTCTTGTAAAAGACGTGTGGCAAAAAAATAAACTGTTTTATTTTTCTCTAAATAACCTACCCACCAACCGATATTAATTCCATTTTTACTTGTCCAGCCTGTTTTAGCATGAATAACATAGCCATCTTTTTGCTCTGCAACCATTACTCTTTTTACAATTTCCATATGCTCCCTTGAAAAAGGTAATTTGTTTTCATACAGCTTTCTCACAAATTGAACCTGGTTAACCGGCGAAATACCTAATGCTCCGAAGTTCCAAAAATCATCTCCCTGATGAGAGAGGTTGAGATTCCCATAATTACAACTGGTCAAATACTTTTTATAATTATCCTTGCCAATTCTTTTCGCCAATTCAATGAACGCCCAAACTGCAGAAACATCAAAAGCCTCCTTTACAGTCATATCATGATAAATTTCCGGTCTATACCCATATTCGGCCGTATCTTTTCGTCCTGCCCATTGCACTAACTCATTCTCATCAGCAATAACATCTGTTTCCAACGCGACAAGAAGATTTAGTATTTTGAAAGTAGAAGCAGGTAACGTTTCCATTTTCGCGCCAATGGTATCAGATACAATCCATTGTTGTTTATTATTGTCGAAAATCACAATCGTACCATTCACATTGCAGTCCTTAAAATGTTTTTGTAAATCATTTCTAACCACAACCGTATCATCCTTCGAATTAATAGGAGAACTTTTTGCTCTATAATCCGACGAGCAGAAGAATAGAATACCCAAAGCTACCAGCGCTGTAAATAGACTCATACATTTCATAGAATGTTGCTTTATATAATTTCACGGTGAATTACGTTCGTTGGAATTATCAGCCGCCGTACTTTGCCTAACAAGTAAATCCAGCACAGGCTTATCTGCTTCAGCCCAATCTAATTCAAGCATTTCACGGGGAGAGAGCCAGCGAGCTTCAATGTGCTCGTTCATTACAAAATCTTTATTCGAGGCAGAACAAAGAAAGCAATGCATGATAATATCAAAATCCGGATACGAGTGATCAACAGTCAGCAACCGTTCACCGACCACTATCGGGTAGCCTAACTCCTCCAAAATCTCTCTTCGAAGCGCACCCGGCAATGACTCATTACACTCAACCTTGCCACCCGGAAACTCAAACTTAAACGAAGTATACGCAAACCTTGTCTGTCCGCGCTGCACACAAAGGTATTTATCCTCCCACTGAATAATAGCAGCCACCACCTCAACGCACTTTTTCCCTGTATTCATATCGACTAGAGAATAAATAGTTAATTCCTATCGGCAAATTTAGCTAAAAGATTTCTGTAAATGTCAACTAAATAAATTACACATAGAGTATATATTGAAATAACTTATGAATATTTTATTTACATTTGTGCCGTCATTATTCTAATAGCCAAACACGGTTCAATGTAAACAACTGAATTTATACATCATATAACTACTATGAAACAATATACTAATTCAATCTATTTAATAAGCTTATTTTGCCTGTTCTTTTTTTCTTGTGAATGGGACAACAATGATAAAAATTATATTGAACTGGAAAAACCTCAGGATATCACAATGGGCATCGATTTGGCAGGTGTCAGGGAAGATGAGGTTATTTACATCTACAATAACACCAACCTTTTTTACTCATTGAGCACACAAGGAAAAGCCCTGTTGCAAGTAAATTTATATCTTGACGGAAACAGTATAGGATCCGATATCAGCAAGATACATCTTTCAGTTAATCAGATAAATGATGAAGAGCATGACCTGAAAGTAGTTATTGTGCTAAGAAGTGGGTCAGGAAGTGTGGCCGATTTTGCAAACTTAGAACAATATATAGGCGAATATAATTTCAAAATCAAATTTGTAGACCAGAATTCTACAGAAAACCGCTTAAAAGTAAGTCAGACTATAGATGAAAACAATTATCTGAAGCTGACCTGGGATGAACCAACATTACCAGTAGATAGATACGACGTTTACAGTAAAACATGGAACGGAGATGAAAAATTAATCGGCACAATTAACGATCCAACTCAAAATTGGTGTGTAGATAAAAACTATGTGTATGGATTTCAACAGTACAGGGTGGCAGCTCATGTATCAAACTCATCGGATGTTTATCTTGAAGGTTTTCATACTGTGGAATACACTACGATTAACGAAGATAATTTCAAAGTGGAAATACAGGGTCTGAATAAGGCAGAGCTACTATTCAACAACCCCAATCCTTATCCTTTCTGTCTGGTGGTAAAGGATAAATTGGGCAACATCTACAAAATGAGAGATGGAAATCGTGTTTCATTTTCTAAATCTTTATTCCCTGTCTATAATGAATTGCTAAGACTGTACCTTCTTCCGGCAAACAATGAAGAAGCTGATTATTTGAACTTTGATAATTACTATTTTTATTTTTCGGATGATATCCTCACAGGTATCCCTAATGTTACGACAGTAGATGTGGTTAAGAAACAGCTCATTGGTTCTAACTTCTCCAGTTTTTATGTTTACGACAAGAATCTCAATGCAATTAATAATGCCACGATCCATTACAATTTGTCAACAGGAAGCCAAATTAATTCTCTGACAAATGGACTGGTAGCAATTCAGGACATCAATTATTTCCTTCATATTTATTCCGACAATACACTTAATAGAGAGCTATATGCTTTACCGCTGAATTATACGGATCATTTTGTAACCGGAAAAGACAAAATAGCTGTAACCGATCCGGTAAATAATACATTATCAGTTTACGAAGGAGCAACAGCTATTAAGCTATTTACAAATAATTATGGGGGTGAACAAGACTACTCCAGATGGTTTGCCCCATTTTTATCGTACGATGATAAATATATAGCCGTATTGAACTATAACTTTAACACTCGCCTGGCTTGGTACAAGATTTACGAAATGCAAGGCAATACCTTGACAGAGAAGAAATCGGAAATCAATGTACCGGTCAACAACATTGTTTTCAATTATAATAACCCGAATGAAGTGTTTATATGCTATAGCACTAGATTCGACATTGTCGACCTAACCACCATGCAGACAAAAAAGTCAATCACGGGAGCTTTTAGGGACGTGGATATACTAACCGGAAATTTACTTTATAAGGTTAATTCAACTACCGGATCTTTGACAAATCAGTATAAAATTCTGGATTCTAACTATACAGACGAAATTCTTTCGTTTAGTACAGGTAACCAATCGGGCGCCCGATTATTCAACAGCTATTTTATGATTAACAATTATTTCATTCACACCGATAAAATTAAAAATCAATGAAAAGAATCATTATAATAACCTTCCTAACAATCATTTCTTTAGGCGCCAAATCGCAGTTTAGCGTCAATTATTCTGCAGGTTACGCTTCATATAAGATGAATGATATGAAAGAATTGATGACGTTTTCCTTACAAATGGGAATATCCAGTGGAAATTTGCCTCCTAATGCAAAATTGGTCGACATCTTTCCGGCATATGTAATGCATACTGTGGATGTTGGATATCAGTCTGGTAATAAAGAAGGAGGATTAAAATTATCATATATGACCACAGGGTCCAAAATAGCCGTTGCCGACTATTCAGGTTCGTACGAAGAAAAGCTGATAACCAATGGTTATAGAATGGGCGTTTTCTATCGACACCATTTTTGTAATATGACTATCAAGCAACATTCCCTCTCTTTCTTTGCGGAACTGTCTCCGGCTTTAACTATCGCTACTATGAAGACTAAAAGCAAGCTTGAAATTAATAAATCAGACAACACCACACTCACAGAAAAAGCGGAAGAAATAAATCAAAAGAAAACTGGCTATTCCATCCAACCACTGGCTGGAGCACGCTTCAAACTTTATAATCACTTATTGCTAACAGCAAGTGCAGGATACGATTTCGAATTCGGAGCAAGCTTGGGCAGTGGTTACCGAATGGACTTCAGCGGATTCAGAATTAATGCAGGAGTAGGATATATGTTCTGATCACAAATTTATGCATTTATTACTATAAATAACAGAAAACTAAAGACCAATGAAACGATTAAACTATTTTTACTACATTTTGGCATGCGTGCTGTTTATGGGTATGCTAACAGCCTGTGAAAAAGAAAATCAACTGGAAGAAGAAATTCCTGTTGCCATTAAGAGCGATTTTACAGCGAGATATCCCTTATCACAGATCAAAACATTCAGGAACTATTCAGATGGACAAAGTCAATTGGATTTTATTGATAACGAACAAAATGAAGCATCCGTCTGGTATGTAAATGATACATGGAAAATAACCCATACCAAAATCAGCAATATCCAACAACTCCCGTTAAAAGCACAAAGTACTTTTAAAAACTCCGAATACGGGAATGCGCAAATCATAGATATATACAAAACCGAACGAGACGGTATAGATAAAGCACTCTACACACTACACTTTCAGTATCAGTGGAAAAAGACTCCCAATGTAGAGCATTATGTATTCATTAACGACGACGGACTGTATCTAACAACATTTACCTGGACCCCTAATGACCCCCGCTGGTTTGTTACCCTTTCAAAAGATCACTTCGACTTTATCGCAAAAAAATATAGCGGAGCAGAAATAAGAGGATATATAAACAACTCAGGCGAACACGAATACATCATCCTTCATGGAGATACCATCAAATATGTTTTCTTTGATGGAGAAGTGTCAACGGATAGAATATTTTGGAAAGAAACAAGGTACGAATTAAGTAAAGACGTTATAATACCGGACAATGTGTCCAAAGTCTTGAAGCAAAACAATCCCGATTTTACCTATACAAACATCTATTACATAGAATCAAATCAAGGGAATGCGTATCTATTCATAGATAAAAATCACGATCAGGAGCTCGGCTACTATATCGGCGAAAATAGTAAACCCTAAATTAGGAACGAGTTGTCGGGCTTCCGGAGTAAACCAACTCATGCCACCTATTAATATCAACCCGGCATGGTCATTCGGCAAATTCATTTAACAAGACAATAATTACTTCTTTCTTCATTTTGTTTATTGTTTAAATCCGTTACTCTTTTACTGCATTTTGATATTCGGGACCCATTTCACGAGGTGAATAAACGCACAAAACATTGTCAATCGGGTCTTTTACCGAAAAAGAGCGATCGCCCCATTCGTGATCGGCAATTTCATCG